>JBDGUC010000034.1:0-21124 GCA_042216285.1 Haloferacaceae archaeon
ACGAGGGAGTAAAATAAGACGGGGACAGGAAGAGTGTGTTGGAGCGTACGACGAGAATCGATCTCGACTAAATATCTACGAGATAATCCTCCCGTCGTTCCATCTGCTCGTTCTTCGTCGCCTTGTCGTAGTGCTTGTCCATGACCTCGCGGGTCATGTCTACCCTGTCGGCGGTCACGTCCTTCGGCTGGCCCGCGTTCAGCGCCTCGGTGACGTACCCCCGTCGAAGTGCGTGCGGACTCACCGAACCGGGACACTTGCTGGCGGTGTTGTAGGAAGTTGCCTCGCACTCCTGGAGATCACGACCCATCGGACACTCCCCGGTGTAGTGGCAGGGTCGAGTCGCGGTGTAGACGTTTCGCTGGATCGTCGTGGCTTCACATCGCTTCCCGCGCGTGGACATGAGTAGAGGCGTCCGTCCATGTTCGTCCTCCTCGTCGGGATGATTGAAGCGCAGGTAGTCGCGGATGACCGCCGCGACCTCGCTGCTGATTCGCACATCTCGCTCGCCCTTGCTCTTGTTCTTGAGCGGCGTCGCGGTCTCCGGACGGTGGCGCACGCGAAGATAGGGCTTTGACCCGTCCTCGAAGTCCCGCTTGTCGAGCGCGTAGAGCGACCCTCGTCGCATCCCGGTCTTCCAGAGGAGCAGGACGGTCACGTGGCGGAGGCTCGCGTACTCGTGCTTGTCGAGGTGGTCGAGGATTTGGGTGGCTTCCGCCTGCGTGAGGACGGAATCCGCCACCTCATCGGCGTCGTCCGGCTTGGGGATACGGACCATCAGTCGCAGGTCCTTCGGGACGGCGTTGATGTGTTCGCAGAAGCGGACGAAGTCCTTGATGCAGGTCATGTCGGTCTTGAGGGTGATGGTCTTCACCTGCTCCTGTCGCCACTCCTTGAACTGTTGGATCTCGTCGCTGGTGAGGGTGTTGAGGTTCGTGATCCCCTCGTCCTCCAGCCAGCTGACGAACTTCCGCAGCGTCGTCTCGTAGTTCGAGAGGGTGGAGTCGGTCACGTCGCTGGATTTGTCTGTCAGGTAGCGGTTCATCGCTTCGCGCGGTGGCGTTGCGTTCATCGTTGGTTCTCCACCGAACGCGCACAGCGTGGAGGGCTCGGCACCGGCGGACTGCAACTGGTAGATCGGTGCTGGATCGACTCCAAGCCGCAAGGTGCGCGGTGCCGCGCCGACCGCAGGGAGGCGCGGAGGCCCCGGGTTCGAATCCCGGCGAGTCCACTTCCTTCGCTCGCTCCGCTCGGTCGTGGACTCGCCGACGTCCCACTCGCTCCCGCCGGTCGCTCGCGGGACTCCCGGCGAGTCCATAGATACTCCGACGTTCTTTCCGGAGCAGAGGATGGTGTAACTTTTCCGGAGCGGAGGATGGTGTAACTCGCCGCGTCCGATCAGCCCGTAGAGGAGCGGGTCACCCCATCGCGGAGTCGGAGCGTGGATCAGCGGTTCTCGTCGATCCACCGACACCAGGCGCGGAACTCCTTCGCTCCGCACTGGTCGGCGATCGACCGGATCGTTCCCGTCGGGATTCGATCCGCGGATTTCATCGGAACGGTAACCACGCGGACTTCCCCCGTGTCCGGGTTCTCGTACCGGAGCTTCAGGTGACTCCCGGTGCGGTCGACGGGCCGGTAGCCGTGGTCAGTCAGGACGGACGCGATCTCTCGCCCGGAAAACGAGGTCCTGACCATTCACTGCATGAACTCGGGGAGGTCCTTCGCGTCGAAGTCGTCGGGGTCGAGCCCCCACTCGCGGAGGTCGTCGTCGGTGACGGGTTCGCCGCCCCCCTCGTGGAGTTCGAGCGCCTCGGCGAGCATCCGGAGGGCCTCGGACTTGGTGTCGCCGAACGAGGCGACGCCGGTCTCGATGTCCTTCGCCGTGATGCTGCCGTCCTCCTCCTGGATGAAGACGACGCCTCCCGACTCCTCGTCGTCGCGGGTGGCCCTCGCCATTGTCGTACAGTACGCCCGACACGGCTGATAAGACTTCCCACGGGCGAATCCGGTGTGACCCGACCGCCTCCTTTCCGGCGAGTCCACTTCCTTCGTTTTCATCGCCGTCCCTCTCCGCCGACCGGACCTCCGACACCGGGGAAACAGAACTGATATCCGTTCCCGTCGCCAATCCGCGCCGATGTCCGTCGGCGCCGGGATGGCGCGACGGCCGCCGGATCGGACCCGGCGGGGGACCGCCCCGGATCGCGGTCGCGCGAGCGGGGATTCGCCGGTCGTCATCCCGGAGGAGACGAGGTGTGACGATCGCCCGTGACAGCCAGTACCGACGACGGGGCGGAGGCCGCCTGCGAACTCTGCGGTCTGCCGCTCGCGGACGACGGGGTGACCAACGACCGGGGAGAGGCGTTCTGCTGTCCCGGCTGTCGGGACGTCCACGACGCGCTCGGTGACGTCGCGGGCGTCGACGAGGCCGACGTGCGGGCGGGGACCGACGCCGGCGACGACCGGGAGCGCGACGACGGCCCGCCGGACGGTTGCGAGCGCACGTTCCTCCGGATGGGCGGGATGCACTGCACCACCTGCGAGACGTTCGTCGAGGCCGTCGCCACGGACGTGTCGGGCGTCGACGCCGCCGCGGCGAGTTACGTCACGGAGATGGTCCGGGTCGACCACGACCCGGACCGGGTGACCGCGGCGGACCTCGCGGAACGGCTCAGCGTGGCCGGCTACACGGCCTCCCGGACCGACGAGGGAACGAGAACGGGAACGGCCGACGGGGAGGACGACCTGGTCTTCTGGCGGTTGGCCGTCGGCGTCCTGCTGGCCATGTGGGTGATGCTCCCCTACCTCATCCTCATCTATCCCGTCCACTTCGCGCTCGTCTACCCGACGTGGATGCTGGAGACGTTTCGGGGGATGCTCACGAGCACGTCCGCCCAGTACTTCTTCCTCGTCGAGATGGTGTTCACGGGTCTGGTGTTGCTCGTCACCGGGGGCCCGATTCTCAAGGGGGCGTACGTCAGCCTCAGGGCTCGTTCCCCGAACATGGACCTGCTCGTCGCGCTCGCGGCCGTCAGCGCCTTCCTCTACAGCACGGTCGCGGCGATGCTCGGTCGCCTCGACGTCTACTACGACGTGACGGTGTCGATCGTCGTGGTGGTGACGGCCGGCACGTACTACGAGTCGGCGATCAAGCACCGGGCCACCGAGAAGCTCTCGGAACTGACGACGGCCCAGGTCGACGAGGCGCGCCGGTACGACCCCGACGGCTCGACGACGGCGGTCGACGTCGACGACCTCGACCCGGGCGATCGGGTGCTCGTCCGCACGGGCGAGCGGATCCCGGTCGACGGCGTCGTGTGCGAGAGCGAGTGTACCGTCAACGAGGCGGTCGTGACCGGGGAGTCACTCCCGGTCGAGAAGGCGGACGGCGACGAGATCGTCGGCGGATCGGTGCTGACCGACGGCGCCGCGGTCGTCGAGGTCGGCGCGGACGCGTCGAGCAGCATCGATCGCATCACGGACCTCGTCTGGAACCTCCAGAGCGCGAACCGCGGCGTCCAGAAACTCGCCAACAGGCTCGCGGTCGTCTTCGTCCCCGGCGTGGTGACGCTGGCGGTCCTCGCCGGCGCGGCGTATCTCGTCCTCGGCGCCGGCGTCACGGCGGCGGTGCTCGTCTCGCTCACCGTCCTGCTCGTCTCGTGTCCGTGCGCGCTCGGGCTTGCGACGCCGCTGGCGCTGGCGTCCGGCATCCGCGAGGCGCTCGAACGCGGCATCGTGGTCTTCGACCAGACGGTCTTCGAGCGCCTCCGGTCGGTGGACGTGGTCGCGTTCGACAAGACGGGGACCCTCACCACGGGCGAGTTGACGGTCGTCGACGCGGACGCGCCCCCGGACCTCCTCGGCGCGGTGGCCGCCCTCGAACGCCGCTCGTCACACCCCGTCGCCGACGCCATCGTCGGGGCGTTCGGGGGAGCGGCCGGGGCCCGGGCCGACGGGGGCACGCCGGTCGAGGCCCGGGAGAGCGCCGCCGGCGAGCGCGCCAACCGCGCCGTCGACGGGTTCCGGAGTCACGCCTCGGGCGTCGGGGGGACGGTCGACGGCGTCGACGTGCTCGCCGGCCATCCCGACCTCTTTGCGGCGCGCGGCTGGTCCGTCCCGGACGCGATCGGCGACCGGGTCGCGGAGGCGCGCGAGGCGGGACGCCTCCCGGTCGTCGTGGGACGCGACGGGGCGGCCGAGGGTGTCGTGGTCGCCGGCGACGACCCGCGTGCGGACTGGGAGGCGGTCGTCTCCGGCCTGGACGAGCGCGGCGTCGAGGTGGTGGTGCTCACCGGCGACGAGGCGACGGCGGCCGAGCGGTTCCGCCGCCATCCCGGCGTCGATCGGGTGTTCGCCGGCGTCCCGCCCGAGGCGAAAGCCGAGACGGTCCGGCGACTGGGAGACAGCCGTCGCGTCGCCATGGTCGGCGACGGGACGAACGACGCGCCGGCGCTGGCGAGCGCTGACCTCGGCATCGCGCTCGGAAGCGGGACCGCCCTCGCCGTCGACGCCGCCGACGTCGCCATCGTCGACGACGACCTCCGGTCGATCGAGACCGTCTTCGACCTGTCGACGGCGGCCGGCCGACGCGTCAAGGAGAACATCGGCTGGGCGTTCCTCTACAACGCCATCGCCATCCCGCTCGCACTGCTCGGCTACCTCAACCCGCTCTTTGCCACGGTCGCCATGGCGACGAGCAGCCTCCTCGTCGTGACCAACTCCTCGCGGACGCTGGTCGACGACGACGAGTGACCCACGACGGCCACCGCCGCCCGGCGCGCGGTCGCGTCGTGTATGTGTGATCGATATTCAACGAATTACAACAATCATCAAACATCGTCTAAACTAATTGTCAGACCGTCATCATTAAAGCGCGCGAGTATCGTAGTACGACGCACGGATGACGGGGGTTTCCAATGGCAGGTAGTCACGTGGCGGGTCTCGTGGCCGGCGGTCGTTCCGGCCTGGTCAGAGGACTTCTTCCCACGTTGAGTGGGAGCATCGTCCCCCACGGGATTCAGGAGGCGGTGTTCAACCAGATGTTCTGGGTGTTCACGGGGCTCGGTATCCTGGTGGGCACCGTCGTCATCGGCTATCTGTTCTGGAACTCCTACCGGTACCGGGCCGGCAGGGCCGGTGCCGACGACGAGGGGGTCGCCCGACCCGAACTGGGCAAACTCCCGACGAGCGACCACGGCGGCCGACACCTGCTGATCTCGTTTTCGATCAGCGCGCTCATCGTGGTTTCGCTGATCGCCTGGAGCTACGGATCCTTGCTCTATCTCACGAGCGGCGTCCAGAACAACCCGCCCGCCGGCACCACGGACCAGATGGAAGTCACCGTCGTCGGGCACCAGTTCTTCTGGGAGTTCGACTACCACAACGTCCCGGGCCACGACCAGGCGCTCAACACCTCCGGGACGCTCCGCATTCCGGCGAACACACGCGTGAAATTCAGGGTGACATCGGCCGACGTGTTCCACACGTTCGGCATCCCGGATCTGAAGGTGAAATCCGACGCCATCCCGGGACAGACGACGACCACGTGGCTCGTCGCCCGCAACACCGGAACCTATCTCGCCCGATGCTACGAGCTCTGTGGCGTCGGACACTCCTACATGACCGCGAAGGTGATCGTCATGAAACCCCAGGCGTTCGACCAGTGGTACGCCCAACAGACGAGCGGGAACGGAAGCGGGAGCGGGGGATCGACCTCCGCCGCGAGCGGAAACGGAACCGCGACGGCCGGCGGGGCCACGACGGCGACCCCGACCGCGACTCCGGCGGCCACCGGGACCCCCACGCCGACGGCGACGTCGACGGCCAACGGCTCCGCGACGACGGCGACGTCGACGGCCAACGGGTCGATGACCGCGACGGCAACGACGACGGGGGCGGGGGCGTGAGATGACGGAGGAACCCGACGGGCGGACGGACGCGGACGCGGCCGTGGAGTCCGACGGCGGTCTCCCCGCGACGGTCGGGGACGAGGTCGGACACGGACACGAACACGGACTGCCGCCGATGAGTTCGATCAAGCGGTGGTTCGTCACGACCAACCACAAGGACGTCGGCATCCTCTACATCACCACGTCGCTGTTCTTCCTGATCTTCGGAGGGACGCTCGCGTTGCTGTTGCGCATCCAGATGTGGGCACCGCGTGCGGCGGGCGAGGGACCGCTCTCGGCGCTCGCGTACAACCAGACCGTCTCGATGCACGGGCTGATCATGATCTTCTGGTTCCTCTCGCCGTTTGCCTTCGGGCTGGCGAACTACCTCGTCCCGCTCCAGATCGGGGCGAAGGACCTCGCCTTCCCCCGTCTGAACGCGCTGTCGTACTGGATGTACGCCCTCTCCGGCATCCTGGTCGGCATCTCCTTCTTCGAGGGCCACGCGTTCGCGGGCGGGTGGACGATCTACGCGCCCCTCAGCACGGCGTCGTTCCAGAACACGGTCGGCGCCAGCCTGACGATCCTGGCGCTGACCATGTTCGTGATCTCCACCACCGTCTCGTCGGTGAACTTCCTGACGACGATCCACCGCATGCGCGCCGACGGGCTCACGCTGTCGAACCTCCCGCCGTTCACGTGGTCGATCCTGCTGACGGTGTGGATGATGCTCTTTGCGTTCGCGGCCCTGCTCGCGGGCCTGTTCGTGCTCTCCTCGGATCGGCTGGCGGGCACGACGTACTTCACCGCCCAGTCGGGGGCGTTGCTGTGGGACCACATGTGGTGGTTCTTCGGCCACCCCGAGGTCTACATCGTCTTCTTCCCGGCCCTCGGCGTGATGTTCGAGACGTTTCGGACGTTCTCCGGCCGGCAGATCGTCGGCCGGCGGTGGGTCTTCGGCGCGACGATGCTGGTGGCGCTCCAGAGCTTCCTCGTCTGGATGCACCACATGTTCCTCACCTCGATCAACCTCCAGGTGAAGTCGCTTTTCATGGTGACCACCATCGGCATCTCGTTGCCGTTCGACCTGATGATGTTCTCGCTCATCTACACGCTCATCAAGGGACGCATCAGATACACCACCCCGTTCCTGTTCAGCCTCGCCTCGGTGGCCCTGTTCATCATCGGGGGCATCACGGGCATCTTCCTCGGCGCGGTGGCGCTCGACTTCAACTTCCGGGGGACCTACTGGGTGGTCGCCCACTTCCACTACGTGATGCTCGGCGGCGGGACGGCGCTGTTCGCCGGGCTCTACTACTGGTTCCCCAAGATGACGGGGAAGATGTACGACGAGCGCCTCGGCCAGTGGACCGCGGTCCTCTACTTCGTCGGCTTCAACATGCTGTACTTCCCGCTGTTCGTCGCCTGGCAGGTGCCCCGGCGCGTCTTCGACTACCGGCCGATGTTCGCCTCCTGGGAGAAGCTCGCGACGATCGGAGCGTTCGTGCTCGCCTTCGCCTTCCTGCTCATGTTCTACAACCTCTTCAAGAGCCTCTTCGTGGGCGAGGAGGCGGAGGACAACCCCTGGGAGTACAGCAGCACGACCGAGTGGGCGATCCCGTCGCCGCCGCCCCTGGAGAACTTCCCGGGCGTCCCCTCGTTCTCGGACGGGAACCTCTCGTTTTCCAGCGCCGTCCCCGACGGGGCGGGCGGCGTCACCGACGGCGGTGACGTCGCGGCCGGACACCACGAGGGCGAGGAGAGCCACGCCAGCATCTACCCGTTCGGGATCGCCGTCGCGCTGTTCCTGCTCTTCTGGGGGCTCGGCGGGAGCCTCCTGGCCGGCAAGTTCGTCGGTGGCGCCGTGGGCTACGCCCACGCCGCCATCGCGCTCGGCGGGCTCGTGGTCGGGTTCGTCTCGCTGGCGCAGTTCGGCCGCGAGCGCTTCCACGGCCCCGAGGGCGGGTTCGGCGAGGCCTGGCCGTTCCAGGACGCGGCGAACAACTTCAAGACCGGGCTCTGGATCTTCATGGCCTCGGACATCGTGCTGTTCGGCCTGGTCATCGGCGCGTACATCTTCAGTCGCGTCTTCTACGGCTGGACGGCCTGGCACCTCGTCCCGAAGGAGACGCTTCCGGGGCTGATCGACACGTACGTCCTGCTGACGAGCAGTTTCACCGTCATCCTCGGGCTGACCGCGGCCCGCAAGGGGAGCCGCCGGGGGCTGCTCGCCAGCATGGGGGTGACGGTCCTGCTCGGCCTGACGTTCCTGGTCAGCCACGCCATCGAGTGGATCCCGCTGATCAACGAGGGGGTGACGCCCGGGTCGAGCATCTTCGCCTCGACGTACTACCTCACCGTCAGCCTGCACGCGCTCCACGTCACCCTCGGGCTCCTGCTCGCCGGCTGGGTCATGGTGCGCGCCTGGCAGGGGGCGTACATGGGCGAGGAGGAGTCCAAGCCGGTGGAGTACTTCGGGATCTACTGGCACTTCGTGGACATCGTGTGGCTGTTCCTGTTCCCGCTGTTCTACATCCTGTGAGGAACCCATCATGACATCCACAAAACTGTACACGGCGATATTCGTGGTCCTGTTCGTGAGCGCGACGGCCCAGGTGCTGGTCGAGGAGTTCGTCGGCCCCAGCGCCTACTGGCTCGCCCTGGCGGTGATCCTCGGCCTGTCGCTCTTCAAGGCCGGCCTCGTCGCGGGCTGGTACCAGCACCTGCGGTTCGACCCGCGGCCGTACACGTACCTCGTCCTCACCGCCCTGATCACGGTGCTCGCGTTCATCGCGGGCGCGTCCTACTCGATCACGTGAGGACGGTCACCCGGCGTCTCCACGACGGCGGGCGGTCGCCCCCGACCAAAACACGGATGGCCGTGGCGGCCGAACCGTTCCGGGACGAATGATCCGATATCCGAGTCGGCCGACGGCCGGCCGGACCGACGCCCGTCGGGGGACGCGGGTCGGGTGGCCCCTCCGGGGGCGACCGACATGACGATCGGTCCGGTCGTCCAGGGCGGGTCGGCCGCCCCCGTCGAACTCGCCGTCTTCTTCCTGATCGGCCTCCTGGGCGGCGCCCACTGCCTCGGGATGTGTGGCCCGCTGGTGACCATGTACGCCGAGCGGATGCAGCCCCCCTCGGGCACACGCGACGGGGTGCTCACCCTCTATGAAGTCCGCCAGCACGCGCTGTTCAACGCCGGGCGCACCGTGAGCTACGCCGTCCTCGGCGGGGCGTTCGGCGCGCTCGGGGCCGTCGTCGTCGACGCCACGTCGATCGTCTCCACGTTCGGAACGGTCGTCCGCGGGGTGACGGGCATCGTCGTCGGCGTCCTCATCCTGGCGATGGGCGTTCGCTACCTCCTCGGCCGCCAGGGCGGCGTCTCCGTCCTCGGCGGGGGTCCGATCGCCGGGATCTACGGTCGTCTCGCCTCGCGGATCGAGGGGTGGGCGACCGGACCGGGAATCGTCGGCCTCGGCCTCGCCCACGGCCTCCTCCCCTGTCCCCTGCTCTATCCAGCGTTCCTGTACGCCTTCGCCCGGGGGTCGCCGACCGCGGGTGCGCTCTCGCTCGGCGTGCTCGGACTGGGGACCTTCCCGACGCTGTTCCTCTACGGGACGGTGGTGCAGTCGGTCTCGGCGACCCACCGCGCCCGCCTCCACCGCGTGCTCGGCGCCGCGTTCCTCGTCCTCGGCTGGATGCCGCTCGGACACGGCCTGGCCCTGTTCGGCGTCCACGTCCCCCACTTCATGCCGCCGATCTACCAGCCGCTCTAGGCGACCGGGGTCGATTCCCGCCCCCCGTGGCGTGGAGCGACCGGCCGGCGCGTCACGGCGACAGGAACTGGAAGAGAAGATACGACGCGATCCCCGCAATGCTGGGCGTGAGGATCCAGAGCATGATGACCCGGCCGGTCGTCCGCGGGTCGAACAGGTCGGCGGTGGCGATCTCGCCGGGTTCCTCCTCGCCGATCCGGGGCACGTCGCCGTCGGTCGCACGGCGGCCCCCGTCGGCGTCGGCGGCGATGGCGTCGACCGTCACCTCCGGGCGGTCCTCGCCCCGGACGGCCGCGGAGGCGACCTCCGAGAGCCGCGTCGTCCGGGTCGCCCGGCCCCAGCCCAGCCCGATGATGCTCATCGTGGCGCTCACCGCGAGGCTGGCGGGGACGCCGATGGCCGACAGGAAGGTGATCAGGCTGGCGGAGACGACCTCGACGAGGAGGGCCGCGAGCAGGGGCAGGTCCGTCAGGTCGTTGCCGACGGTGTCGAGCGTCCGGCGCGCGATGGTAAAGGCCCCCAGGCCGATGGCGACGGCCGCCAGCAACACGCCCTGATCGACGGAGAGCGGTCCCGTCCCCCCGGCCACCAGGGGAGCGACGGCGTTGGCGACGTTCGACGCGCCCGCCGAGAACGCCATGTAACAGCCGATCCCGACGACGACGGCCCTGCTGACGGCGGCCTTCGCCCCCTCGGCGTCGTCCAGGGCGAACCAGGCGTCGAGATACGGGTAGAGATAGCGTCCGAGGACCGCACAGACCCAGAAGGCGATGATGGGGGCGACCAGCCACCAGGAGACGATGCGGCCCATCACGGCCCAGTCGATCGTCCCCGTGGCGACGCCGAGGCCGGCGATGGCGCCCACGGCGGTCATCGAGGTTGAGGCGGGGACGCCAAAGAGGTTCGAGATGAGCAGCGCGATCCCGACGAAAAAGAGGACGGCGACGCTCGCGGCCAGCGTGAACTGGTTCGAGGGGACGATCTCCCCCCCCATCGTGGCGATGACGTTCCGGCCGACCGTCCACCCGCCGGCGAAGGCGAAGACGGTCATCAACCCCGCCGCCGCCAACTTCGAGAGCGTCCCGCTCCCGACGGCGGGGCCGAAGGCGACGCCCGTCGAGGACCCTCCGATGTTGAATCCGACGAAGAGAGCGACGAGCAGACCGATCCCGAGTAGAACGCTGAACACGACCGACGGTTACGCGAGAGTGCGGATAAGTGGTGCTGTTGGATCGCGTCGCGCCGGTGGGGTCGACACGACGTCCGTCGCCGCGTCCCCGTTCTCCCGGGGGCCCGGGCCCGCGCTCCCGGCCGGCCATCGTCCCGTGCCCTCCGGCCGGTCGCCGGGCGACCGACGCCGGCGCCGGCACCGGCCTACCGTCGCCGCGTCGCCAGGCCGGCCAGCGCGACGAGCACGAGGGCACAGAGCGCCGCGAGCGTCCCGAACCCCGGTCCGCCGCCCGTCGTCGGCGACGACGTGGTCGCCCCCGTCGTCGTCCGGCCCGTCGTCGTCGGGCCCGCCGTCGGCGTGGGAGACGCAGTCGTCGGGACCTCGGTCGGCGTCGCGGTCGGCTCTCGGGCCCGAATCTGCACGTTCCGGGTCGCCACGTTCTCCCCGTCGTCGATCCGGAGCGCGTACGTGCCCGGCGGCGTGTCGGCCGGCACGGTCAGGGTCGTCGTCCAGACGCCGTCGCCCCCCCACGCCCGTACGGTCGCGTCGGCGACGGTGTCGTCCTCGCTATCGACGACCTCGACGGTGATCGTCGCGTCCCGGGGGTTCCGGTTGGTCGTCCCCCTGACGAGCGTCGTCTCGCCGGGGGCGATCGGCTGGACGCCCGTCGCGTTCGGCGTCGTCGCGGGCACGACGTCGCGCACCTCGGTGCGCGGGGAGGCGATGTGGAACGTCTGGCGCGACACCAGGTCGTCGCTCGCCGCCGTTCGCAACACGTCCCCGTCGATCCGGGCGACGATCTGATCGCCGGTCAGCCCGCGGCCCGCCAGGCTCTCGGCGTACCTGGTGAACGCGCGCGCCGAGTCGAGTCGCATCGTCGTCCCGTCGGGGGCGCGCACGCTTCCGGTGCCGAAGACGCGGTCGCGCCCCGGGGAGACGACGAGCGCCGTGACCCGGCCGCGTCCCAGGTCGTCCAGGCCGACCCGCTCCTCGAACGTGTTGTCCCGGGCGACCGGCGCGACCTCCGTTTGCACCCTGCCGCGCTCGTCGACGAAGACCAGCGCCACCTCGTCCGCGCCGGGAGCGGTCCCCCGGACGGTCAGCGTGTCGCCCTGGGCCACCTCTCCCCCGACGGAGCCGACGCGCACGATGTAGGTGGCCCCCGGGGCGACGGTCCTGATCGCCGTCTGGGCGTTGGTGAGCCGGTTCAGGTCGGTCGTCGAGAGCCGATTCGGCGGCGTCCCCGAGAACCCGTCGGCGTCGACGACGGCCAGCCGGTAGCTCCCCGGAACGCTGAGCAGGCGCCCGCCGGGGCCCTCCTCGGAGAGGCGCACGTTCTCGGCCTCCCAGACGCCGTCGGGACCGACCGGCGTGCGGGCGTCGCCGTCGAGCGTGAGCAGTTCCCACTGGCCGCCGTCGCGGACGTACAGCGCGACGTAGTCGGGTCCGTCGGCGGTCCCGCGGACGTCGATCGCCGACCCGATGACGTACTCGAAGGAGCCGAGGTTGGTCGCGAACCCCCCCGGCTCCACGTCGAGGCTCTCGGTCCGGACGCCCGACGAGTTCGACACGGTCGCGGCCGCGGCCGCGGCGCTCTCGCGGGCTGGATGCAGCGTCAGGCGGGTCGTCCCGGCGTCGAGCAGGGACGTGTCGACGGTCCCGATCCCGATTCCGTCGTCCGGAATCTCGACGACCGCGTAGGCGGCGTCCGCGGTGGTTCCGGTCGTCACGACGTCGCCGACGCGCCGGAACGCCCGGGCCGGGTCGACGCTCGAACTCCGGAGGCGGCTCCGGGGGAGCGACACCGCGTGGAACCGGCCGGCCTCCGACCCGGTGATCGTGTATTTCACCTCCGCGCCCCGGGTGACGGACCGTCGATCGAGCGAGAGCGCGGGCGTCCCCTGGCCGCCGATCCGCACCCCGATCGTCGCCGCGGCGGCCCCGAACGTGAGGTCGTCGACGCCCTCGACCCGGAGCGTGTAGGTGCCCGCCGGGAGGTCGCCGAAGTCGAACAGCCAGACGGCGACCGCGTAGCCCGTCGATCCCGGCCCCTGGACCTCGCGGGCGAGGCGATCCGTGCCGAACCCGTCGGGAAGGCGCGCGGCCTGGGCGGGCGTCGCCGCCGTCGAGAGCGCCTCGCCCTCGTAGTTCACCCCGTCGCGCACGAGGTCGACCTGCAGATCCTCGGCCCCGACGTAGTTCCACCGGGCCATCACCATGAGCCGCTGGTTGCTCCCGACGCTCACGTCGTCGCCGAGTTCGACGCCGTTGGGGTTGATGACGTCGAGCGACGTGATGCGCGGGGAGACGACCGTCGCCGTCAACTGATCGCCCGAGTAGCGTCCCGTGGGCTGGTCCCGGGGGATCGAACTGTCGAGCGAGAGCACCTCTCCCTCGGCGGCCCCGCCCTCGCCGGTGAGCGTCGTCCCGCTCACGTCGCCGTCGTCGCTCGCCCGGCGCCACCCCGTGACGTCCCGTTCGCCCCGAAAGACCGTGTAGTAGCTCCGCGAGTCGAGGATGATCTCGCCGGTGCTCGTCGTCGGGTTCCACCGCCCCCGCGGGGCGAGGTCGGCCACGCTCGTGCCCGTCTGTGCCGGCGGTCCTGCGCGAAGGGCCGACCGTCCGTGGGCGTCGGTCGCCGCCGTGCCCGCGGGCACGGTCCCGACGACGACCGCCGAGAGCGCGACGAGTCCGGTGATCGCGAGTGCACACGTCCTGGTCTCCATCGCCGCACCGCTTCGGGCGACCGATCGATAAACGTTCGTGTAAATACGTGGCTAAAAGTGGAATAAATGTGGTGTTTATCGTCTAAATTGATAAAAACGTCCCATCTCCGGGCGCCGGACGGGTTCACCCGAACCCCTCGAACTGGGTGTGGTTCTCGGGGACGCCGAGGTGCTCGACGGCCGTGACCAGCGCGTACACCATCGCGTTGATCCCGCAGGCGTAGACCTCCATCGAGTCGGGGTCGAGACGTTCCGCGACCGGGACGCGCGGGGCCTGGTCCCTGGCGCGTTCGAACGCCCGCGGCAGGTCCACGTCGGCGAGCGCCGCCGGGTCGACGTACTTCACCAGGGCGTGCTGGACGTACGCCGTCTCGCCCTCCCAGTCCGTCAGGTGCTCCTCGCGCGAGAGGGTGGGGACGAAATGGAAGTTCTCGTGCCCCGCGTCGAGCGCCCGGAAGTGGTCGCAGTAGGGCAGGTCGTCCTCCCAGGCGGCGCCGAGAAACAGCCAGACGTCGCGCCGCTCGCCGCGGTAGCGGTCCCGGTCGGTCTCGAAGCAGTAGTCGATCATGCTCTTGAGCGGGGCGACGCCCGTCCCCGTCGCCAGGAAGACCAGGTCGCGGCGGGACGGGGGTTCCATGACGAACTCGCCGTAGGGCCCCCGGAGGGCGACGGTGTCGCCCGTCGAGAGGGTCTCGGCGATGTCGGAGGTGAGTTCTCCGCCCGGGACGCGCCGGATGCAGAACTCCAGGCCGTCCCGAGTCGGCGAACTCGCCACGGAGTAGGGACGCGTGGTGCCGTGATACCGCACGCAGACGTACTGGCCGGCGACGAACTCGACCGGTTCGTCGGAGTCGATCCGCACCCGGAGGAGCGACGGATACGGCCGGCGGAACCGATCCTGGAGCGCCGCGAGCGCGTCGCTCGTCCGCCCGTCCCGGTCTCTCGGGGCGAGGTACGCGTTCAGGGGGGCGTCCTCGTCGGAGCTTTCGAGGCGCTTGCGGATCCACCGGCGGCGCGCCGCGTCGGTCCCCGGACGCTCCCGGCGCCAGTCGTCGCCGTCGCTCCGGTCGAGCGTCCGCCGGATCGCCCGCACGACGGCGTCGTTCCGGCTCCGGTCCATCGCCGCCACCTCGGTCACGGTCGCCGACTCGGTGATGAGCGGGAGCCGTTCGGCGGTCTCGTGTTGCGAGAGGTGCGGACGGACGTCCATGGAGCGGCGTTCGCCGTCCGGGGTCTTTATACTGTGGCGATGGCGCCGGCGCCTAGACGCACCCGGGGAACGACTCGCCGGCGATCGGCTCGCTGTCGACGTACGGTGCGCGCTCTTTCGGCGGCTCGGTGAACCGCGACCGCGCGGTCATGTAGGCGTTGATGTAGGCCCGCCGCCAGGAGTCGGTGGCGTTTGGCGCGGTGCGGTGGGGCATCAGGCAGTGGGTGAACAGCGCGTCGCCGGCCGCCATCGGCAGTTCGACGAACTCCTCCCGGTCGTAGGGCGAGTCCCGGATGAGGATGTCCGTGTCGTAGTCGACCGTCGAGTGCTCGATCAGGTCGCCCATGTGGGCGCCGGGGACGACGGTCATACAGCCGTTCTCCGGCGTCGCGTCGTCGAGCGCGATCCAGACGGTGACGTGGTCGCGGGGCTGGATGGGGTAGTAGGCGGCGTCCTGATGGAGCCCCTTCTCGCTCCCGACGTTCGGCGGCTTCATCATCGCGGCGCTCCGGAGGAGCTTCAGGTGGGGACCCAGGAGGTCCCGGACGACCGCGACGATCCCCTCGTGGTGGGCCAGGTCGGAGAAGACGGCGTCGTCGCGGACCATCTCCAGCCCCTCGAACTTCCGGACGGCGTCGCCCGCCTCGGTCACCTCGGCGTCGCCCTCCGCGATGGCGGGTTCGAGCATCGTCTCGAACGTCGGCTCCCGGTCGCCGTGGGTGTACTCGCGCAGGCGCTCGACGACGCGGTCGACCTCGGACGCCGAGAGCGCCCCCTCGACCACGAGGTAGCCCTCCTGCTGGTACCGTCGGAACGCGTCGTCGGAGAGGGTCTCGATCCCGTCGGTGTACCGTGCTCGTGCCATGAACCAGGGGATGGTACCACGCGGTGAAAAGCGCGTCGTTGCGGGCGGGACCCCCGGAATCCCGTGGACCGCTCACACGCGTTCTTTCAGTTCGATCCGGTAGCCGAAGGGGTCGGCGACGTACACCGCCGGCGCCTCGCCGGTCGCCCCGCGCGGCGAGTCGAGTTCGTCGACGACCTCGACTCCGGCGTCGTCGAGGCGCGACCTGACCGTCTCGATCCGCTCCTCGACGACGACGCAGACGTGGTCGAAGTTCGTCGTCGTCGGTGCCTCGAACTCGTCGGTCGGCCAGAGGTGGACGACCGCCGTCGCCGACAGTCGCACGTCGAGGAACGGCTTCTCGTCGGCCTCGTAGAGCGCGTCCTCGATCCCGAACCCGAGTTTCTCGCCGTAGAACGTCCGCGCAGACTCGACGCCGTCGGCCGGGATCCTGAGGTTCACGTGGTCGATGTGGCGCGCGTTCACGCGTCGGGGTTCGTCGACGCGGCCACAAAAAACGTCGTCCCGGCCGCCGTGTGGCACGGGGGCGGCCGTCCGTCGCCGGCGCGTCGAACGGCCGTCTCAGCGCGACTTCCGCCGCGACCGCGCCGGTCGCGGAATCCGGTCCCGGTACCGCCAGCCCACCGCCGCGAACGCCAGCAGGACGAGCAGGGTGACCAGGAGGTCCGCCCCGCCGTCCCGGGCGCTCCCGAGGAGGAGTCGCCAGACGGGGCGGGCGACCCCGAGCGCCCCCGCGGCGGTGACGACGACGAGCACCACGGGCACGACGTATCTGACGAGCGGGTAGAGCGCCCCGAGGTCGCGGTGGACGTCGCCGAGGTCCACCCGCCAGACGAAGGCGAAGACGATACACAGCGCCGAGACCGGGAGCGCGAACGTGCCGACCGACTCGTCGACCAGGTCGAGGACGGGCCGGCCGGCGAGCGCCAGGCGGGCGGGGCTGTAGCTGAGCGCGGACGGCAGTCCGGCCGCGAAGACGCCGCCCGCGAGCGCGAGCGTCGCCCGCCGCCGGCCCAGTCGCGTCGTCGTCGCCGCCGCCGCTACCCCGACCTCCAGCAGGGCGACGGCCGAACTCAGCGCCGCGAGAAAGAGGAGGCCGAAGAAGGCGACGGCGACGACGCGACCGAACGGCATCGTCCCGAACGCGGCCGGGAGCGTCGTGAAGGCGAGTTCCGTCCCGAGGGTCGGCCGGAGCCCGAAGCTGAAGACGATGGGAAAGATCACCAGCCCCGCGACGACGGCCGCGCCGACGTCGGCGACCGTGATCAGGAGCGCCGACCGGACGAGGTCGGTCCCCTCCTCGACGTAGCTCCCGTAGGTGAGCATGATCCCCTGGCCGACCGACAGGGAGAAAAAGACCTGGCCGAACGCCGCGCTCCAGAGCCCCGCGTCGGTCAGGACCGACGGATCCGGCGTAACGAGGAACGAGACCGCCCGGCCCCAGGCCGGAAGCGTCGTCGCGTAGAGGGCGAGCGCGACGAGCACGACGAACACCGTCGGCATCACGACCTTCGACATCCGCTCGATGCCGTCGCGGACGCCGAGCGAGACGATCCCGGCCGTCAGCACCGTCGCGAGGACGAAGTAGCCGACGGGGAGCCAGCCGGCCGTGAAGGCCGCGAACGTCGTCCGCGAGCCCCCCGCCCACGAGACCAGGAAGCCGAGCACCCACCCCGTGAGGACGAGGTAGTAGCTCAGGACGAGCAGGACGCCGCCGACGACCAGCCAGCCGAGCGCCGCGTACCCGGTCCGGACCGACCGGAACGCCGACACCACGTCCGTCCGGAGTTCCCGGCCAACCGCGAGTTCGAGCACGAGCATCGGGATCGCACAGCAAAACGCCGCGAGCAGGTACGGGACGAGGTAGGCCCCGCCGCCGTTGGTGCCGACCACCGCCGAGAACCGCCAGACGTTCCCCAGGCCGACGGCGGCGCCCACGGTGGCGAGCAGGAAGCCGGCCCGCGAGGCCCAGCGCTCGGTCACGACTCCGTCTGTGCCGGTCGCCCCCTTAACTGTACCTCGTCGGCGACACACCCCGGCCGGCGACGAGCCGTCGGATTTTACCGTTCCCTGCGCCCGTATCCGGTATGGACGCCCTGCTCTCGCCGGCGGCGGTCCCGCTCGTCGCCGGGGCGACGAGCACCATCGAACATCTGCTCTTGGAGCTCCTGCCGGTGTTCATCATCGCCGCCGGCGTCGGCATCTTCGTCGCCAAGGTCGGCCGCTTTCCCTACACCGTCGCGCTCCTGCTGACCGGCGGGGCGGTGTCGGTCGTCGGCGCGAACATCGACATCCGGCTCTCCCACGACCTGATCCTCCTCGTGCTCCTCCCGCCCCTCCTGTTCGAGGGCGCGGCGACGACCGACCTCGAACTGTTGCGCCGGAACGTCGTCCCCGTGATGGCCCTGGCGGTGGTCGGCCTCGGCGCCAGCATCGCGGTGCTTGGCGTCCTCGGCCGGGCCGTCTTCGGCTTCCCGTTGCTCGTGGCGCTCCTGTTCGCGGCGATGATCCTGCCGACCGACCCCGTCTCCGTGCTGGCGCTGTTCGAGGAACTCGGCGCGCCCGACCGCCTCTCCGTGCTCGTCGAGGGCGAGTCGCTCCTGAACGACGGCGTGGGCGTCGTGATCTTCTCGGCCTTCCTCGCGCTCGTCGTCAGGGGGGCGCCCACGGCGGACCTCTTCACGCCCGCCGGCCTCGCGAACCTCGCCCTCGGGATGGCCGTCTCCTCGATCGGCGGCCTGCTCGTGGGGTTCGTCGCCGGCTACGCCGTCTACTCGGTGATGGTCAACCTCGACGAGCACATGACCGAGACCGTGCTCGCGTTCATCCTCGCCTACGGCTCCTTCCTGCTCGCCGAACACTACCTCGGCGTCTCGGGCGTCATCGCGACGGTCGTCTCCGGGCTGTTCATCGGCAACCGCGGCGCCGAGGACGCGATGTCGGCCCACACGAAGCTGACGCTGTTCAACGGCCTGGAGACCGCGGCGTTCCTCGTCAACACCTTCATCTTCCTGATGATCGGCGTGACGACGCCGATCGGCACGCTCGTCGACCACGCCGACCTCATCGCGCTCGCCATCCCGCTCGTGCTTTTCGCGCGTGCGGTCGTGGTCTACCCCCTCGCGGCCGGCCTCAACCGGATCGGCGAGTCGGACGTCCCCCGCGCCTACCAGCACGTCCTGGTGTGGGGCGGACTCCACGGCTCCATCCCCATCGCGCTGGTGCTCGGACTCCCCCAGACGCTCGCGTCGGGGGCGCCCTTTCCCTTCCGGGGCGAACTGCGCGCGATGGTGTTCGGGGTCGCCGCGTTCTCGCTCGTCGTCCAGGGGCTGACCATGGACCGTCTGCTCGACGCGCTCGGCGTCGTCACGCGCTCGGAGTCCGAGCGGCTGTACGAACTCCTGCTCGGTCGCGCGCGCGGCGTCGACGCCGCGCTCGAAACCGCCGACCGGCTGCGGGAAGCGGGCGACATCCCCGCCGACGTCTACGAGGACTTCACCGACGAGTATCGCCGCGAGAAGGAGGACCTCCGGCGGACCATCTCGGCGCTTCTGCGCGAACGCCCCGACCTCAAAGACCAGCAGCTACGGGCGAGCGAGCGCCGCCTCCTGCGGGCCGAGAAGAGCGCCATCATGGACGCCGCCCGGCGGGGCGTCGTCTCCGACGACGTCGGCGACGACCTCCTCAACGAGGTGAACCTCAAGATCGACCGGCTCTCCTCGGGCGAGAGCACCGTCGCGGGCGAGCAGGAGGGCTACGAGGAGTTCTGGCGGAACCAGGTCCACGACGCCGACGTGGAGATCGACCTCGACGTGCCGGACGGGGAGGCGGCGACGGAGGCGGGCGCGACGGCGGACGACGCCTAGAGGCCGACCGATCGGGTGCGTCCCGACCGCCCTCACGCCGCCGCCGCCCGCCCGGTCACCCGGCGCAGTCCGGCCTCGACGCCCGCCGCGACGAGCACGACAGCGAGGTAGAGGAACCACGCCCCGAAGTACAGCGCGTGGGGGCCGTCGACGCTCGCCACGAACTCCCCCCGGGCGTCGAGCAGGACGAACGCGGCGAGCAGGAGGGCGGGCGCGACCAGGCGGCGGCGGACCAGGAGGTAGACCGGGACGGCGCCGAGCAGCCACGTGCCCGCGGCGCCGTACAGGGAGAACGCCAGGCGGGGGCCGCCGGTGAGCGTCACGCCCAGACGGCGGGCGAACCACGTCATGACGCCCGCGTGGGCCGTCCCCGCGACGGCGGCGACGGCGGCCGCGCGACGGCGCGGGGCCGGCGTCGACAGCCACGCCACGGGCGTCCGGACCGGTGGCAGGCGGGCCCACGCCGACCGGACGACGTGTTCGACCAGCCCCAGGAGGAGAAAGCCCAGGAGCCACACCGAGGCGTCGACCATGTAGCGGACGACGTACAGGCCGTTCTCGACCACCGTGATCCCCGTCGGCTCGGCGAGGCCTTCGAGGTCGGCGACGTCGACGAACGTCGGGCCGGGGGGCGTCAGTTCCAGCCAGAGCACGGCGCCGGTCGTCACCCCGAGCGCGACGGCCGGCCCGACCAGGCGGTGGCGGACGAGGAGGTAGACCGGCACCGCGGCCACGAGGACGAGGCCCCCGTACCGCCAGAGGAGGCCGACGGGCGCGTACGCGTCCGGGCCGACGGCGTAGCCGAGCGACCGGGCCACGACGAGGAGGGCCGCCGCGTGGACCACGCCGGCGACGGCCCCGACCGCGAGCGATCGGGTGGAGGGCACGGACCGCGGTTCGGGAAGGGGGGACTTAACTCCGGGTCCCGCCGGGAGGGGTGCGCCGACCGACCGCGTTCCACTCCGGTCGTCCGGTCATCCGGCCGTCCGGTTCGTCGGCGCGGACGGCTCACTCCGCCCCGTCTTCCCGGGCGGCCGCGCCGAGACGCGCGGCGGTCTTGCACCCCGCGCCCGTGTTGATGACCACCACCTCGTCGTCCGCGTCGAACGCGCCCCGCTCGGCGCGCTCGATCGCCCCGGCGAGCGCCACGGCGCTCGTGACGCACATCTCGATCCCGTCGGTCCGGGCCATTCGGAGCGCCGCGTCGACGGCGTCCTCGTCGGGGACGGCGACGCCGGCGCCCCCGGACTCGGCGACGACGTCGAGCAGCCACGGCGACGCCCCCGGGTCGGGAATCTCGACGCCGCGGGCGATCGACTCGGGATCCGCCCAGGCCTCGTGTCGGTCGGCGCCCGCCTCGATCGCCCGCACGACCGGCGCGACGCCGGCGCTCTGGGCGACGGTCATCCGCGGCGGCGCGTCGTCGAGCCAGCCGAGGTCCCGCAGTTCCTCGTAGGCCTTCCAGATGCCGACGAGGCCGACGCCGCCGCCCGTCGGATAGACGACCTCGTCGGGCGTCGCCCAGCCCAGGTCCTCGAACAGTTCCAGCCCCATCGTCTTCTTGCCCTCGTGGCGGTAGGGCGTCTGGAAGGTCGCCACCGAGTAGTAGCCGT
>JBDGUC010000031.1:0-20277 GCA_042216285.1 Haloferacaceae archaeon
CGATTTTTTACCGACGCGACCGAGGTACCATGGGAAGGTCATGGAGGAGAGCATCTCCGGGTTCAAGGTCCGCGGGGCCTGGGGCGACGTTGTCGAACACGGCGAGCGGATCTCGCGGGCGCTCCGCGATGCCGGGGTCGAGGGCGAGGCGTTCGAGGAGTGGGACGAGTGGCGACCGAAGGCCCAGGAGCGCCTCGGCGAGGACGTCGGCGAGAAGACGGCGGAGCAGGCGAGCGTCGGCGAGGGCGCCGGCGAGCAGGCCGGCAAGAAGCCGGACGAGGACCTCCGGACGGCGGGCGAGAAGCTGAGCGAGTCCTACAAGAAAGTCGAGGAGGGCGACGGCGAGGCGGCCGTCGAGTCCTGGCAGGACTCCATCGAGTACGTCGCCCGGGCGGCCGACTCGGCCGGCCGGAAGGCGCTTCGCGCCGTCGAGGACACCGTCTACCGCAAGGTGATGACGCAACTCGCCCCCTACTACTTCGACAACGAACTCGTGAGCGCCAACATCCAGAAGACGACCCGCGGCCGCGGCGAGGGCGAGACGGCATTCATCTTCGAGGTGAACGTCAACGACGACGACCTGAAGGAGGCGGTGAGCGAGCGCCTCGCCGAGTACGAGGACGACGTGGATCGCTGGCACGTCGACACCCCCAAGCAGACGGAGGTGGCCGAGGCGGCCGAGGGGGTCGAACCCCCGGAGAACGAGCCCGAGAGCAAGTCGACGACCAACTGACCCGAGGGAGCCCACGACCGAGATGTCCGAAACGCTGCACGTCGAGGCCGGCGAACTCACCGCCGAGGAGATCATCGCCGCGCTCCGGGAGGGGCGTCGGGTGGTCGTCCGGACCGAGATGCTCGGCGGGAACCACGAGGTGGCGCTTCGCCACGACGGCTCGACGTTCTACTGTGACACGCCGACGACGCTCCACAAACACCAGGCCGAAGCCGAGATGCGAGAGTGCATCGAGCGGATGGGGTACGGGCGCTGACGTCGAATTCGGGCGAGATCCGAACGGAATCCGGACGACGCTAGACGTTTAACTCGCGGTGCGCGGAACGGGGTGCATGGCCGACCGCCCGGAGATCACGGAACTCGTCGGTGACGACGACCCCGAGTTTCGACACGTGCTCGCCTGCGTGTTCGGCATCCACGACCACGAGAGCCGGACGTATCTCGCCCTGCTCGACGGTCCGGGGAGCACCGTCGCCGAACTGGCCGAGGCGCTCGACCGGGACCGGTCGAACGTCAACCGGTCGCTGACCACCCTGCTGGAGAAGGGGCTGGCCGAGCGCGAGCGCCGGTTGCTCGATCCCGGGGGGTACGTCTACCAGTATACGGCGACGCCGCTCCCCGAGGCCCGGGAGATGCTCCACGGGGCGCTCGACGAGTGGGTGGCGTCCGTCCATCGGGTGATCGACGAGTTCGAGCCCGCGCGGACGGCAGACGACGGCGCCCCGTGACGGCACGCCGGGGACCGGCGGTCCCGTCGGGCCGGGGCGCTCCGGGACCGGGACGACCGGCGAACCCGGCCCGCTTTTGTCCGCGGGCCGCGATGGACGGACGATGAGCCTGGAGCTCACGGCCGACGCCGGTGATCCCCCCGACGTTGCCACGGACGGGGCGTGGCTTTCGTGTATCGCCTGCGGGGCGACGTTCGCGCCGTTCGCGGCGGTCCGCTACACCTGCGACGACTGCGACGGCCTGCTGGAGGTGCGGTACGACGACCCCCCGACGTTCGAGGACTGGTCGGGCCGGGGCGTCTGGCGCTACGCCGCCGCACTGCCGTTCGACGAGGGCGTCTCGCTGCCGGAGGGGGACACGCCGCTCCACCGCGTCCCGCGCCTGGAGGACGAGGTCGGCGTCGAGGCCCTCCGGATCAAACACGAGGGGATGAACCCGACGGGGAGCTTCAAGGACCGCGGGATGACCGTCGGGGTGGCGGCCGCCCGGCGGGTGGGGGTCGACCGGCTGGCGTGTGCCTCGACCGGCAACACGTCGGCGGCGCTCGCGGCCTACGGCGGCCGCGCGGGCATGGAGACGCTCGTGCTCCTCCCGGCGGGGAAGGTCGCCGCGGGGAAGGTCGCCCAGGCGGCGCTCCACGGAGCCCGGATCCTGGAGGTGGACGGCAACTTCGACGACTGCCTCGACGTCGTCCAGGAACTCGCCGGGCGGGGCGAGGCCTACCTGCTCAACTCGCTGAACCCCTTCCGGCTGGAGGGCCAGAAGACCATCGGCTTCGAGATCCTGGAGGCCTTTCGGGAGGAGTACGGCCGCGTCCCCGACCGGATCGTCCTCCCCGTCGGGAACGCGGGCAACACCGCGGCGCTGTACAAGGCCTTCCGCGAACTGATCCAAAGCGGAGCGCTGGATCCGGGGGAGGTGCCGAAGCTGACGGGCGTCCAGGCCGAGGGCGCCGCGCCGTTCGTCGAGGCCGTCGAGAACGGGTGGGCGGACACGAGGCGGTGGGACGAGGTCGAGACCCGCGCGACCGCCATCCGGATCGGCAACCCGGTGAACGCGCCCAAGGCGCTCCCGGGGGTGCGCGAGACGGGCGGGACCGCGGTGGCGGTCTCCGACGAGGAGATCACCGCCGCCCAGCGCGCGCTCGCCGCCGAGGGCGTCGGGGTCGAACCCGCCTCGGCGGCCTCGATCGCCGGCCTCCGGACGCTCCGCGAGAGCGGCGTCGTCGGCGACGAAGAGCACGTCGTCTGCCTGACGACCGGCCACCTGCTAAAGGATCCCGACGCGGCCTACCGCGCCGGCAACGAGCCCGAACCCGTCCCGAACGACGCCGACGCGGTCCTCGACCACCTCGCCGGCGACTGACGGACGTCCGACGGCTGACGGACGTCCGACGGGGTATTTTGTCCCCGTGGGACGCAGTACCACGTATGCTCTCGGGGAAGCTTCCGACGGGGACCGTCGACGGCGGCGGCGAAACCGACCGCGGCCGGAGACCGGCCCACGACGCGGCGGCGCGGGGGACGGACCGGCGCGAACGGATCGGCGATGCGGGCGCCGTCGGCCGGGATCCGAACGCGGGTGCGAGCACGACCGGTGACGGGACGGGCGGAGCCACCGCGGGCACGACCGGGGAGCCACGCGCGACCCCGCATCGGAGCGAGGATCGGCGGATCCAGCGGGACCAGCGGATCCGGCAGACCCGGTCGGCGGACCGTCGGGTGGCGGACGAAACCAGTCGGCTCAGGCGGCGGCTGTCGAGCGAACGGGCGGAGCGCCAGGCGGTGATCGACCACTACGAGCGACTGCTGTCCGAGCGGACGGGAGCGGCGACGTGCGATGGCGCGGCCGCGGCGGACGGGAGCGCGCGGGCGTGGCTCCGGCGGGCAGTCAGTCGGGTCCGGAGCGCGTGGTCCCGTCGAGGGTGATCCGTTTCACGTCGATGATGCGCTCGTCGGCCAGCAGGTCGTCGAGGGCGTCGTCGGGGAGCGCCTCGTCGAGGTCGTAGACCGAGAGGGCCTCGCCCCCGATGGCCTCGCGGGCGTTGAACATCCCCGCGATGTTCACGTCGTTGTCGCCGAGGACGGTGCCGACGTAGCCGATGACGCCGGGCGTGTCGTAGTTGTACGTGACGAGCATCTGCCCGGAGGGGACGGCGTCGACCCGGTAGCCGTCGATGCGGACGATGCGGGGATCCTCGCCGGCGAAGAGCGTCCCGCAGACGGAGACGGCGTCCTCGCCGTCGCCGACGGTGACGGTGACGAGGCTCTGGAAGTCCTCGGACTGGCGGGTCTTCTCCTCGATCACCTCGATCCCGCGCTCCTCGGCGAGGCGGGGGGCGTTGACGGCGTTGACCTGCCACTCCAGGGGCTGGAAGGCGCCTTCGAGCGCGCTGGCGGTGACGAGGTCGACCTCCTCGGCGGCGATGTCGCCCGCGTAGCGCACGGTGATCCGGGCGGGCCGGCCCTCGAAGATCTGTGTGGCGACCTTCCCGGCGGTCTCGGCGATGCCGACGTACGGCCGGATCCGGGGGAACGCGCTCTCGTCGACCGAGGGGGCGTTCAGGGCGTTGACCACCGGCTCGTCGGCGAACGCGGCGAGCACCTGGTCGGCGATGGAGAGCGCGACGTTCTCCTGGGCGGCCTCGGTCGCGGCCCCGAGGTGGGGGGTGACGACCACGTCGTCGACGGCGAGAAGCGGGTTGTCGGGCGGGACGGGTTCGTCGGCGAAGACGTCGACGGCGGCCCCGTCGAGGACGCCCCGCTCGACGGCGTCGGCGAGGGCCGCCTCGTCGACCACGCCGCCCCGGGCGCAGTTGACGAGGTACCCCCCGCCCAGCCGTTCGAGTTCGGGCGTCGAGATCAGCCCCTCGGTCTCGTCGGTGAGCGGCGTGTGGACCGTCAGGAAATCCGCGCGGTCAAGACACGCCCCGAACTCGACGAGTTCGGCGCCGAGGCGCTCGGCGCGCTCCGCGCCGATGTAGGGGTCGTACGCGACCAGGTCCATCCCGAGGGCGTCGAGCCGTCGGGCGACCTCCTGGCCGACGCGACCCAGCCCCACGATGCCGAGGGTCTTGCCGTTGAGCTCCGTCCCGAGGTAGTCGCCCTTGGCCCACTCGCCGGCCGTCAGCCGAACGTGGGCCTGGGGGATGGAGCGGGCGGTCGCGAAGGTCATGGCGACGGTGTGCTCGGCGGCGGCGCGGACGTTCCCCTCCGGGGCGTTGGCGACGACGACCCCGTGGTCGGTCGCGGCGTCGACGTCGATGTTGTCGACGCCGATGCCCGCGCGCCCGACGATGGCCAGGTGCGGCGCCGCCTCGAACACCTCCCGTGTGACCGCCGTCCCCGAGCGAACGATCAGGGCGTCGGCGTCCGCCACGGCGTCGAGCAACGCCTCGCCCGCCACCTCGTATGCCGTCTCGACCTCGTGGCCCGCGTCGCGGAGCCGATCGATGCCGGCCGCCGCGATGGGGTCGGTCACGAGCACTCGCATACCGTCCGAAGCCCGCGACGGGCGTTAAGGGTTCCGGGGGAGGGGGGACGACGACCCGCCCGCGGGTCGACCGACGGCGTGGCGTCCGACGCGGGCGGGAACCCCCCTCGACGGGGACTCCCGAGCCGTTGGGTTGATCCGTTCGTCGGCGGGCATACGGTCCATGGACACCGGGACGTTCGAGGGCGCGTTGCGGGCCGGAGCGCTCGCGCCGGGAACGGCCGTGCTCGTCACCGGCCCGGCGATGTCGGGCAAACGGGAACTGATGCTCTCGCTCCTGGCCGCCGACGACACGGACGACCACAGCACCGTCTTCGTCACGACGCGCCGCGACGCCACCTCGACGGCGCGGGACCTCGGGGAGCGTGGCGTGCCCGAGGACCGGCTCTCGATCGTCGACTGCGTGAGCCGGGAGCGGTCGCTCGACCGGGTTCGAGCCGCCGTCGGACGCCGCTACGTGGCCGACCCGGGCGATCTGACCGGGCTGGGGATCGCCATCACCGAGTTCCTCCGGGACCACGACCGGGGCGAGCCGACCCCCTGGCTGGGCTGTCACTCGCTGTCGACGACGGTGATGTACGCGGACGTCCGTCGGGTCTTCCGGTTCCTCCACGTCGTCCTGGGACGGATCCGGAGCGTCGACGGCGTGGCGCTGGTCGCGCTCGACGAGTCGGCGGTGTCGGAGGTCGACCGGTCCGTCCTCTCCCAGCCGTTCGACGCCCGCCTTGAGGTGCGCGAGCGGGACGGACGCGACGAAGTGCGGGCGCGGGGGGTCCAGGTCGCCCCGCAGGCGTGGACGCCGGTGCGCGAGAGCCCCGGGATCTGAGAGCCGGGAGTCGACCACCGGCGGTCGGTGCGGACGCCGGCGGTCGGGAGGTTGAAATCCCGCCGCGCCCACTCACGGACGTGACGCTCGTGGCCTTCGACTTCGACGGGACGCTCTCGGACTCGGAGATGACCGTCCTGCTCGGCGGCCGGAAGGGGGTCGCCGACGAGATGGCCGACATCACCGACCGGGCGATGAACGACGAGATCGGGTACGCCGAGAGCCTGCGGCGGCGGGCCGCCCTGCTAGCGGGCCTCGACGAGGCGGCGGCCGAGGCGGCCTTCGACGAGGTGGTCCTGCGGCCGGGCGCCGCCGACCTGCTGGCGCGCCTGGCCGCCGCCGGCCACCACACCGCGATCCTCACCGGCGGCTTCGAACGGGGCGTCGAGCGCGCCCTGGCGCGCGAGGGCGTCGCGGTCGACACCGTGATCGCCAACCGCCTCCCCGTCGTCGACGGGCGCCTCGCGGGCGCGGTCGAGGGGCCGCTGATCGAGGGGACCAAGGACGAGGCGCTGTCGGCCCTGGCGGCCGACCTCGGCGTGCCGCCCGGGGAGACCGTCGCGGTCGGCGACGGCGCCAACGACCTGCCGATGCTGGAGGTCGCGGGGCTGGCGGTCGGCTACCGTCCGAAGGACGCCGTCCGCCCGGCCTGCGACGTGGTGGTCGCCACGATGGCGCGGCTGGGCCGGGTGTTCGAGGAGCGGGGCCTGCTCGATCCGGTCTGAGCGCGGGCGGGACGCCACGCTCTGCAGGCACACGCGCTGGAGACCCGACCCACGCCGGCCACCGGGCCGACTGCCGCGACGGGCTCGCCCGCCGCCGGTGCCCGCAAGTGAACAGCGTTATATCGGTCGACCGCGCTATGGGTGCCCGTGACCGGATGTCAGGGCCCACGACGGGGGGCGACGGAGGAACCCCGATGCGCGTAGTGGCGAAGTTCGGCGGGACGTCGCTCGGGAGCGGCGACCGGATCGACCGGGCGGCCGATACGATCACCAGGGCCGTCGAGGCCGGCCACGAGGTCGTGGTGGTGGCGAGCGCGATGGGATCGACGACCGACGACCTCCTCGACGAGATAGAGTTCGACGCGAGCGACCGCGACCGGGCCGAGATCGTCAGCATGGGCGAGCGGACGTCGGTCCGGATGCTGAAGGCGGCGCTCTCGGCCCGCGGCCTCGACGCCGTCTTCGTCGAACCCGGGGGCGACGACTGGCCCATCGTCGCGAACGAACTGGGGGAGGTCGACGTCGACGAGACCGTCCACCGCGCCCGGGCGCTGGCCGACCGGGTGGCCGGCGAGGGGATCGTCCCCGTGGTCACCGGTTTCCTCGCCGAAAACCACGCGGGCGACGTGACGACGCTCGGGCGCGGCGGCTCCGACACCACCGCCGTGATGCTCGGGCGCTACATGGACGCCGACCAGGTCGTCATCGTCACCGACGTCGAGGGAGTCATGACGGGCGACCCGCAGGTCGTCGAGGGCGCCCGCAACGTCAGCCGGATCACCGTCGACGAACTCCGGAACCTCTCCTTTCGGGGCGCCGAGGTCGTCGCCCCGTCGGCGCTCTCCTACAAGGACGAGGACCTGACCGTCCGGGTCGTCCACTACCAGCACGGCGACCTGCTCTCGGGCGGCACGCTCGTCGAGGGGGAGTTCCAGAACCTCATCGACATGCAGGAGACCCCCCTCTCGTGTATCACCGTCGCCGGACGCGCCATCCGCAACCGGCCGGGCATCGTCGCCGCCCTGTCGACGGCACTCGCCGAGGCCGACATCAACATCGACGCCGTCGCCAGCGGAATGGACTCCGTGACGTTCTACGTCACCGAGGACGTGGCCGAGCAGGCCGAGTACCGCCTCCACGAGGAGGTCGTCGAGGACGACACGCTCTCGTCGGTGACCGTCGAGGAGGACATCGTCGTCATCCGGATCACCGGCGGCGAACTCCCCAACCGACCGGGGATCATCCTCGACATCGTCGAACCGATCACCTCCGCCGGCATCAACATTCACGACCTCATCACCTCGGCGACCTCGGTCGCCCTCTTCGTCGCCTGGGACGACCGCGAGGACGCCCTGAAGGTCATCCAGAACCAGGAGTTCTGACGCCTGCGCCGCGCGTGCGGGCTCTCACCGGCCCTCGCGCAGGCGCTCGCCGATCCGCTCGGGAAGCCCCGCCTCGCGGACCGCCGCCACGACCCGGTCGACGTCGTACGCCACCCGGCGCTCGTCGACCGCCACCCGGTCGCGCAGGTCGACGACCGCATAGCCCGCCCGCGGGTCCCCGTCCCGTGGCTGGCCGACGCTCCCCGGGTTCATCACCACCCCCTCGTCGAACCGGCGCGTCCCCTGGACGTGGGTGTGGCCGGTGACGAGGACGTCCTCGCCGTCGAGCATCCCGGGCGAGAACTCGTCGGGGTACGTGTAGCGGTCGGGGTCGTCGGGGTGGCCGTGGACCAGGCGCATCCGCCCGTCCGCGACGGAACGCCGGTCGGGCAGGCCGTCGAGCCACGCGAGCGCGTCGTCGGCGAGGCGGTCGCGCGCGTGGTCGACGCCCGCCTTCGCCATCGCGTTGAACCGGAACCCCGTCGCCCGCGCGACCGCGCGGTCGTGGTTGCCCATCACCGTCGGCACCGCGTCCGCGGGAAACGCCTCCGGCGGGAGCGCGAGGTCCGCCACCTCGTCACCCCCGACCGCCCGTCCCCGCATCGCCGCCACGCACTCGGCCGGCCACGGGTTGTAGCCGACGACGTCACCCGCACAGACCAGGCCGTCGACCGTCGGCATATCGGCCAGAACCGCAGCCAGCGCCACCAGGTTGCCGTGGACGTCCGCGATCACCCCCAGTCGCGTGCTCATGTTTCCCCGTTGGGGGCGCCCCGGGTTAAGGATCCGGCGACGCGGGGGGTGGCGACACGGTATTCGTCTCCGATCCCGCGGCGACTACGCCGACTCCGGCCCGTTGTAGACGGCGGTCTCGACCCCGTCGTCGACGGCCGCCGCGGCGGCACAGACCGGATGCTCGAAGTCGAGGCGGTAGGCCGCCCGCGCCGCCGCGTCGGGATCGGTCGCCGGGAAGTCGACCGCCCGCGGGCGGTCCTCCTCGTAGGTGGCGACGAGGGTCGGGTCGTCGACGGCCTCGACGAGCAGGGCGTCCCGGCGGACGATGCCGACGTGGGCCTCGCGCGCGCCGACGACCGCCGCGATGCGGGGCGTGTCGTAGTCGTCCTTCTCGAAGTCGAGCGCGTGGAGCGCCGTCACCAGGGCGTCCCGCGGGGGGTAGCCCAGGTCGACCTTCTCGGCGACCGGATCGACGTGGGAGCCGTTGCCGAGCGCGACCCCCGCGCCGGCGGGCCGGACGCAGTTGTAGGCGACGTAGGGGTTGTCCGTCTCCGGGGCGTCCGGCGTCGGGCCGACCGTGAGGACGCCGTCCCGGGCGAGGATCCGGCGGTTCGGAAACGAGCGCGAGGAGACCCGGTAGGCGCCGAGCCCCGGTCCCGCGACCAGCAGGCGGCCGACGTACATGCCCGTCACTCGCGGGGACGAGCGCCGTACGTGTTTCGACTCCGGGGCGTCAACGAGGGGTGATGGATCGGACGTGATCTCGAAGTGCCGGGACGGCCAGAGGACCGTCGTGGCGACCGAAGACGACTGTCTCAGGGCGCTCCGCGAGGCCGCACGGTTCTGGGCGACTCGCCGACGAAAGCGCAGTACGAAGCGCTTGGACGGACGCCCTCTGCGTCGACGATCCTGCGACACTGCGATGGGTGGAACGCCGCGAAGAGCCGAGCCGGTCTGGAGAGGAATCGCTCGACCGGATCCCGGGTCGCACCGAAGCCCGACGACGTCGATCCGCCGGAAGAGATGGAATGGGAGGAGTCGAGTCAGGATCAGCGCTGGCACTACAGACACGGGGAGTGGAACACGCGACGGACGCTCGAACGACGACGGGAACTGCGCCGGTGGATCCACGTCTACAAGGCAGAGAGGATGGCTGCAGTCGGTGTCGGGAGTCGAGTCCCGCGTGCCTCGACTTCCACCACTACGACGACGCCACCAAGGAGATGACCGCGAACGAGATGGTCTCGAACGGCTACTCGAAGGAGGCCATTCGAACGGAGATCGGGCGGTGTGAGTTGCTCTGTGCGAACTGTCACTGGCGAGAGCATCATTCATCACCGGCGGGAACGGACCTGTTCGACGTCACGACTGACGACGTTTCGACGGCCCCGATCACCGGATCGGATCTTCCACTCCCCGGGGAGACGTCACTCACGAAGGCCGAACGGCTCCGTGCCTGGACGTACGCGTACAAGGGGGATCGAGGGTGCCAGCGCTGTGGCGAAACCGATCCGATCCGTCTCCAGTTCCACCACGTCACCGACGACACGCGGATGGGCGTCGGCGCGATGATCGCGTACAGCTATCCGGCGGACGACGTGCTAGCCGAAGTCGAGAGGTGCATCGTCCTCTGTGCGAACTGCCATCGCGTGGAACACTACCGAACACCTACAACGGATGGGAAAAGCGACAGGATTTAATAACCATCTGCCCTTGGTTCGGACTGCAGTCCCGTGGTGTAGTGGCCAATCATGTGAGCTTCTGGGGCTCACGACGAAGGTTCGAATCCTTCCGGGACTATTCTGCGACGAGCGAACGCAAGGAGCGAAGAAGCCCCCGGATTCGAATCAGGGAACCGAGCGAGTGGCAGCGAGCGGAGTGACCGCGGTTCGCATCCTTCCGGGGCTATTCCGTTCGAACGAACGTAGTGGGTCGAGAATCCGAACCAGGGAGTGACGCGACCGACGGGGGCGAAACGTCCGCGGTTCGAATCGTTCGGGACGGCTCCACGGACTTCGACGAACGGTCCAGCTGGGCAACCATCCCCCGAGAACTTTTCCTCTCGCCGCCCCGCCGGAGCAACATGCGCGCCGCCGTCTTCTGCGGTCCCGGTGACGTCCGCATCGAGGAGCGCCCGCGTCCAGAGGTCGAGGCGCCGACCGACGCCCTCGTCCGCGTGACGCACACGGCCATCTGTGGCTCCGACCTCTGGTTCTACCGCGGCGAGACCGACCGGGAGGCCGGGTCGGCCGTCGGCCACGAGCCGATGGGCGTCGTCGAGGCGGTCGGCGACGGGGTCCGGTCGGTCGCCCCCGGGGACCGCGTCTTCGCGCCCTTCCTGATCAGCTGTGGCGCCTGCGAGTTCTGCCGGAAGGGGCTGTACTCCTCCTGCGTCAACGGCGACTCCTGGGGCGGCGCGAACGGCGGCGGCCAGGGCGAGTACGTGCGGGTCCCCCACGCCGACGGCACGCTCGTCCGGGTGCCGGACCGCCACGCCGACGACGAGTCCACGCTGGAGGCGGTGCTCCCGCTCACGGACGTCATGGGCACGGGCCACCACGCGGCGGTCAGCGCGGGCGTGGGGGCGGGCGACACCTGCGCCGTCGTCGGCGACGGCGCGGTGGGGCTGTGTGCGGTGCTCGCGGCCCGCCGTCTCGGCGCCGAGCGCATCGTCGCCGTCGGTCACCACGAGGACCGCCTGGAACTGGCGGCGGCGTTCGGCGCCACCGAGACGGTCGCCGAGCGGGGCGAGGCGGCCGTCGAGCGAGTGAAGGAACTGACCTACGGCGGGGCCAACCACGTCGCGGAGTGCGTCGGCGCGGCCTCGTCGATGGAGACCGCCGTCTCGGTCTGTCGGCCCGGCGGGACCGTCGGCTACGTCGGGGTCCCCCACGGCGTCGCCGACGGGGGCGTCCCCATCCACGACATGTTCGGGGACAACGTCGCGCTCCGCGGCGGCGTCGCGCCGGTCAGGGCCTACGCCGAGGACCTGCTGGCGGACGTGCTCGGGGGAACGCTCGACCCCTCGCCGGTGTTCACGAGGACCGTCGACCTCGACGGCGTCCCCGAGGGCTACCGGGCGATGGACGAGCGCGAGGCGATCAAGGTGCTCGTCAGGGTCTGAGTGTCCGGACCGCGGTCCGCGACGGGCGAAGCCGACGCTGGGGGACGTGTGCGTCCGGCGATCGGGCGGTCAGGTCAGTCGATGTGGCCCTCGGCCCGGAGCTGGTCGGCGTCCTGGCCCGTGTAGCGCCACTCGATGTTCGCCTTCTCGTCCTGCCAGTCCCAGGGCTCGACGAGGACGACGTCGTCCTCGTTGATCCAGGTGCGATACTTCATTCGGCCGGGGATGCGTCCCAGGCGGGTCTCGCCGTCCTCGCATCGGACGCGGACGTGGTTGCCGCCGAGGTGTTCGATCACGACGCCGAACAGTTCGTCGTCGTCCGGCATGCGGAGGTTTCGTCGTTCCGTCTCGTCACTCATTACTCGCCGTAAGGGGTCGAGGCCCTTAAGCCGTCGGCGAGACGTGGTAGCGTCCCTCACGGTCGAGACGGCCACCCTCGTCGACGCGGACCGGCGTTCGACGCCGTCCCGCGACCCCGAACGCCACGCTCGCGGCCGGGTCCGCCGCGACCCCCGCGCCCCGAAACCCGTTTGACGGTTCGCGTGCTAGTTCGACGTCACCCATGTCGACGAGTACCACGTTACGGTGTGTGAACTGCGGGTTCGAGGCCCCGACGGACAGCGACGCCTGGTCGCGGGTCGAGCATCCACCCATCGGGACGCTGACCCAGTGTCCGGAGTGCGGGAGCACCAACGTCCTCGGGCGCCGGTAGCGGCGCGGTCGCGGTCGCTCACTGCTCCGTCCGCCCGCGCCGGTCGGACCGGAGAGCGCGGACCACGAGTCCCGTCCCCGGCGTCCCGTCGCGGACCCAGACGACGGCGGCCACGGCCGAGAGCACCAGGCCGACGAGCACGTGCGGGGTCGGGTCGAGCGAGAGGAACACCGCCAGGATGGAGTAACCGCTGTCGTGGACGTGCAGGGGCACGACGGGCCAGAGCAGGAACGACGCGGCGGCGGGCGTCCCCTCCACGAGCGGTCCGGCGGCGTCGGCGAACGCGTGCGAGACGGCCCCGAGGGCGAAGGCCCCGGCGGCGACCGGACGGTCCCGGACGACGCGGAGGCGACTGGCGAGGGCGAAGACGACGGCCATGACGAGAAGCGAGTGGCCGAGCGACCGCCCGGCCGGGAGGAGTCCGAGGTTCCACGCCAGCGGCTTGTCGATCAGGTCCGGTGCCTGGGTCCCGACCACGACCGCGACGGCCGCCGCGGGCGACGGGACGCCCCGACCGCGGACCGTCCGGAGGGAGCGGTAGGCGAGGTAGCCCACCGCCACGTGACCCCAGGGGAGCATCCCCTCGGTCCAGCGGGGCCGCGGAATTAACTCCGGCGATCCCGGCTATCGCTCGACGGCGAGCAGCGCCACCCGCTCGTGGACCAGCGCGGCGAGGTCGCCGGCGGCGGCCGCCAGTTCCGCGTCGGAGACGTCGAAGAACGACCGGACGCGGTCGGGGTCGTAGTCGCCGAGCGTCGTCGCGGGCGTCACCGGGTCGAGCCCCCGCACCGCGTCCGCCGCCGCCGCCTCGCCGTCCCCGGTCCCGTCCACGAGCACCACGGCGGGCGTCGGCCCCCGATCGACGCCCATCGTCAGCGCCCGGTCGATCTGTCGGCGCCCGGCCGCGTACAACAGGACCTCGACGCTCCGCTCGCGCGCCACCGCCGCGCCGCGCTCGCGCGCCCTGTCGGCAAGGGCGACCGCCCGCTCCAGGTGCGTCCGGTCGACGACGTACCGGGCGTCGAACGCCTGCACCGCCGCCCCGTGCCGCTCGCCGATCGCACCGAGGCGCGCGACGAACCCGTCGACGTCGTCCGTGGCGACGGTACACTCGACCAGCCTCATCCGAAGTCCCCCAGGCTCGACTGATCGCCGCCCGCCGCGTCCGTCCGGCCGTGGTCGGCGGCCCGGTCGGTTCCGTTCGACCGGGGACTGTCCTCCCCGCCGCCGGTCGCCGTCGACCCCCCCACCTCGACGCCCTCCATCGACGGGTCCCGCCGGCCGGCGTTCTCCAGGATCCGCTCGGCCGTCCCCCGACGGCCACGGACCGCGCCGAGGACGGTCGCCTTGTCGGCCTCGCGGAGGTCGGCCCGCGTCTCGACGCCGGCCTCGTGGAGCCGCCGGGCGCGTTTGCGCCCCACGCCGCGGACGCCCACGAGGTCGAGCAGGTCCGCGCGGACGCCGTGTTCGACGCGCGTGCGGGCCGCCCGGACCGGACCGGGGTCGGCGCCGACCTCGTCGGCGAGGCGCTCGGCGGCGCCGAGCAGCCACCCGGCGGTCTCGACCTTCCCGCGCACGTCGCCCGGACCGACGCCGTACCGGTCGGTGATCCGGTCCTCCTCGACCTCCTCCGCCCAGTCCTCCAGGAGTTTCGCCGTCTTGAGTGCCGACAGCCACTCCTCGAACCGCACGTCCTCGAACTCCGAGGGCGTCCGCCCGAGCAGGTCGGATTCGCGCTCGTAACAGAGGTCCGTGTAGGTCTCGCGCTCCCCCGACTTCAGGTAGAGCTCGTACATGTCGGGCGTGCGAGAGACGAGGTGGTAGAGGCCGAGCGGCGTGAGGTCCGCGGCGTCGCGCAGGCCGTCGACGATCTCCGCGGCGCTCATCGGGTCGAGGTAGAGCCGCGAGACGGTCTGGCCCAGGGTCGTCGCCCGCAGGCCGTCCCCGCCGTCGGCCGTCCGTTCGAGGAAGTCGTTGCACACGAGGTAGTCGAGGGCGTCGTCGGCCACCCGCTCGATGTCCCCCCGACCCTCGGTCTGGGCGGCATAGAGGGTTCGATCGAGGAAGTCGAGCAGGCCGTCGCGCGACCGGGCGAACCCGGAGGCGACGGTGGCGAGCAGGTGGGTGCGCAACGCCGGTTCGGCGGCCAGTTTCGAGCGGACCGGTTCGGGGTCGGCCCAGACGTACCGGTCGAACAGGTCGTCCATCTCGTCGTGGCTCTTGGCCGCGAGCACCGCCTCGCCGTACGGGTCGAGTCCGGGCCGTCCCGCCCGGCCCATCATCTGGTGGACCTCCAGAGCGTCCAGGGGTTTCATTCCGCCGTAGTCGCCGTCGTAGCGCCGCCAGTCGCGCACGATCACGCGCCTGCTCGGCGTGTTGACCCCCGCGGCGAGGGTCGGCGTCGCACAGACGCATTTCACCAGCCGGTCGCGGAAGGCCTCCTCGACGAGCGAGCGGTGGTCGCTGGCGAGGCCGGCGTGGTGGAAGGCGGCGCCCCGCTCCACGGCGTCCGCCAGGTCGTCGCTCGTCGCGGCGTCGGAGACGCCCCTGATCTCGCCCGCCACGTCCCGCAGTCGGGCGCGCTCGTCGTCGGTCAGCCGCGGACCCGTCACGTCCGCCAGCCGCTCGGCGGCCGACTCGGCGTTCCGCCGGGAGTTGACGAAGACGAGCGCGGAGCCGCCGGCCGTCGAACCGGCGTCGTCGGGGGCGTCGGCGTCCGGACTGCCACCGTCGTCGCCCGCATCCGCGTCCCCGTCGTCGCCGGCCGGAGCCTCCCAGTCGCCGTCCAGATCCGTCGCGTCCGCGTCGTCCCCGTCGAGCGTGTCCGCCACGAGCGCCGGGGTCTGCCGGCCGTCGGCGGGCACCTGCCGCCGGCTTCCGTCGTCGAAGGTGATCGCGTCGCCGTAGTGGACGCCCGTCCGCAACTCGATGGGGCGCCAGTCGGAGGTGACCAGGGCGGCGTCGAGCCAGTCGGCCACCTCGTCGGCGTTGGCGACCGTCGCCGAGAGCGCGACGACCTGGAGGTCGGGGGTGAGCCGGCGGAGTTTCGCCAGCGTCACTTCGAGCGTCGGACCCCGGCCCGGGTCGTCGACGAGGTGGACCTCGTCGGCGACGACGCAGGCCAGGTCGTCGATCCACGGCGCGCCGTTGCGCACGAGCGAGTCGACCTTCTCGCTGGTGGCGACGATCACGTCCTTGGTCGCCAGCCACTCGCCGTCCGAGTCGTAGTCGCCGGTCGAGACGCCGACGTCGACGCCGACCGCCTCCCAGCGCTCGAACGTCGCCCGCTTCTCGCTGGCCAGCGCCCGCAGGGGGACGACGTACAGCGCCGTCCCGCCCCGGCGGACCGCCGAGAGCATCGCCAGTTCGGCGATCAGGGTCTTGCCGCTGGCGGTCGGCACGCTCGCGACCAGGCTCTCGCCGTCGCAGACGCCAGCCTCCACGGCCGCGGCCTGCGGGGGGTACAGCTCCGTGACCCCCGCGTCTTCGAGCACCGCGACGGCGCCCTCCGGCAGTCCCTCCAGCCCCGCGACGTCCATCGGGACGGGGTTGGCGCGTCCCGCGATAAAGTCTGTCGGGTCGGTACGCCCCCGTCGGCCGGTCGTCACCGTTAGGTGCCCCACGCGCCGAGGCACCCGCATGTACGTCGAGTTCGACCGGGACACCTGCATCGGGATGTTCCAGTGCGTCGAGGAGTGGGGACCGTTCGAGAAGGACGTGGACGCAGGGAAGGCGACGCTCGTCGGGAGCGAGGAGCGCGAGGACGGCGTCTACGTGCTCGACGTGCCCGACGACGAGGAGTTCGAGGCGGAGTTCGCGGCCCGGGTCTGTCCCGTCGACGCCATCCGGGTCTACGACGACGACGGCGAGCAGGTGGTGTAGCCGGGACCACCGGTCGCCGGCGGGGCGACGGCGCCGCGAACGCCCGCCAGCCTCCACATTCACCGCGCTTCGCCAACGCTTAACCACGCCGCGGGCCAACGTGCGGTGATGGTGGCCACCGACGGGGAGTACGTTGAGCACCCCCTGCTCGCCGACGGCGTGATCGAGCGCCGGCGCTACCAGGAGCGCCTGGCCGACACCGCCCGCGGGGACCACACGCTCGTCTGCCTCCCGACCGGTCTGGGCAAGACGACGGTCAGCCTGCTCGTCACCGTCGAGCGCCTCCACGAGGTGGGGGGCACGGCGCTCTTCCTGGCGCCGACCAAACCCCTCGTCACCCAGCACGTCGACTTCTACCGGGAGGCCCTGGCGCTCCCCGACGAGGAGATCGTCGTCTTCACCGGCGAGGTCAGCCCCGACGACCGCGCCGCCCGCTGGGACGACGCCCGGATCGTGGTGGCGACGCCACAGGTGATCGAGAACGACCTGATCGGCGGGCGGATCTCGTTTTCCGAGGTCACCCACCTCACCTTCGACGAGTGTCACCGCGCGACCGGCGACTACGCCTACACCTACATCGCCGAGCGCTACCACGCCGACGCCACCGAGCCACTGGTGACGGGAATGAGCGCCTCGCCCGGCGGCGACAGCGAGGCCGTCCTTCGGGTCTGTGAGAACCTCGGGGTCGAGGAGGTGGCGGTGATGACCGAGGAGGACGCCGACGTCGCGGACTACACCCACGAGACCGACGTCGAGTGGAAGAAGGTGGCGTTGCCCGACGCCGTCGCCGCCCTCCGGGACGCGCTCAACGAGGTGATCGTCGACCGCCTGACCCGGTTGAAGGAACTGGGCGTGACGAACGCCACCCGGCCCGACCTCTCCCAGAAGGAACTCAATCGGATGCGTGGCCGGCTCCAGGGGCTGATCGACGACGGCCAGTCCGAGGGGTACGAGGGGATGTCGATCCACGCGGAGGTGATGAAACTCCGGCGCGCGGTCGAACTCGCCGAGACCCAGAGCGTCGAGGCGCTCCGGCGCTACTTCGAGCGCCAGCGCAACGCCGCCCGCTCGTCGGGCGCCTCGAAGGCCAGCCAGCGGCTGGTCGGCGAACCCAAGGTCCAGGAGGCGATGCGCCGCGCCGACGCGTTCGACGACCTCCACCCCAAGTTCCGCCAGACCCGGCTCCTGCTCGCGCGCACGCTCGGCGTCGAGGGGGGCGAGCGGGTCATCGTCTTCACCGAGTCCCGCGACACCGCCGAGGCGCTCACCGACTTCCTCGCCGAGGGGTTCGACGTCCGGCGGTTCGTCGGCCAGTCCGACACCGAGGGGAGCGAGGGGATGACCCAGCGCGAGCAAAAGGAGACCCTGGACGCCTTCCGGGACGGCGAGTTCGAGGTGCTGGTCTCCACCTCGGTCGCCGAGGAGGGCCTGGACGTGCCGGAGGTCGACCTCGTGCTCTTCTACGAACCCGTCCCGACGGCCATCCGGTCGATCCAGCGCAAGGGCCGCACGGGCCGCCAGGACGAGGGCCGGGTCGTCGTGCTGATGGCCGAGGACACCCGGGACGAGGCCTACTTCTGGATCTCGAAGCGCCGCGAGAACGAGATGGAGTCGGAGCTCAGAGAGTTGAAGGGGGTCGCCGGCGAGGTGGCGGCCGAACTCGACGACGGGCAGGCCCGCCTCGGCGCGTTCGACGGCGAGGAGGCCGCCGACCCCGACTCCGACGCCGACGCGACCGGGGACGCCGGGGCCGGGACGCACGCCGACGCGGACGCGGCGGGGACGGGAGACGAGGGCGCCCAGCCGGGACTGACCGACTTCGCGGCCGCGGCGCGCGAGTCGGCCGGCGACGACGGGGACGACGACGCGGCGGACGACGGCCCGGCCGAGGGCGTCGTGGCGACCGCGGAGGGGACCGACGACGCGACCGAGGTCGTGATCGACCAGCGCGAACTCGACTCGACCATCGCCCGGGACCTCTCGACCCGGGAGGGGATCGAGACGCGCCTGGAGACGCTCGCGGTCGGGGACTACGTCTGCTCGGATCGGGTGGCCGTCGAGCGAAAGAGCGTGGACGACTTCCTCGACACCCTTCTCGGCGGCGACCGCTCGCTCTTCGAGCAGGCCCGCGACCTCTCGCGCCAGTACGCCCGGCCGCTGCTGGTGGTCGAGGGCGCCGACCTCTACGGCGCCCGGAACGTCGCGCCCGACGCGATCCGCGGCGCGCTGGCGTCGCTCGCGGTCGACTTCGACCTGAGCGTGCTGCGGACCGAGGACGAGAGCGACACCGCCGACCTGCTGGCGGTGATCGCGCGCCGGGAGCAGGAGACCCGCGACCGGGCGGTCAGCGTCCACGGCGAGAAGAGCGCGAAGACGCTGGCCGAACAGCAGGAGTACGTCGTCTCGTCGATCACCGACGTCGGTCCGGTCACCGCACGGGCGTTGCTGGATCAGTTCGGGAGCGTCGAGGCGGCCGTGACCGCCGACCGCGAGGCGCTCCTGGACGTCGATGGCGTCGGCGAGGTGACCGCCGACCGGATCCGCGAGGTGGTCGGGAGCACGTACGCCCCCGGACGGGCGACGGGCGACGAGGAGGACGGGGACGGGACCGGCGACGACGCTGGAGACGAGTAGCGCGGACGCGGCGCCGGCGACCCCCGTCAGGGAACGACGGTCACCGGGAGCGTCTCGCCCCGGATGACCGTCTAGGCCGCGCTTCCGAGGATGGCCCGCTCGACCCGCCCGGCGCCGTGGTGGCCCATCACGACGTGGTCGATTCCCTCCGCCTCGGCGTACGCGAGGATGGCCTTGCCGACGTCGTTCGCGGTGCCCAGGTCCAGATCGCAGACCTCGACGACGACGCTCGCCTCGGCGCCGTCCAGCGCCGTCCGCGCCCGGTCGAGCACCGTCTGCGTCGCGTCCGTCTCGGCGTCCGAGAAGTGGGCGACGTGGAGCGCGGCGTCGAACCGGTCGGCGAACTCGACGGCGAACTCGACGGCGCGCACGCTACAGTCCGACCCGTCGACGGGTACCAGCACGTCCATGTGCCGGGCGACACGGCCGCCCCCCGTAGTTCTTTCTCAAAGCTCTCTCAAATCGGCGCGTCAACGGTCGAGCGCCGCGAGCGCCTCCGCGGCCTCCCGCGCGGCCGCGAGCAGTTCCCGCGCGCGGCGCGGGTCGTCGGCTCCCTCGGCCGCCCGGGCGAACCGGACGAGCGTCCGCTCCAGCGACGCGCGGGTGGTCGCCCGCCCCGCGCCGTCTCCCCCCTCGCCGGTCGGCGCGTCACGCTCGACCCGGGCGGGGTCGGGGCGCGCCGCGCCGTCGACGTCGGCGGCCGTCGGGGCGGCGCCGGATCCGCGGTCCCGGGGCACGTCGCCCGCATCGACCGTCGCGGATCCACCCTCGTCCGGTCCGGCCGACTGCGGGTCGGCGTCGGCGACGTTCCCGGCGTCGGCGGACCGCGGGGACTCCGACGCCGGCCCGGGTCCGCTCGCCGCGTCGACGGCCCCGGGCGTCGATCGGTCGGCTGCCGTCCCGTCGGTGGTCTCCCCGGCGGCCGCCGCCGACCGGTCGGCGGCGGCCGCGTCGCGGTCGCTCGGGGCCTGGCCGTCGGAACCACCCGCCCCCTCGTCGGTCTCCGCGGCCGTTCCGTCGTGCTCGCAGGTCGGGCAGAACTCGGTCCCCTCGTAGCGGAAGATCGGATCGCCACACTCCCCGCAGTGCTGGTTGGTCATCGTCGCACCCTTCAGCAGGAGTTCCGACATCCGCTGGGTGGACTGGCGCTTCTCGCGGTCCCGCTCGTACTTCTCGCGGAGACGCTCGCGCTCGGCTTCCCTGTCGAAGTCGCTCATGGCCGTCACGAGGCGGTCGAGGCAAAAAAGGACGGCGGGCGCGGCCGGGGGAGCGGAGCGACCGCGGCCTCGCTGTGGAACGGTGA
>JBDGUC010000019.1:0-7260 GCA_042216285.1 Haloferacaceae archaeon
CCGATATTAAACCGGACGACCGTCTACTTCGTCCCCCATATATCGTGTTCTGTAAACGACAGTGCTTATAACCCTCCTCTATGTCGGATCTATTCAGATAGAGGATGACGAACGAGAACGGAAACAGAACAAAACCGAACGATCGTGTACCCAGTGACGTGTGCCGTCGGCGGTGGTCGCCGTGGTGACGCCGGCCCTGCAGGTCGACGCCGGAACGGTCGCGGAGGGGGTAAACAGCGTCTGGATGCTGACGGTCACGTTCCTCATCTTCTTCATGCACGCCGGCTTCGCCATGCTGGAGGCGGGCCAGGTGCGCTCGAAGAACGTGGCCAACCAGCTGACCAAGAACATGCTCACCTGGAGCGTCGGCGTGATCGTGTTCTTCCTCGTTGGCGCCGCCGTCTCGGCGATCGTCGGCGGGGCGGCGCCGGGAGGCGCGTTCGCCGGGATTCTCGCGCCCGCGAGCGATCGAGCGTGGATCGGCTGGCTGTTCGGGGCCGTCTTCGCGATGACCTCGGCGACCATCGTCAGCGGCGCGGTCGCCGGGCGGTGCAAACTCCGGGCGTACGTCACGTACACGATCCTGCTGGCCGCGGTCATCTACCCCGTGGTGACGGGCGTGACGTGGGCCGGCGGCGCCCTCTCGACCCTCTTTGGCGTCGGCTTCCACGACTTCGCCGGCGGGATGATCGTCCACGGGATGGGCGGCATCGCCGGGCTGACGGCCGCCTGGATGCTCGGTCCCCGGATGGACCGGTACGACGAGGACGGGAGCCTCAACGTCATCCCCGGGCACTCGCTGACCTTCGCCGTCCTGGGGACGCTCATTCTCTCGTTCGGCTGGTACGGCTTCAACGTCGGCACGGCGGCGACCGTCTTCGCCGCGAAGAACGGCTCCCTGTCGCTTGCGGCCTTCGAGTCGACCGTCGGCCGGGTCGCGCTGACCACCACGCTGGCGATGGGGGCGGGCGCCCTGGGTGCCGGCGGCGTCTCGCTTTTGAAGACCGAGAAGGTCGACACGCTGTACGTCGCCAACGGGATGCTGGCCGGGCTGGTCTGCATCACCAGCAACACCGACGCCGTCACGTGGATCGGTGCGCTGATCCTCGGGCTGCTGGCCGGCGGACAGCTTCCGATCGTCTTCGGGTTCGTCGAGAAGCGCCTGAAGATCGACGACGTCTGTGCGGTCTTCCCGGTCCACGGTTCGGCGGGCGTGCTGGGGGCGGTCGTCTACCCGCTCTTTGCCGTCGGCGGCGTCTCGATCACGCAACTGGCCGCGCAGGTGATCGGCGTGGCCGCCATCGGGACGTGGTCGCTCGTCGCCACCGCCGCGATCTTCGGCGCGTTCAAGGCGCTCGGGCAGGCCCGGGTCACGCCCGAACACGAGCGCGAGGGGCTCGACATCGCCGAACACGGCGTCAACACCTACCCCGAGTTCGGCGGCGAATCCGGGGCCGGCGTCGCCACGGACGGCGGGATCGTCCGGGCCGACGGCGGGACGCCCAACGAGGGCCTGAAGATGGTCGTGGCGATCATCCGCCCGGAGAAGCTGGGGCCGGTGAAGAAGGCGCTGGCGAACGTGGGGGCCCCCCACCTCACCGTGACCGACGTCAGCGGCCGGGGCACCCAGCCCTCGAAGACGGGCCAGTGGCGCGGCGAGGAGTACGTCGTCGACCTCCACCAGAAGGTCAAGATCGAGTGCGTCGTCGCCGACGTCCCCGCCTGGGACGTGGCGACGGCCATCCGCGACGCGTCGAACACCGGCGAGTCCGGCGACGGCAAGGTGTTCATCCTGCCGGTCGAGGACGCCCTCCAGGTCCGCACGGGCTCCCGGGGACCGGACGCGGTGTGACTCACCGCCGTCGTCCCGCCACCGCGACGACCGCCGAGCGCCAACCGTTTTGAGTCCCCCACCCGAGAGCCCTCGCATGCACCACGACCGGTCACGCGACCTCTACGACCGCGCGCTCTCGGTGATGCCCGGCGGGGTCAACTCGTCGGTCCGCGCGACGCGGCCCTACCCCTTCTTCGTCCGGCGCGGCGACGGCGCCCACGTCGTCGACGCGGACGGCAACCGCTATCTCGACTACGTGATGGGCTACGGCCCCCTGCTCTACGGACACGATCTGCCCGAACCGGTCGAGGCGGCGATCCAGTCCCAGGTCAGCGCGGGCCCCATGTACGGCGCCCCGACGGCCGTCGAGGTCGAACTCGCCGAGTTCGTCGCCCGTCACGTCCCGAGCGTCGACATGGTTCGGTTCGTCAACTCGGGGACCGAGGCGACCGTCTCGGCGGTGCGGCTGGCGCGCGGGGCGACCGGGCGCGAGAAGGTCGTCGTGATGCAGGGGGGGTACCACGGCGCCCAGGAGTCGACGCTCGTCGAGGGCGACGCCGACGACCCCCGGCCGAGCAGTCCCGGGATCCCCGGGGCCTTCGCCGCCAACACCCTCCCGGTCCCGTTCAACGACTCCGAGGCCGCGAGCCGGGTCTTCGAGGCCCACGGCGAGGAGATCGCGGCGATACTCGTCGAGCCCTTCCTCGGCAACCACGGGATCGTCGCCCCCGTCGAGGGCTACCACGCGCACCTCCGGGACCTGTGTGACGAGCACGGCGCGCTCCTGGTCTTCGACGAGGTCATCACCGGCTTTCGCGTCGGCGGCCTCGGCTGTGCGCAGTCGAAACTCGGCGTGACGCCGGACCTCACGACGTTCGGCAAGATCGTCGGCGGCGGCTTCCCGGTCGGCGCCGTCGGGGGACGCGCCGAGATCATGCAGGAACTCACCCCCGCCGGGGAGGTGTTCCAGGCGGGGACGTTCTCGGGCCACCCGGTGACGATGGCCGCCGGCCTCGAAAGCCTGCGCTACGCCGCCGAGAACGACGTCTACGACCACGTGAACCGGCTCGGCGAACGCCTGCGCGAGGGGATCCGGGAGATCCTCGACGGGCGGGACCCGGCCTACACCGTCGTCGGGACGGACTCGACGTTCAAGACGGTCTTCACCAGGCAGGGGCCGGACGACACGACCGGACAGTGTGCCGGGGGCTGCGAGCAACGGCCCGACTGCCCCCGCTACGACCGCTGTCCGAAGACCGGCGCGGACGTGGACGACGCCGAGACCGACCGCTGGGAGCGGATCTTCTGGCAGGAGATGAAAGGAGAGGGGATCTTCCTCACCGCCAACCAGTTCGAGGCCCAGTTCGTCTCCTACGCCCACACCGAGGCGGACGTGGAGGAGACGCTCGCGGCCTACGAGGCGGTGCTGTGAACCGCTCGTCCGAGAGGCGCGGCGAACCGGCCCGCGACGGGCGGTAGCGTCCCCATCTTAATTCGAGCAGGGAATCCCGGCCTTCAGGCCGGGAGGGAATGCGACATGGTGCTGACCAACCGCTACTCGGTGGCAGGGCCGGAATCCAATTCCCGTTGCGCGTGGAGTAACATCCCGCGCCACGTCAGGCCGTGGCGCTTCTTCGTCTCTTTCAGAGACTCGTACTGTTCCTCGTCTACTTCGATATTGATGTTCTTCACGTCTCATGGTTTTGTGACCGACGGTGTTAAGTGTGACTAACATTATTGTAGCATTGTGTCCGAGACGGTGACGAAGACGCTACAGGCCACGCTCGCCACGCCCACCACGGGCAAAGAGCAACGCCTACAGCGACTCTTGGACACCTACCGAACCGCACTCCACGACGCCTTCGACAACAGGGCAGACACGATGTCCGCCGTCAACGACGTTGTGACGCCCTACGACCTGCCGTACCAAGCCAAAGATGCGCTCAAATCCTACGTCCCGAAACTCCGCTCGACGTACAACGCCGAGGAGTTAGACGACGAGCATTCGCTTCGACTCGTCAACCGGGCCGCGAAGTTCGACTACTCAGACGAGCGCGAACACGGCTTCGTGTGGCAGGCACCGCAACCCGGTCGTGAGACGAACTTCTGGATTCCCCTCCGCATCAACCCGGAGCAAGAATCCCTGTGGTTTGACCTACTCTCCGAGGACGCGGCGGCGGGCGAGTTGCGGCTACAGCGACACCGAACGTCGTGGGAGTTGCACGTCACCGTCGAATACCCGGTCGAAGAACCGACCGAACCGGACAACCCGACGTACATCGGCTTCGACGTAGGTGAGAGCGCGTTAATTACGGGCTGTGCCCTCAAACGCGACGTACCACGGAAGCCGATGCTCGTCAGCGGCAGTCGAGCGCGACACCTCCGTAAAGAGATGTTCACCACGCTCCGGCGGCTACAGTCGAGAGACGCCGCCGAGTGGCGCGTGGACGAACGGTTCGACCACTACCAAAACGCGCTCACGGATATTGTCGAGAAAGCGTCTCGGCAGGCCGTCGAGTATGCCCAACAGTTCGAGAACCCCGTTATCGTTCTCGAAGACCTGTCGTACATCCGCGAGCGGTTGGACTACGGCAAGTTTATGAACCGGCGGCTTCACGCGTGGGCGTTCGCCCGGCTACAGGGCCGAATCGAAGACAAAGCGACCGAGGCAGGGATTCGCGTCGAGTACGTCAACGCGGCGTACACCTCCCAAACCTGCCACGCTTGCGGTCGTCTCGGTCGCCGGAGTCGGCAGGCGGAGTTTGTGTGTCCGCACGACGACTGCCACGTATCGGAGTTCCAAGCAGATATTAACGCGGCGGTGAACATCGCCCGTCGCGCTAACCCGTGGGGAGAGAGCGTCCGTTGGGAACCCGGACGCAATGACTCGCCCCGGGATGGGAGCGCCTGTGACAGCGCCACAGCCCACCGGGAGACGAGCGAGAAATCCTCGCAGATGACGCTCTCGGCGTATTCGGACTGAAACCTTCCGAGCCGGATCCCCCTCGTAGGGGAAGCCCCGCCGTTTACGGCGGGGAGGATGTCACACGGACGTCGGCACTCCGGAACGCGGGTACGTCGAGTCCCGAAAGCCGTGCCCAATCCCGGTCACGCCGTCCGATTCCACGACCACCCCCGGCGGGGTCGGTCCCCGCCCGGCGCGGGGCCGACGCCGACCGACGGTAACCCGTCCCTACCCGTCCGATAACGGCTCCATTACAAACTGTAGTCCCACGTTACCGGCAGTTCAGGTGAATGATGCGTGGCTGAACAGCGGGGTGCGGACGGCGAGATGGGCGCGGGACCGCGGGGAGGCGGGGGACGTCGGTTAGTCGTCACCACCGCCCACACCGCGTTCACCGAGAACGACGTCACGATCGGCGACGGGGAAACCGTCGGGACACCCACCGTCTCGCCGAGCGGCGGCGTCTACTACCGGGGACTGGAGCGGTCCCCCTCCGCCGTCGAGATCGACGTCGAGGTGAATCGGTCGGACGACGAGACGTGGGAGACCCTGCGTTCGAAGTCGCTCGCCGCGTCGCGGCCGCCGGGACGTGTCGGATACCGCTTCGATCCGATCGACGTGCTGGCACGGTCGTCGTTGCGGCGATCGGATCTCCGGAGCAGCGACGGCCGGGCCGCCGCGACGGACCTCGACGTCCGCGTCACGGCGACGCTCGCGGACGCCGGGCCCGGCGGCGACGGTCTGACGGCCGCCGCCCGCCAGACGTTCGCCGTCGCGGTCCCGAACGTCCTAGCCGGCGGATCCGTGGACGGGCAAACGCTGGGGGGCGCCGATAGCCGATGAGCGAACGCCCGCGACCGCAGACGCCGCCGACGCCGTCGGACCTCTCCTCTGGGACGCGCGCCATCGACACCCCGGACGGGAACGGCGATCGCGCGGAGACTCCCGACCTGACCGACTACACGGGCGAGGAGGCCACGCTCGTTGCCTTCGTCCCGGCGGAGTCGATCGAGAGCGCGCGGTTCCTCTCGTGGGTGACCCTGAACGACGGCATCGACGTGGTGCTCGTCACCGACGCCCGGCGTGGGGCGGCCGGGAGGGACGCGGTCCTCCCGAGGGTGAACGTCCCGGTACTGGTGGATCTCGACGGGGTCGCCGCACGCGAGTACGGCGTGGACTTCGACGACATGTCGGAGGGGACGATCGTCCTGATCGACTCGACGGACCGCATCCGGCAGACCTGGAGCACCGACGTCGACCCGCTGGACGTCTACGCCACGGTGAAACGGCAGCTGGAACTCGACCATCCGACCGACGGAGCTGATACCCGATGACGGTACGCGATCCGGCCGAAACGACGGAGGAAGCACGGGGCGCGAGCGAGGGATACGTCGACCTGGACGGCGTGACCGCGACGAGATCGGAGACGACGACCGACGACGGAATCCTGCAGGTCGACTTCGTGATCGACTCGACGCGACCGGAGCCGCTTCGCGTCGAGATCAGGGACCCGTTGCCCGAGGACGTGCCGCTGGAGCGGGTCGGATTCCACGCCGACTACGGGCGGGAGAACTGGTCGATCGAGGACGGCGACGAGGTCGTCTACGAGTCCGACCTCGAACCGCGGGGGGATCTGCGTACGATCTACGCGCTCAAACGCGACGGAGGGGTGGACGCCGCAACGCCCCCCGGAGACGCGGAGATCTCCGTCGAGACGACGGAGCGATCGAACGACGACGCGACATCCGACGAACCCATGACCGACGGCTCCGACGACACGACCGAGGCACAGCACTCGACGCCCACCGGGTCGCTCGACGTCCCGGAACTCGACGACCTCGACGCTACCGACGACCTCGACGCTACCGACGACGCGGCGGGACCCGGCGGGTCGCGGCCGACGACGGGTTCACCGCAGCCGACCGACGTCGCTGGACCGTCCGGCCCTCCCGACGGGGCCGATGCGGGAGCCGACGCGACCCCGGACCGCCCGGGGGGCGACGGCGGCGATCGGAACGCGCACCCGGCGGCCGACGCCGGCGCGACCGCGACCACCGACGGAGAGCGTCTGGTCGCCAGGCTGACGGCGGAACTGGAGGAGGGACTCGCCACCGAGGAGGAACGCGAGACGCTCGAAGCCCACCTGGGAGGGACCGGCACGTCCGGAGGCCAAACCAGCCGGGACGTCCGTCTGCAACGCGTCGAGCGGGAACTCGGCGAACTGTCCGCCTACACGGGAGCCCTGGAGGAGTTCCTCGACGAGGAGGGGGCGGGACGGGAGTTGCTGGACGACCTCAAGGAACAGGCCGAGGAGATCCGATCCGGGCTGGACGCGCTGTCGGCCGACGTGTCCGGGCTCGAAGAACGCGTCGAGGCGGTCGAGGCGCGCGGCGAACGGCTCGACGGGATGAGCGACCGGATCGACGACGCGATCGATCGGATCGCGGCGCTCGACGACGAC
>JBDGUC010000019.1:7360-13392 GCA_042216285.1 Haloferacaceae archaeon
GATGAGCGACCGGATCGACGACGCGATCGATCGGATCGCGGCGCTCGACGACGACGTGAACGACGACCTCGACGACCTCCGGACGAGCCACGAGGACGCGATCGATCGGATCGACGACGACCTCGACGACCTCCGGACGAGCCACGACGGGACGGCCGAGCGGCTCGACGAGGCGAGCGACCGCATCGACGGGACCGAGGACGCGGTCGGCGAGGTCGCCGGTCGGCTCGACGAGGTCGAGGCCGCGTACGCGGACGAGACCGACGTCCTGGCGGAGGAGGTCGAGGCGGTCGCCGACGAGGTCGAGGAGATCAGGGAGTGGCACCGGCAGTTCGGCCGGCTTCTCGACGAGTTCGCCACGTTCGGCCCCCAGGACGGGAGGGCTGGGGAGGCGGACGAAGCCGACGACGAGGGTGGGGAGACGGACGAAACCGACGACGCGGACGAGACCGCCAGCGACGAGGACGAGATCACCGAGGACATGGACGGGACTGCCGACGAACCCACCGACGACGCGGACGCCGACGACGACGCGGACGACGCCGACGCTACCGACGACGCGGACGGCGGGGAGTCCGACGGGAGCCCCGCGGGAGAACCCGCCGGCCCGGACGCCGGGGCGCGTCCGACCGGCGAGGAAGTGGAGAGCGACTGAGGCGGTCCGACGACCCCGGCAGGCGTTCGGAGCCGCCCGGCACGGATCGGGGGCGGGGGACGGCCCTCCGGTCGATCCCACGACGTTCCCGGCTGGAGGAACTGACGGCATCCGGCCGCCGGGACGCCGCGATGTGGTGGGCTTTTCACCGTCGGTCACCGAGGGGACGCCATGACGGAGCGGACCGTGCGGCTGGCGACCCGTGGATCCGACCTGGCGCTCCGGCAGGCGGCGAGCGTGCGGGAGGCGGTCGCGGGCCGGCGGGTCGCCGTCGAGTTGGTGGAGGTCGAGACGCGGGGCGATCGGGTGCGCGACGAACTCATCCACCGGCTCGGACGGACCGGAGCGTTCGTCCGCGCGCTGGACGAGCGCGTCCTCGACGGCGAGGTCGACGCCGCCGTCCACTCGCTGAAGGACGTGCCGACCGAGCGGCCCGAGCGCCTGGTCGTCGCCGCCGTCCCCGCGCGGGCCCCCGCCGGCGACGTGCTCGTGACGCCGGACGGGACCGACCTGGAGACCCTGACGGAGGGCGCGGTCGTCGGCACCTCGTCGCTCCGGCGGAAGGCGCTCGTGCTCCGCGAGCACCCCGACCTCGTCGTCAGGCCGATCCGGGGAAACGTCGACACGCGGATCGAGAAGCTCCTGGCGCCGACGCTCCAGCGCGACCACGAGCGCCGGCTGGCCGCGGCCGGCAAGCTGGACGAGGAGCGCGACGAGGACGACGCGAGCGACGCCGATCCGGACGACTACGACCGCACGCCCGCCGAGTGGTTCGACGATCGCTCGGCGATCGAGCGGCGGGCCCTGGAGCGCGCGGTCGAGACGGAGTACGACGCGGTCGTGCTCGCGGAGGCGGGACTCGACCGGCTCGGACTGCTCGACGCCGTCGAGGCCGAGCGCCTGCCGACGGGGACGTTCGTGCCCGCCCCGGGGCAGGGCGCCATCGCCGTGACCGCCGCGGACGAAGAGGTGATCGACCTCCTGCACGACCGGGTCGACGATCCGCGGACGCGCGTCGAGGCGACCGTCGAGCGGACGGTCCTGGCGACCGTCGGCGGGGGGTGTGTCGCCCCGATCGGCGTCCACGCGACCCTCCGGGGGGAGTACGTCCACGTCGACGCCGTCGTGGCCGACCCCGGAGGGACCGAGGTGGTCGACGGGTCGCGGGACCTCCCGGTCGAGTCCCACGTCCGGGCGGCGTCCGCGTTCGCCGACGACCTGGCCGAGCGGGGGGCGGCGGACCTGATCGAGGAGGCCCGCGCGGCGACCGCCGACGCCGACCGGGAGACCACGGACGGGGTGGAGGACGACGATGGGTGAGGAGGGCGGCACCGGCACCGGCACCGGCACCGGTGCCGACGCCGGGGACGAAAGCGGAACCGGACGCGACGTCCCCGACCGCGATCCGGGGACGGTCTACCTGGTCGGCGCGGGACCGGGCGACCCGGACCTCATGACGGTGCGGGCCCGCCGCCTGCTCGACGAGGCCGACGTCGTGCTCCACGACGCGCTCCCCGGGCCGGAGATCATCGACCTGATCCCCGACGAGCGCCGCGAGGACGTCGGCAAGCGGGCCGGCGGGGAGCGCACTCCCCAGGCGGAGATCAACCGGCGGATGATCGACCTGGCCCGCGCGGGAAAGACGGTGGTTCGCCTGAAGGGCGGCGATCCGTTCGTCTTCGGTCGGGGCGGCGAGGAGATGGAGCGTCTCGCAAGCGAAGGAGTCCCCGTCGAGGTGGTGCCGGGCCTCACCTCGGCGGTCGCCGGGCCGGGGGCGGCAGGGGTGCCGCTCACCCACCGCGACCACGCCTCGTCGGTGTCGGTCGTGACGGGCAACGAGGACCCGGCGAAGGAGGAGTCGGCCGTCGACTGGGGGGCGCTCGCCGCGACCGGGGGGACGGTCGTCGTGCTGATGGGCGTCGGGACGCTCCCGGAGTGGACGGCCGCGCTCCGGGAGGCGGGGATGGATCCGGAGACGCCGGTCGCCCTGATCGAGCGGGCGACGTGGCCGGGGATGCGCGCGGTCACCGCGACGCTCGGGACGGCCGGCGCGGTCCGCGACCGCGAGGGGATCGAACCGCCAGCCATCGCCGTGGTCGGCGAGGTGGCCGCGACCCGGGAGCGCGTGCGTGCGTTTCTGCGCAACGGCGAGGACGGACGCGGGAACGCGGCCGACGAGGACGACGTGGGGCGCGGGGAGGGCGAGCGTGACTGAACGGGACGCCGTGGTTCGGATCCCGGACGAGACGACGCTCCGGGCCGCGCGCCTGCCGGTCGCGGTCTTCCGGCCGGCCGACGAGCGCCTGGATTCGGCCGTCGATCTGCTCGAATCGCTCGGCGCCACCGCGGTCCCCGACCCGATGCTGGCGGTCGAGCCCACGGACGCGACGCCGGCGGACGCCGCGGTCGTCGTCTTCACCAGCAAGACGGGGGTCGACCTCGCGGCCGACGCGGGCTGGACGCCCGACTGCGCGGCGGTGGCGGCCATCGGTCCGCGGACCGCACGGACGCTCCGCGGGGCGGGATACGACGTCGACGTGCTCCCCGACGAGTACTCGTCGGCGGGTCTCGTCGACGCGCTCCGCGACCGGGTGGCCGGCGAGCGGGTGGAGGTGGCCCGGAGCGATCACGGGAGCGCGGTCCTGCTCGACGGCCTGCGCGCGGCCGGCGCGACGGTCCACGAGACGGTGCTCTACCGGCTGATCCGGCCATCCGCGGCCGGACGCTCGGCCGAGGTCGCGGCCGACGGGCTTCTCGACGCCGCCTGCTTCACTTCGTCGCTGACCGTCGAGCATTTCCTCGCCGCGGCGGCCGAGCGCGGGGTTCGCGCGGAGGCGCTCGCGGGACTGGAGGGGGCGACCGTCGGCGCCATCGGGGAGCCGACCCGGGCGACGGCCACGGAGCACGGCCTGCCCGTCGACGTGGTGCCCGAGTCGGCGACGTTCGAGGCGCTGGCGACCGCCGTGGTCGAGCGGGCGGCGCCGAGCCATCGCGGGGTCTAGCGGCACGGGCGAGGGGCCGCCGGACGAGCGGGCGGCGCCGAGCCATCGCGGGGTCTAGCGGCACGGGCGAGGGTTTAACCCGGATCGGGGGGGTACTCCGTGGCGATGACGGGGCCCGTGCCCGCGCTCGCCGACCGGGCTCGATCGTGTGCCGAGCGCCTGCGGACGGCGGACTCGGTGCTCCTCGCATCCCACATCGACGCCGACGGGCTGACGAGCGCCGCCGTCGCCGCCACGGCCCTGGAGCGGGCGGCGGTCCCGTTCGAGGCCACCTTCGCGAAACAGCTCGACGAGGCGGAGGTCGCCCGCGCCGCCGCGACCGACCACGACACCGTCCTGTTCACCGACTTCGGGAGCGGACAACTGGAGATCATCGCCGAGCACGAGGCGGCGGGCGCGTTCACCCCCGTCGTCTGTGATCACCACCGGCCTGCGGACGCGACGACCGACCACCACCTCAACCCGCTGCTGGAGGGGATCGACGGCGCCGCGGAGCTGTCGGGCGCGGGGGCCGCGTACGTCCTCGCGCGGGCGCTCGAACCCGACGGGGTCGACAACCGCGACCTCGCCGCCCTGGCGGTCGTCGGCGCCGTCGGCGACATGCAGGACGGCGACGACGGGCTGACGGGCGCGAACGCGGCAATCGTCGAGGAGGGCGTCGGGGCTGGCGTGCTGGAGACGGACCGGGACCTGCGCCTCTACGGCCGCCAGACCAGGCCCCTGCCGAAGCTGCTGGAGTACGCGAGCGAGGCGCGCATTCCGGGGATCTCGGGCGACGAGGCCGGCGCGATCGAGTTCCTCGCCGACCTCGACCTCGACCTCAGGGACGCCGACGGCGAGTGGCGACGCTGGGTGGACCTGACCGTCGAGGAGCGCCGGACGGTGGTGAGCGGGCTGGTGCGTCGGGCGGTGACGAGCGGCGTGCCCGCCGCGCGCGTCGACGACCTCGTGGGGACGACCTACACGCTCGTCGACGAGGAACCGGGCACCGAACTGCGCGACGTGAGCGAGTTCTCGACGCTCCTGAACGCCACCGCGCGCTACGACCGCGCGGACGTGGGGCTGGCGGTCTGTCTGGGCGACCGCGACGGGGCGCTCGACCGCGCCCGGACGCTCCTGCGCGAGCACCGCCGGAACCTCTCGGCGGGGATCGACCTGCTCACCAGCGAGGGCGTCGAGCGGACCGACCACCTCCAGTGGTTCGACGCGGGGACGCGGATCCGCGAGACCATCGTGGGCATCGTCGCCGGGATGGCGCTGGGGGCGGACGGAGTGGACCGCGACCGGCCCATCGTCGCCTTCGCCGCGAAGGGCGAGGACGACCTGAAGGTGTCCGCCCGGGGGTCGGGCCCGCTGGTGGCGCGGGGCCTCGACCTCTCGGCGGTGATGCGCGAGGCCGCCCGCGGGGTGGGCGGCGACGGCGGCGGGCACGACGTGGCCGCGGGCGCGACCATCCCGGCGTCGGCGCGCGACGAGTTCCTCGCGGCGGCGGACGCGCTCGTGGCCGAGCAACTGGGGTGAGCGATCAGAGCGCGTCCCGGCAGATCCCCTCGACCGTGGCCTCGTCCACGCGACGGGGGTTGCCGGCGAGCAGGCGTTCGAGGGTCGTCGCCTTCGCGGCGAGGGCGGGCACCTCGGCGGGCGTCACGCCGAGCGCACCGAGTCCGTCCGGGGCGCCCACGTCCCCGGCGAGCGCCGCGACGGCGTCGGCCGCGACGCGACCGGCCTCGCGGGGATCGACGTCCGCGACGTCGCGGCCGAGCCACCGCGCCACGTCCCGGTACCGCTCGCCGACGCTCGGGGCGTTGTACCGCATCACCGCGGGCAGGACCGCCGCGACGGTCTCGCCGTGGGGGGTGTCGTGGAGGGCGCCGGCGGCCATGGCGACGGCGTGGGCGGCGCCGACGCCGGCGTTCGCGAACGCCCGGCCGGCCGCGTGGCTGGCGAGCGCCATGTCCCGGCGGGCGGCGAGGTCCGCGCCGTTGTCGACCGCCCGACGGAGGCTCGCGCCGACCCGCCGGACTGCGACCCGCGCGAGCGCGTCCGTCAGCGGCGTGCGGCCGCCGTAATCGGGCCGCTCGGCCGGGGTCGACCGGGGTCTGGCGTCGAACCGCCGGGTGGTGTAGGCCTCGATCGCGTGTGCGAGCGCGTCCATCCCCGCGGCGGCCGTCGGACCCGGCGGGAGGGAGACGGTCAGGCGCGGATCCACGACCGCCGCGTCGGGGAGGAGACGGCGGCCGGAGATCCCGACCTTGAGGTCCCGGTCGGGGAGCGAGACCACCGCGACGGGGGTGGTCTCGCTGCCCGTGCCGGCGGTCGTCGGGACGGCGACGGTCGGGCGGCCCGGGTCCGGAACCGGATCGCCCGCGCCCGTC
>JBDGUC010000019.1:13492-19560 GCA_042216285.1 Haloferacaceae archaeon
CGGGACGGCGACGGTCGGGCGGCCCGGGTCCGGAACCGGATCGCCCGCGCCCGTCGGGGGCGCGACGTAGTCGAGGACGTCGCCGTCGCCGGCCGCGAGGGCCGACGCGGCCTTGGCCACGTCGATGGCGCTGCCGCCGCCGACGCCGACCACCGCGGCCGGATCGCAGTCGCGGACCCGCTCGACGGCGGCCACGAAGACGGGGAGCGCTGGATCCGGGTCGACCCCGTCGAAGATCACCGTCGGGCGGTCGTCGAGCGTCGCCACCAGGTGATCGACGATGCCCGCCTCGCGCACGCCGGGATCGGTGACGAGCAGGACCGGACCGCCGTCGGGCAGGTGCGCCGGCAGTTCCGCCGCCGCGCCCTCGCCGAAGGCGACGGCGTCGACGGTGGCGTGCTCCCAGACCGACTCGGACTCGAACATACGCCCACGCGGGCGGGCGGGACGAAAACGGTTGTCCCGTCCGTGACGGGCCGGGACCGCGCCGGGAGCGACGCCGCTGACGGACGGCGGCGTGCGCCGGCCGCGAGCGGTCGGGGGCGAGACGCGAGAGCCGCCCTCGCCAGCCGTCGTTCGGCCCCGTCGATCGTGGGTACGTTTGACATCCGATCCAGTCCGGAGAGTACATAGTCGACTATACCAACCCTAGTCGATCGTATTTCTATTATAAATCGCTTTAATAGTGTCCGACCTCCCTCCGACCGATGACGCAGGACTCGGATCGCCGGGCGGGGAACGTGTCGCGACGCAAATTCATGGTGGTCTCGGGTGTGGCCGGCGTTGCCGGCCTCGCGGGCTGCTCCGGTGGCGGCGGCTCGGGGAGCACGGACACGTCGAACTCCGGGGGAGGAGGCGGCGAGTCGACCCCGACCGGCAGCTCGGGGAGTTCGGGCGGTTCGAGCGAGTGGAAGGAGGTCCTCACGGCGGGCGGGTCCTCGACGGTCTACCCGATCACGAGCAAGGCCGCGTCCCTGTGGAACTACAACGCGCCGGTCTCCGACCAGGAGCACTGGCCGAGCAAGAAGTACGACATCGACACCGACCTCCCCTTCGCGGACTACTGGGCGTCCCAGGCGGGCTACGACGCGGACGGCGACAAGGGGACCATCCCGTGGCACGTCTCGATCGGTCTGAGCCACTCCGGCGTCGGTCTGAACAAGGTCATGAAGGGTCAGGTCGACATCGGTGACGCCTCCGCGCCGGTCACGGCGGAACTCTCCGGACACGACGACGCGTTCTACAACGAGTTCAAGAACCACGTCGTCGGCATCGACGCGATGCAGGTCACCGTCAGCCAGTCCATCTACGACGCCGGCGTCCACAAACTCACCGCCCAGCAGGTCGTCGACATCTACACGGGCAAGACCTCGAACTGGAAGGGCGTCGGGGGTCCGGACTCCGATATCCAGTGTGTGGGTCGCGTCGAGGGGTCGGGCACCCGGACCATCTTCCACGAGCGCCTGCTGGAGGGCGCCGAGGCGAAGGGCGTCGACGTCCACAAGGGCGAGAACCAGCAGGTCGCCTCGACGGTTCGCAACTCCGACAACGCCATCGGCTACGTCGGCTGGGCCTTCGTCGGCGACGGGAATCCCTCCGTCGACCTCGACGTCGACGGCACCGTCTACTCGAAGGAGAACGGCAACCTGGGGAAGAAGTCCTACCCGCTCAACCGGGACCTCCACTGCTACACCTACGAGGAGACCTCGAAGATGGAGTCGGCGTTCATCAACATGATCGTCAGCGACATGGGCCAGGAGCTCTTCGTCAAGCCGAACGACTACATCACGCTCCCCCCGAACCGGCGGAAGGAAGAGCGCAGCAAGCTCACGCTGAAGTGAGGCGGCGTCGAGATGGAGGGGAGGTCTCGCGTCGGCGGCGGACCGCTCACCGCGCCGGAGCGTTCCGAATGACCCAAGTCCCCGTCCCGCCCGTTGTCCACGTACCCAGCGCCCATGACACCGATCCCACCGTATAGATCCCGGCTCGACGGCCTCTCGCGGTACGGTGCCGACGAACTCGTCGTCGGTGCGGTCGGTGTCCTCTCGGTCGTCGCGTTCGCGTTCCTGTTTCTGACGCGCCCGGCGTACGTCGTGTTCCCCGTCGTCGCGTTCCTGGCGGCGACGGCGTACGGGTGGGTCCGGAACCAGGGGGCGACGGCCAGGGGCCTGACCCTCCTGGCGACGGCGTCGACGGTCGTGATTCTCGGGCTGATCATCGTCTACCTCCTGTTGAAGTCGATCACCGTCGTCCGGATCATGGGCCCCGGACTGTTCCGGCTCTCCCCGCCATACTGGGAGTCGTCGAAGAGCTTCTTCACGCTCACGCCGATGGTCTGGGGGACGTTCGTGACCACCCTGATCGCGACGTGCGTCGCCGGTCCGCTCGGCATCGCCGGCGCCATCTTCATCGCGGAGATGGCCCCGCGACGGCTCCGCGACGTCGTCAAGCCCGGCGTCGAGATGCTCGCCGGCATCCCCTCGATCGTCTACGGCTTCATCGGGTTCAACATCGTCAACCCGGCGATGATGGACTACCTCGGGCTGTCGAGCCTCGGGAGCCTCTTCGCCGTCGGCGTGGTCATCGGCGTGATGGCGCTCCCGACCGTCGTCTCCGTCGCCGAGGACGCGGTGACGGCCGTTCCGGACGAGATGAAAGACGGCGCGCTCGCGCTCGGGACGACGGACTGGCAGTCGATCAAGAGCGTCGTCGTCCCGGCGTCGTTCTCCGGGCTCTCCGCGGCCGTCATCCTCGGCATCGGGCGCGCCATCGGCGAGACGATGGCCGCGACGGTCATGCTCGGCCACAACCAGGCGTTCCCGGAGCCGTTCTACAACGTCTTCGGGAACACCGAGACGCTGACGACGCTCATCGTGAGCCAGTACGGCAACGCGATCACCCGCAACGACTTCATGAGTGCGCTGTTCGCGGCGGGCGTCGTTCTGTTCCTGACCGTCCTCTCGCTCAGTCTCGTCTCCCGGTACATCGAGGGGCGCATGCGGAGCAAACTGGGAGGTGCGACGTGAGCGACGCCGTCGCCGATGGGTCCGCCCTCGTCGACGACGCCAGCGGGAGCCTGTGGCGATCCGCCACCACGACGACGGTCGGCATCGGCCTGCTCACGATGCTACTCGCGGCCGCGAACGTGCTCAACTGGATCACGACCGGTGGAACGGTCGCCGCGTTCCCCGTCGCTACGCTCTACGGGGTCGCGCTCATGGTCACCGGCGTCGTGACCGTCGCGACCGGCGTCGCCTCGGCTGCGGGCGTCGTCCCGACGAACGCGAACGCCCGATCGGGCATCATGTCCGCGCTCCCGATCGGAGCGGGCGTCTTCGCCGTCGTCGGACTCGTCTGCTCCCAGACGCTCGGCTACGGTGCCCTCGTCTGGTTTCCCGTCGCCGCGGTCTGTGGTGCCGGCGCGTTCGTCTTCGGCGCCGTCGCCCGCGAGGAGCTCACGGCCACGGTCCCGTGGGGGCTGTTCGCCGCCCTCGTCGCCGCGCTGTTTCTCGCGGGGATCATCACGCCCGGATGGGAGTGGAGCCCGCAGGGATTCGGCTTCGCCTTCACCGGGACGATCACCATCCCCGGGCTGGCGTTCCTGGGCGGCCTCCTGACCGCGTGGGCGGCCGCGAAGGCCACGCGCGGGTTCGGCGCGCGCGGCCGACAGACCGGCGCGTACCTCCTGATCGGGACGAACGCGTTCTTCATGCTCAGCCTCCTCGTCCTGCTGGTCGCCTTCGTCACCGAGAAGGGGGCGCCACACGCGCTCAGGGGGATCCACCTCGGCCCCGGGCTCTCCGTCCACGTCCCGTTCGTGATGAACGGCGCGGGACTCGGCTACGACATCAACGGCGTCTTTCCCGCCATCGTCGGGACCTTCTGGCTCGTCACCGGGGCCGTGATCTTCTCCGTCCCGCTCGGGGTCGGCGCCGCCGTCTTCCTCGCCGAGTACGCGGAGCAGGGGCGGTTCACGACCGTCGTCGAGATCGCGACCGACGGCCTCTGGAGCACCCCGAGCATCGTCTACGGGCTCTTCGGTTACGCGTTCATCCTCCCCCGGCTCTCGAAGGGCGGCCGGCCGAACGTCCTCGGCGGGATGCTGGTCCTCGGGTTCATGCTCCTCCCGCTCGTTCTGATCACGAGCCGGGAGGCGATCAACAGCGTCCCCGACGCCTACCGCGACGCCAGCGTCGCCCTCGGCGTGAACCGCTGGCAGACGATCCGGAGCGTCGTCCTCCCGGCGGCGGTCCCGGGCGTCATCACCGGGATCATCCTCGGAGTCGGACGGATCGCCGGCGAGACGGCGCCCATCATTCTGATCGCCGCCGGCGGCCTGAACGAAAAATCCCTCCACGTCCTCGGGGCCTTCCGGTTCACCTCGTCGCCGCCGTTCGTGGCCAACCCCGAACTCCTCTCGGCGACGAACGCCCTCCCCTACCAGGTCTACGCGGTCATCGAAACCGGCGTCGGGGGCAGCGAATCGTTCGGCTGGGCGACGGCGTTCGTCCTCCTCGTCGTCGTCATCTGCTTCTACGCGGTGGGGGTCGTGACGCGACTGTACTTCCAGCGGCAACTCGAACAATGAGCAGCATGAAAAGCGTGAGCGGCGAGACGGACGAACAGACCAGGTCCGAGTGGGTCGAGTACGAGTTCACGGGCGACGCCGTGCTCTCGGTCACCGACCTCGACGTCCATTACGGCGACGACCAGGCACTCCAGTCGGTCGACATCGACATCCCGTCGAACAGCGTGACCGCGCTCATCGGACCGTCGGGCTGTGGCAAGTCGACGTTCCTCCGGTGTCTCAACCGGATGAACGACCGCATCAACTCCGCCCGCGTCGAGGGACACGTCGAGTTCCACGGCCAGGACATCTACGGCCCCGACGTCGACCTCGTCGAACTCAGGCGGAAGATCGGGATGGTGTTCCAGCAGCCCAACCCCTTCCCGAAGTCCGTTCGCGACAACATCGCCTACGGACCGCGAAAACACGGCGACATCGACACCAGCCTGCTCGCGCGTCTCCTCGGACGCGACGACCAGGACGCGGAGGACGAACTCGTCGAGCGCTGTCTGCGACAGGCCGCGCTCTGGGAGGAGGTCAGCGGCCGACTCGACGACAACGCCCTCGGCCTCTCGGGCGGCCAGCAACAGCGCCTCTGTATCGCCCGCGCGCTCTCGGTCAACCCCGAGGTCATCCTGATGGACGAACCCGCGAGCGCCCTCGATCCCATCGCCACCGCGAAGATCGAGGACCTCATCAACGACCTCGCCGAGGAGTACACCGTCGTCATCGTCACGCACAACATGCAACAGGCCGCGCGCATCTCCGACCAGACCGCGGTCTTCCTGACGGGCGGCGAACTCGTCGAGTACGGCGACACCGAACAGCTGTTCGAGGACCCCCGGAGCCAGCGCGTCGAGGACTACATCTCCGGCAAGTTCGGATAAGTGACCCGGGAGAGCTACCAGCAGTCGCTCGACGCGCTCCACGACGAGATCTGCGAGATGGGCGACCTCGTCGTCGAGCGCCTCGACGCGGCCGTCGAGAGTCTGACGACCCACGACGAGGCGCTCGCGCGCGGAGTGGTCGACGGCGACGAGGCGGTAAACGAGACGTATCTCGACCTGGAGGACCGCTGTATCGACCTGCTCGCGCTCCAGCAACCCGTCGCCTCCGACCTGCGCCTGGTCGCCGCGTCGTTCAAGATCCTCACCGACCTCGAACGGATCGGCGACCTGGCGGTGAACCTCGCGGGGTACGCGCTGGGCGCCGACGGCGACCTGACGCCGTCGGTGGCCGTCGACGAGATCGGCCGGGACGCCGTGGCGCTCGTCGAGCGGAGCCTGACGGCCTACGCGACCGAGGACGTCGAGGAGTGCTGGGCGATCGCCCGCCGCGACGACGAGATCGACGCGCTCTGTGCGCGGGCGAGCGAGACGGTCGCGCGCGACCTCATCGAGCGCGAGGCCGACGGCACGGACCCCTGGGCGGTCGAGCAACTCCTCGACGACGTCTCCGGCCTCCTGCTCACGATCCGCGACCTCGAACGCGTCGCCGACCA
>JBDGUC010000053.1:0-19530 GCA_042216285.1 Haloferacaceae archaeon
GGCGTCGCCCATCGCGTCAACGCCGCCGCGACGGCGGTCGCGTCCGGCATGACGGTCGATGAGGTGGGACGGCTCGACTACGGGTACGCCCCGCCGTTCGGGCCCGTCTGGGACCCGATCCTCGGGGTGACGAAGGTGCTCGGCGAGGAACTGCGGTGAGCGCGGACGGGGCGACGCCGGTCGCCCCATTCGCGGAGGTTTTACCCGTCGGCCCGCAACCGACGGGCATGAGCGACGCGGCGACCGGATCGGCTGGCCGGGCGGCGGATCCGGCGGACCTCTCGGTCACCCTCGTCGACGGCTACGTCGACGAGCCGGCCCACTTCGGGGTGCCGCCCTACGTCTCCACGTACCCCCGGTTCACCGCGGGGGCGCTCGTGGACGCGGGCGTCCCCCCCGGGGCGATCACCTACCACACCATCGACGCGCTCCGCGAGGAGCGCCGGCGCTTCCGGGACGTCGCCGACGCCGACCTCGTGGTCTACGTCGGCGGGATGACCGTCCCGGGGAAGTACGTCGGCGGGACGCCGGCCGAACCCGAGGAGGTGCGCGAACCCGCCTGGACCGCCGACGGGACGAGCGTGCTCGGTGGCCCCGTGCGGTTCGGCGTCGGCGAGGAGAACGCCGGCGCCCAGGAGATGCACCGCGACGACCTCGACTACGACTTCGTGGCGATGGGGGACGTGGAGGCGGCGGCCCACGACCTCGTCCGGAACGGGCTGGAGGGGTTCGACGACCGGTACCGGACGTACGACGAGGTCGACCGGTGGGCCCCGGCGGGCGCCGTCGTCGTCGAGGACCATCCAAACCACCCCGACTACCTCATCGCGGAACTGGAGACCTCGCGGGGGTGTGCCTACCGCTGTTCGTTCTGCACCGAGCCGATGTACGGCGATCCGGGCTTCCGGACCGCCGAGTCCGTCGTCCGGGAGGTCGAGGCGCTGTACGATCGGGGAGTCAGACATTTCCGCCTGGGCCGGCAGGCGGACATCCTCGCGTTCGGCGGCGACGGCGAGGCGCCGAACCCCGACGCCCTCCGGCGGCTCTACGGCGGCATCCGCGAGGTTGCCCCCGACCTCGGGACGCTCCACCTCGACAACATGAACCCCGTCACCATCGTCGACTACCCCGAGCGCGCCCGCGAGGGAATCCGGATCATCGCCGAACACGACACGCCCGGCGACACGGCGGCGTTCGGCCTGGAGTCCGCCGATCCGGTGGTGCGAGAGGAGAACAACCTGCTCGTCTCCGCCGAGGAGTGCCTGGAGGCGGTGCGGGTCGTCAACGAGGAGGGGGGGTGGCGGCCGGGCGAGGATCCCGCAGACGCGCCGACGCCCGGCGCCGACGCCGGCGCCGGCGCCGATCCACCCCGACTGCCGAAGCTCCTGCCCGGGATCAACCTCGTCCACGGCCTGCAGGGCGAGCGCGAGGAGACCTTCGAGCACAACCGGCGGTTCCTCGATAGCGTGCTGGAGGCGGGGCTGATGCTCCGCCGGGTGAACGTCCGGCAGGTGATGGCCTTCGAGGGGACCGACATGGACGAGACGGGGGCGTCCCTCGCGCGCGACCACAAGAAGCAGTTCAAGCGGTACAAGCGCGAGGTGCGCGAGGAGGTCGACCGGCCGATGCTCCGCCGGGTCGCCCCCACGGGGACGGTCCTGCCGGACGTCCACCTCGAATACCACCGCGACGGGCGGACGTTCGGCAGACAGCTCGGGACCTACCCGTTGCTCGTCGGGCTCCCCGGCGAGCGACCCCTCGGCGGGACTCTGGACGTGGCGGTCGTCGACTACGGCTACCGCTCGGTCACGGGCGTCCCCTACCCGCTCGATCTCAACGCCGCGTCGATGGACGAGTTGACGGCGGTTCCGGGCATCGGGCGGGACCGCGCGGGCGACATCGTCGTCGGGCGACCCCACGAGGCGGTCGGAGACGTCGACGTCGGCGACGCGGACCTCGCCCGGTTCGCCACCGTCTCGTCGGCAGGCGACTGATCGCTACTCCTCCTCGACGACCTCGCCGTAGGCGAAGTTCGATTCCACCTCGGTGATCTCGATCTTGACGCGCTCGCCGACCTCCGCGCCCGGGACGATGATGACGTAGCCGCGCTCGACGCGAGCGATGCCGTCGCCCTGCTTGCCGAGGTCCTCGATCTCGACGTACCGCATCTCGCCGACCTCGACCGGCGGCTGGGGCTGGTCGGACGGCTCCTCGTCCTCGCGCTCCTCCTCGGCACCTCCCCGGGTGATGAGCGCGACGCGGTAGGTCTCGCCGGGCGCGAGCGAGCCGGTCTCGACCTCCCGACGCGGCACCTCGATCAGGTAGCGATCGTCCTCCGTTCGCACCTCGGCGCTGAACAGACACAGGAGCTCGTCAGAGATCTCCATGAACGTTCGCTCCACTCGTCGGCTGTCACAAAACGTTATCCCCGGTCGTCGGTCTCCTCGCGGAGTTCGACCCGATCTCCCGGCGTCACGGTCCCCGCCGCGCCCGCCGGGAGTTCGAACACGAGGTCTGCCTCCGCCCGGGCCAGCCCCGTCCAGGCGTCGAGCCGTTCGACCCGGCGGACGCGCCCCCCGACGGTCCACACCGCGTCGATGGCGAACGGGACGAACAGCATGTGGAGCCAGCGGACGTCGGCGGCGTCGAAGGGAAAGGCGAGCGCGTAGTCGGCCGGGACCGACCGTCGGAACATCAGCCCCCGCGCCCTGGCGAGGTGCGAGTCGGCGACCGCGACGCGCGAGGCGAGGACGCGGGCGTCACGGGCGTCGCCCTTGCCTTCGACGCCCTCGCCTCCTTCGACGCCCTCGCCTCCTTCGCCTCCCTCGCCTCCCTCGCCTCCCTCGCCTCCCTCCCCGGCCGGCCGGTGGAGCAGTCGCACGGCCGATCCGTCGACGGCCGCCGCGAAGAGGCTTCGGGCCGCGTCCCCGCCGACAGGTTCTCCCCGGTCGATCCCCAGGCCGGGGCATGGAGGAGACGCCGGCCGGGACGTCCGTCGGGGTCGACGACCCCTACGACCACGCGGGACGCTGCGACCACCTGACCGGAGACGGGCGGTGTCGCCTGGCGCTCGACGGCGCCGCGGACCCGGCGTTCGTCGCCGCGCGCCGCGCCGAAGGCTACGCCTGCGTCGCCGCGGACGGCGCCTTCCGGGACTGCCCCCGGTACCGCTCGACGACCGACGGCCGCGAGTGTGCGCGCTGTGGCCTGGCGGAGGTGCGGATGGCCCACGACGACGACCGCCCCCTCGTGGAGGAACACCACCTCTCGTACCCCGACCGCGGGGCGAGCCCCGAGATCACGGTGGCGCTCTGCCGGTGGTGTCACGCCAGGGTCCACCGGTCGTGGGCGCGCGTCGACGACGACGCCGACCCCGTCCCCGAGGCCGTCGCCGCCCGGGAGGCCCGTCGGAGCCGCGAACTCGGGGAGGCGGCATTCGAGACCGCCGCCGAGCGCCGGGAGCGCCGGGATACCAACGATTGATAATCTCCCGGCGCCGAGTTGTTACATGGCGGTCGTCAGCATCTCGATGCCGGAGGAACTGCTGGGGCGGATCGACGCGTTCGCCGACGAACACGGCTACACCGGCCGGAGCGAGGTGGTCCGGGAGGCGGCGCGGAACCTGCTCGGCGAGTTCGAGGACCGGCGCCTGGAGGACCGCGACCTGATGGCGGTGGTCACCGTCGTCTTCGACTACGAGACCACGAACGTCGAGGAGCGGATGATGCGGCTCCGCCACGACCACGAGGCGCTCGTGGCGGCCAACTTCCACAGCCACGTCGGTAGCCACTACTGCATGGAACTGTTCGTCCTGGAGGGCGAACTGGCGACCATCTCGACGTTCGTCGGCAAGGTCCGGGCGACGCGGGACACGCTGAGCGTCGACTACTCGGTGATGCCGGTCGACGACTTCGGGCGGCTGGCGGCGGAGTGAGGGGACCGGCGGTCACGCGACCAGAAGGTCGCCGTCGACGGCCACATCGGGGGCGATTCCGCCACGGGTCTCGTCGCCCTCGGCCGCCCGTCGCGCCGCCCGCATCGGGACCTCCTGGGCGTTGATCCGGTCCTCGCCGTCCGGGGACCGCTGGGCGTAGTCGCCGTCGGCGTCCATCTCCCGGACCTTGCAGTTGTCCGTCACGATCAGTTCGAGGTTGAACTTCGGCTGTCGCCGGAGCGCCGGGTCCTCGATGGGCGCGACGGCCTCGACGCGGTGATCGAGGTTCCGCGTCATCCAGTCGGCGCTCCCGACGTAGTACTCCGGGTCGCCGTCGTTCTCGAGGTAGAAGATCCGCGAGCGTTCGAGGAAGTGCCCGGATCAGCGCCTGGATCACCTGCGAGTCGCTGGCGGTCCGGTAGATCGCCGCCTCGACCGCGAGGACGTCCGGGTCGTCCGCGGCCTCGTTCAGGAACCGCTGGACCGTCGCGGTGAAGTCGTGGTAGGGGTGGTGCAACAGGAGGTCGTCCCGGCGGCTCCGCTCGAAGATCGTCCGACCGCCGCCCTCGCCGTCGTTCAGGGCGGCGGCGTCGTCGGACCGGAGCCGGGGGTGGGGCTGTGGCGTCCACGGCGGGGGCGTGAGGTCGGGCCGGTCGAGGTCGACGGGGGTTTCGAGCGGGCGGTGATCGAGCAGCCCCGTCCGTTCGTAGATCTCCCGCTCGTCGAGTCCCAGTTGGTTCTTGAGCACCGCCGGGCTCCGGGGGAGCATCTCCTCGTCGACCTCCAGGCGAACGACCGAGGCGAACCGGCGCTGTTCGAGGACCTCCTCGATCATGCTGATGAGGTCCTCGGCGACCTCCTCGTCGCCGCGCCCCTCGCCGGGCGCCCGGGCGGGGAGCGGGTGTCGGCCCGTGCTCGACCGACCCGCGCGGCTCCGAGCCGTTTTTCTCCCCCACCCGCCAACCGCTCCCATGACACGCGTCGTGGTCGTCGACAACCACGGGCAGTTCACCCACCTCGAACGCCGGGCGCTCCGGGACGTGGGCGTCGAGACCGAAATCGTCGACAACGAGACGCCGCCCGGGGAACTCGACGCCGACGGCCTGGTGCTCTCGGGCGGGCCGAGCATCGACCGGATCGGTCGCTGTGGTGAGTATCTCGCCCTCGATCGCCCGGTGCTCGGCATCTGTCTCGGGATGCAGGCGATGGCCAGGGAACTGGGCGGTGCGGTCGGCCCGGGCGACTACGGCGGCTACGCCGACGTCGAGGTGGAGATACTCGACGCCGACGACCCCCTGCTCGGTTCGCTGTCCCCCCGCACGCGGACCTGGGCGAGCCACGCCGACGAGGTGACCGCCGTGCCCGACGGCTTCGCCCACACGGCGACCAGCGAGGTCTGCGAGATCGAGGCGATGAGCGACGCCGCGCGGGACCGCTACGGCGTCCAGTGGCACCCCGAGGTGGCCCACACGGAGGAGGGGCGAGCGGTGTTCGAGAACTTCGTCTCGATCTGTCGGCGGTGACGCGCGTGCCCGGGACCGCGGCGACCACTCCGGAGGGCGGTGGGCTTTACGTCGGTGGGGAGCCCAGCGACCACCGATGACGGCCACCCAGAGTGACCTCGCCGGGCTCTCCCGGTTCGTCTTCCGGACCCCGAGCCCGTACGTCACGACGGGCTTTGCCCTCCTGGTCGCCGCCACGACGGGCGTCGCGGCCTTCGAGTCGGGCGGCGGCGTCGGCTGGCGCGGCCTGCTGTTCATCGGGCGAGACGCCTGGGAAGGGATCTTCTTCATCGGCGTCCCGACCCTGGTGGCGGCGGCGGTCACGACGGGCGTCGATCGGCTCCTGGGGGGCCGGCTGACCTACAGTCGGTCGTCGTTGCTGGCGCTCGTCTGCGAGGTGTTCGTGGTCGTGATCGTCACCGGCGCCGCCGTCGTCGCCGCCCTGTCGCCGCTCGGCCAGCGGTTCGTCTTCGACGCGCTGGTGGTCGCGCTCGCCTCCGTCTTCGCGCTGCGTCTGTTCGTGGTGATGGCGGTCTCGCGCTCCTCGATCCTGATCGCCGCGGTCCCGGCCAGCATCCAGACGCTCGCCGCGGCCGCCATGCTCTTCGTCTACTCCGGCACCCTCTATTACCTCGACATCGGGGGCCCGGTCCTGCGGGCGTACCTGTTGCCGTGGCTGGCCCGCGCCCAGGAGGCCCCCCCGGAGATCGCGGGGTTCACGGCGGGCCACTTCACCATCCTCGGCGTCACCTGCCTCATCTACGCCGCCGCCGTCTACGGCTTCGTGCGCGTCATCGACCGGCCCTGGCGCCGGAGCCTCGGCGTCTCCGTGCTCGATTTCCTCCGCGGGTTCGTCGGCCACGTCGCCGAGGGGAGCCGGGAGCTAGAGGACTTCTTCGAGCAACTGGGCCAGGAGGCCATCGTCCCGGTGACGGTCCTGGCGTTTCGCCGGCCCGACGGCACCGAGAAGGCCCGGTTCGTCCTCCCGATGATCCACCCGGGCCCGATGGGCGAGATCGGCGGCGGTAACCTCCCCGAACGGGTCGCACGCCGGTCCGAGGGACTGGCCTTTCCCCCGCACGCCACCGCGGGCCACGACTTCAACCTCGTCACCGAGCGCGAGGTCGACACGGTGCTCGACGCCGTCGAGGCCGCCCACGACCGCATCACCTACGGCGACGCGACCCGGAGCGTCCGGGTCGAGCACGGCGAGGCGTCGATCCTCGCTCAGGCGTTCGGCGACAGCGCCCTGCTGGTCTCGACGTTCGCCCCCGGCTGTGCCGACGACGTCGAGTACGCAGTCGGGCTCTCCGCGATCGCCGAGGCCCGCGCTGCCGGCCACGAGGAGGTGTTGCTCGTCGACGCCCACAACTGCAACGACGGACTCTCGGGACCCGATCTCGGCCACGTCACCCCCGGGAGCAAGCGGTCGTTCGACCTGCTCGGTGCCGCCCGTGAGGCCGGCGCTCGTCTGGCCGACCTCGGTGGCGGCGACCTCCGCCTCGGCGTCGCCTGGGAGCGCACCGTCTGGGAGCCGATCGACGGCATCGGCCCGCTCGGCGTCCGGGTCGCCGTCACCGAGATCGACGGTCTGACGACGGCGTACGTGCTCGTCGACGGCAACAACATGGAGCCCGGCCTGCGCGACCGCATCGTCGACGCGCTGACCGGCGAGGACGGGCGCGTCGACGACGCCGAGCCGATGACGACCGACACCCACATCGTCAACACCATGCAGGCGGACAACCAGGTCGGCGCCGCCCTGGATTCCGACGACCTGGTCGCGCTGATCGAGCGTCTGACCGACGAGGCGCTGGCCGACCGCGAAGCGGTGACCGCGGGCATGGCGACCGAACACGCCGAGGTCACCGTCTTCGGCAACGACCGGACCGAGACGCTCGCCTCACACGCCAACGCCGCCGTCTCGATGGGCGGCGCGCTCGCCGGCGCCGTCATCGTCGCGGTGCTGGCCGTCAGCGTGCTCGTGTTCTTTCTCACCTAGAACGGTCGAAAACGTTCAACAGAGGCGGAGTTCGCGTTTGTCGATCGCCCCGCAGGCCGGACAGACGTGGCGGTAGCTGATCCGACAGCCGGTCGTCCGCGCCTGCCACCTGCCGTCCACGTCCTCGTGGCCACACTCCGGACAGGTCAACTCCGCCGTCTCGTAATGCGAGCGGAGCGTCTCGAACGCGCTCGTCCCCTTGTTAGTCGCTGCCATGTGGTAGTCGTTGACACCCATCACACTTGTATCCTTCGGCGCCCGGAGTGGCCACTGTCCGCGGTCTCGGAGGGAGACGGGAGGATCCGCGGTCGAGGGCCCGTCTCCCCGGCGTCGCCACGCGGGCGCCCCGCACCGGGACGGGCGCGTCTCGCAGTCGGTCCCGGCGGAGTCGGACGTCAGTCGCGATCGGACGCGGCAAAGAGGTCGTCGACCGCGTCTCCGGCCGCCTCGACGGCCGCGGCGACGACCTCGTCGGGGTCGACGTCGGCGTCCGCCGGCGGATCGACGTAGACGTCGACCTCGAGGACGCCGTCCTCGAAGCTGACCGTCAGGTCGAGGTCGTCCACGCGGGACTGCTTGTAGCGATCGAACACGACGCCCTCGGCGGCGGCGGCGGCGGCCTCGACGACCTCCTCGTCGGTCGGCCGCCGGTCGGCCGCGTTCGCGGCGTCGTCGTCCTCGGCCATCTACGCGCCGCCTGCACCGGGACCGGGACCGGCGCCGGGGCCCATCCCGGCGGGCCCGCCGCCACCGCCGCTCTGGAGGAGTTGCTGGAGCTCCTCCTGGAGGTCCTCGAACTGCTCCTGGACGCGCTCCTCCTGTTTGCCGAGCTGTTCGACCCGGATTTCGAGCGAATCGACCTTGGATTCGAGGTCGTCGTGGGCCTCCTCGTAGGTCGTCTCGACGAATATCTCGCCCACCTCGCGGTACATCTCCGAGTCCTCGTCGATGCCGTCGAGCGCTTCGAGGGCGGTCTGGGACTCGTTGAGCGCGGTCTCGGCCTGCTGTTTCTGCGTTGCGACCTTCTGGGCCGTCTCCTGGAGGTCCTGCAACTCCTCGATTTTCTCCTGTGCTTCCGGCGGGAGGTTCCCCTGCATGCCCGGGCGGAGGGTTGCCGGGATGAAAAACCCACGTATCTCGTTACGTCACCCGTTCGGCGACGGCGACGAGCCGCGTCCAGGAGGTGCATCCGGCCCGGAGCGCGACGAGGTCGGCGGCCGTCACCCGGACCCGGACGGTCGCGCCGTCGCGCTCGACGACCGCGCGCGAGCGCTCGTCGGCGATCTCGTCCCGTTCGACGGCCAGGCCGTCCGCGATCGTCCGCGCGCGCGACTCGTCGTCGTAGTCGAAGGTGAGCGTCGCGTCGTTGACGTGGGCGGCGGGCCGGTCGGTGGACACGCGTCTGCCGGCGCTACTCGACGTCGATCTCCTTGACGACCGGCGCGCGCTCTTTCAGCAGGACGCGGTGTCCGCAGTAGGGACAGCGGACGCCGCCGTACTCGTCGAGTTCGACGTCGCGCTTGCAGCGCGAACACCTGTACACGGTCAGTCCCCGCCCTCGATCTCCTCGTCGTCCTCGGCGAACGCGGCGCGGATCGACCGCGTCACCTGTCGCCCGCCGGGCGTCCGGGGGCGGTAGGCGCCGCCGGTGAACACCTCGCCGGTCTCCTCGTTTCGCCAGATGCCGGTGCCGATCCGGGTCACGTCGTCGCCGTCGACCTCGGCCGAGCGCATCCCGGACTCGATCTCCTTGACGCGCCGGCGGGCGACCCGCCCGTAGCGCGCACCGAATCGGCCGGCGCTCCCGACCGATCTCGCGTCGTTGTCGGCCATAGTAGGGACGTGTACCCCCGGCCCGGGCAAAAACCCTGCGAGTCGCCCCGGCCCCGCCTCGACCTCGGGTGCGGCCTCAGCCCGACAGCCCGGCCTCCGCGAGCGCCTCGTCGAGGTCGTCCCGGACGCGTTCGCCCGTGTCCCGATCCATCGCGGTCGTCACCACGCGGTTCTCCTGCACGCTCGACCCGTCGCGCACCAGGAGCCGGACGTTGCCGTTGTCGTCCGCCCGGGTCACCTTCGCGCGCGTCCCCGACCGCGACCCCGTCCCCCCGGCGTCGATCGGTCCCGGCACCACCTTCTTCACGTGGGGGTGTTCGGCGACGGCGCCGACCGCCCGCCGGCCGTCGCGTCCGCCGATGAGCGTCGTGTGGCTCCCGCCCAGCTTCTCGCCGGGCGGCCGGTCGACGACCTCCAGGGCCCGCTCCCCGCGGCTGGCCAGCGCCGCCTCCACCGGCCGCTCGTCGTCGACCCGGTAGAACGGATAGTGGAGCTGTGCGCGCGCCTCCCGGAGCGGCGCGCGCTCGCCGGCCGCGAACACCGTCTCCGGGCGCTTGCGGCGGATCTCGTCGGCCACCAGTCCGGCGAAGTTCCGGAGCTGGACGACCCGATTCTCGCCGCCGTCCTCCGGCGTCGTCGTCACCGTCGTCTCCCCGACGACCGACTCGCCGTCGAGCATCGAGAGCGTCGCCCGCGCGGGCTCGAACGCCACGACGACCGCGTCGCAGTTCGCGGTGTGACAGGTCAGACAGTAGTCCCCCGGTCGCTCCAGGGGCGTCCCACACCGCGTACACTCCATGCCCTGCGCTATCGGCGCCCGGGCGCATAAGCCCGTCCGTTGGCCGGCGAGTCCCGTCGGTCGTCGCGTTCGGTCGGGCCGGCCCCACCCGTCCCGTTCCGGACCGATCCGTCGCAACGATCGGATTCAGAGGTCCAGCGGGTCGACCTTCAGGTACTCCCGCAGGAGGACCGTCGCGTAGGCACCGTGGGGGAGCGCGAACGCGAACGTCAGGGGCGTCCGGCGCACGGTCACGGCGGTCCGGACGAGCACCGGCCGGCGCGTCCCCCGGGAGGCGAAACTCCCGGGCAGGTCGAAGTCCGCCGGGGCGAGGTCCAGGTCGTCGAGCACCGCTCGCACCAGGTCGTCCGGTCGCCCCGCCCCGAGGGTCGTCTCGGTGCCCACGAGCGGCGCCGTGACGAACGCCCGACCGCGCGCGCAGTGGCGGGCCACGGCGTCCAGATTGCCGGAGTCGACCCGCTGGCTCCGGTCGACGTCCGGGACGGCCAGGTCGCCGGGCGCCGACCGGTCCGGAAAGCAGACGACGTCGCCCGGAACGGGACGAACGAGCGACGTCCCCCGGGACAGGCGCTCGCTCACCACCCGGTTGAAGACGTACGACTGGGCGGCGTTGACGAACAGGCGCCGCAGGTTCGACGGAACCGCCGACAGCGCCGCGCGACAGGTCGCCGGCGACGGGTCGGCCTCGTCGGCCTCCGCCAGTCGGGAGAGCATCGCCCGCTCGTGTCCGAGGCGGGCGGGCAACCGGTCGGCCGCCGCCCGCCAGTCCGGCGTCGCGCGTTCGAACTGCTCGTCGACGAACCGCCGGGACTCGCGGGTGTCGGCGGGTTCGGCGTCCGCGGGATTCCCACAGTACGCCCGGACGGCCCCGCGCCAGTCGTCGCGGAGGATCCGCAGACCGACCTCGTGGGTGACGGGCCGACGGCTCCCGAACCGCTGGTGGCCGAAGTAGTTCGGGACCGCGACCGTCACCGCGCTCGCGCCGTCGTCCCCCCCGCCCTCCGTGACGCCACCCCCGGTGCCCGGGCCGTCCGCCCCGCCGCCGTCCGCCTCGTCCCGCCCCTCCCGGACGCCCGGCGCGTCCCCCGCGGCGAACGCCCGGAGATCCGCGGTGACCCCCGTCGCGTTCTCCGGACGCCCGGGGTCGCGCACGCACACCTCGAAGTCGTTGCCCGCCAGGTCGCCGAACGCGAGCGCGCGGCCGAACCGTCCCACGACCTCGACGTCGGCGTCGCGCACCGCCGGCAGGTCCGCCACGTCGCCGGGACCGACCCCCCTGAGGGCGAACAGTTGCGTCGTGATCGCGCGCTTGTCCTTGGTGCCGGCCCACGAGACCCGCTCGCGGCTCATCCCGAGCGCGTTCGACAGCCGCCCGACGAAGTCGTTGGTGTCCCACCCCCGGAGCCTGGCGCGCACGAGCAGGTACGGGTAATCGCCCGGATCGGCGTCGACCGGTGCGGGGTCGACCGTCTCGATTTCGCGCACCCGGAAGTCCTCGGGTCGGTCGCGCAGTCGCCCCCCCGTCCCGTCGGCGTCGCTGGCGTACCACGCGATTCCGACGACTCGCTCGCGCTCGTGGGCCCGGCGCATCGGTCCGGATTCGCCCCCGGCGTAGGAAAGTCCGCCGGAGTTCAGTACAGCGGGAGGTCGCCGGTGATCCGGTCGATCCGCTCGTCCTCGTCCGGGCCCACCGCGAGCGCGGTGACGGTCCCGGGCTCCAGTTCCGTGTGACCGGCGTCGCGGACGACGGCGTGGGCCAGCCCCGCGCGCTCGGCCGCGTCGGCCAGGTCGAACAGGGCGCGCTCGCCGTCGACCCGCAGGACCACCTTCTTGGCCCCCTCGTCCTGCCACGCCCGGCGGGTGCGCTCGTCGGCGTCCCCGGCGGCCCGGAGGGAGGCGTGGGCGACCTGTGCGGCGAGCTTTCCCGCGCCCATCCCGAGGTCCGCGCGGGCGACGATGGCCTGTTTCACGCCCGGAGGTCGGGCGCTCGGGGGGTAAACGTTCGCGTTCGGACGCGCCGACCCCGGGGCTTTTATTCACCTCCCCCCGTCCCGTCACTCATGATCCTGTCCGACGGGGACATCCGACGCCGGCTCGCGGAGGGGGACCTCGTCATCGAACCGATCGAGGATCCGGACCTGCAGATCCAGCCCGCGAGCGTCGACCTCAGACTGGGCCGGGAGTTCCTCGAATTCGAGCGGACGAACATCCCCTGCATCCACCCCGGGCGAAGCGACGAGGTCGACGAGTACGTCACGAAGACGTCGGTGCCCCTCGGACCGGCGGGCGACCAGCGGACGCTCGACGGCTACGACGCCGGGGACGCCGACCAGCGCTTCGAGGACGACGAGTTCATCCTCCACCCGGGGGATTTCGTCCTCGGGACGACCATCGAGCGCGTCGAACTCCCCGCCGACCTCATCGCCCACGTCGAGGGCCGGTCCTCGCTGGGACGCCTCGCGGTCGTCGTCCACGCGACGGCCGGCATCGTCGATCCGGGCTATCGCGGCCAGGTGACGCTCGAACTCTCGAACCTCGGGAGCGCCCCCGTCGCGCTCACGCCCGGGATGCGGATCTCGCAGCTCACGTTCACCGAACTGTCGCGTCCGGCCGAGCGACCCTACGGCGAGGAGCGCGGCTCGAAATATCAGGGACAGTCCGGGCCACAGGCCTCCCGGATCCAGCACGACGACGAGTTCCAGCGGTGACATCCTCACCCGCCGTGAACGGCGGGGCTTCCTCCAAGGGAAGGCTCGCTATGCGAGGAGGTTTCGGAACTGTACGCCGAGAGGGTCGTCTGTCGGGTTTCCCGACTCGCCTTCCGGTGTCCCGTGGTGGTGTCACAGCCACTCCCGTCCCGTGGCGAGTCATCGCCTGCCGGTTTCCAAGGCAGGCTCTCTCCCCACGGGTCGAGGCGACCGGCGATGTTGGCCGCCGCGTTGATGTCCGCTTGATACTCCGTCACCCAACACTCGTCGTTCGTGCATCGGAACGCCGCCTGCGACCGTCGAGAACCGAGGTGGCCGCAGGCGTGACACGTCTGCGAGGTGTACGCCGGGTTCACCTTCCGAACCGGGATGCCCGCGTCACGGGCTTTGTCCTCGATGCGTCCGGTGAGACGCGCGAACGCCCAGTTGTGGAGTCGCCGGTTCATCCACTTCCCGTAGTCGAGGTGTTCACGGATGTACGACAGGTCTTCGAGGACGATCACCGGATTCTCGAACTGTCGGGCGTACTCGACGGCTTCGTGGGACGCCTTCTCCACGATGTCCGTGAGCACGTTTTGGTAGTGGTCGAATCGTTCGTCCACACGCCACTCGGCGTCCCGTTCTTGGAGACGGCGGAGCGTCGTGAACATCTCTTTGCGGAGGTGGCGGGCGCGTCCGCCGTCGTAGATGTAGGGTCGGATCGGAGTACCGTCCCGACGGGCACAGCCCGTCAGGAGTTTGGATTCACCGATGTCGAAGCCGACCGGCGTCGGGTCGTCCGGCTCCTCGGGTTCCGCGACCTCGTACTCGACGGTGACGTGCAATACCCACGTCGTTCGGTGTTCTTGCAGTCGGAACTCTCCGACCGTCACATCGCCGTCGAGCAGGTCGTCCCACAACTCCCGCTGCGCGGGGTTGATGCGGAGCGGAATCCAGAAAGCGTTGCCCCGTCCGGCCTGCGGGACGCGCCAGCAGAACTCGTGCGTTCGCTCCTCGGAGTGGTCGAGTCTCCATCCCCGATTCGTGAACCTGACGGGGTGGTCGTCGTCCAACTCCTCGGCGTTGTACGTGTCCCGAAGTTGTGGGACATAGTTCTTGAGCGCGTCCTTCGCGTAGGACGTGAGGGTGTAGCCGGTGACGATATCGTTGACCGCCGACTGCGTATCCGCACCACTCTCGAACGATTCGGCGAGGGCGCGACGGTAGGTCGCCACGGTACGCTGAAGACGACGCTCTTTGTGCGCCGTCGGTGGTGCGAGTGTGGCTTCGAGCGTTTTCGTGGCGGTGGCGGTCATCCGACAGTACGGACAACACAACCAAATCACATAAACTGCACAGATACGATAAGGATGCATGAGCAAATCGGTACGGTTCGAGGTGGAAGACGAACAGTACGAGTGGCTGAGCGAACTCAAAGACGAGCGCGGCTACACGTGGAAGGGGCTCATGTTAGAGGGCGCCAAGGCGCTCGACACCGACGGAACGCAGTAGTTGGACAGACGGCCAAGTGTCGCATTCCTCCACGCCCCAAGGGGGCGGGGTTTCCTGCTTGAAGAAAGATGAAGTTCATCGAGGAGGTCGTCGTCGACGAGTTTCTCCCCACGGTCCGGTCGATGCTCGCCACCGAACTCCGCGAGCGCGGCCTCACCCAGCACGAGGTGGCCGAGGCGCTCGGGATCAGCCAGTCGGCCGTCTCGAAATACGCCCAGGGTGGCGTCGACCGCACCCCGGCGGTCGCCGAGAACGAGCGCGTCCGCGAGACGGTCGAGCGGATCGCCGACGGCCTCGCCAGCGGCGACGTGAGCCGCGTCCAGGCGCTGGTCGAACTGGAGGTCCTCATCCGCGAACTCGAAACCGGCGGCCTGCTCGCCACCCTCCACGAGGGGTACGAGCCCGAACTCCTCGACTGGGCCGGGGCGTTCGACGTCCACGACCCCGAGGGGCCCATCCGGACCACCGAACAGGTGCGCTCGTCGGTCCGGCGCGGCCTGCGGACGCTCACGACCGCGAGCGGCTTCGCCGCGCTCATCCCCGCCGTCGGATCCAACCTCGTCGAGTGTCTCCCCGACGCGACCGGCGTCGACGACGTGGCCGGCGTTCCCGGGCGCATCTTCGACGTGAAGGGGCGCACGACGGTCCCGGCGGACCCGGAGTTCGGGGTCAGCGAGCACGTCGCCGGCATCCTGCTCTCGGCCCGCGATGCCGGCGTTCCCGTCCGCGCCGCGCTCAACGTCCGGTACGACTCCGGGGTGATCGCCCGCCTGCGCGACGCCGGCCTCCCGACCGTCGAGGTCGACGCCGAGGCCGACCGCGACGACGTCCGGGAGGCCTGCCGCGAGGCGCTCGCCGACCGATCGATCGACGGCGAGTCGGTCGTCTGCTATCACACCGGCGGCTACGGCGTCGAGGCCGTCGTCTACGTGCTCGGTCCCGACGCCCCGACCGTCGCGTCGCTCGTCCGCGATCACCTCTGCTGAGGCGCCGTCGGACGGCCTGACCGACGGACTGCAGTCCCCCGATCCGACAGGGCTTACCCCGTCCCGCCCCTCGGTCGGACCATGTCCGACGGCGCCGCCGCCCAGGCGTTCTACAGCCGGTGGGCGCGGCTCTACGATCTGCTCGCCCGGCACGCCCCCGGCGCCTCGACGCTCCGCGAGCGCCTGGTCGACGCGCTCGACCCCGCGCCCGGCGAACGCGTCGTCGAACTGGGCTGTGGCACCGGCGCCAACCTCCCGTACCTCCGCGAGCGGGTCGGCCCCCGTGGGACCGTCGTGGGCGTCGACTTCGCCCCCGGTGCCGTCGCCCTGGCCCGCCAGCGCGCCGACGGGTGGGCGAACGTCCACGTCGTCCGGGGCGACGCCACCCGTCCCCCGGTCGTCGACGCCGACCGCGTGCTCGCCTCCTTCGTCGTCGGGATGCTCGCGGACCCCGCGGCGACCGTCCGCACCTGGGTCGACGCGACCCGTCCCGGGGGGCGCGTCGCCCTGCTCGACCTGGCTCGCTCGACCCGGCCGGCCGCGCGGCCGCTCAACGGCGCCTTCCGCGCCCTGGTCGCGTGCTCGTCGCCGCCGGGCACCCGGCGTCGGCTCGACGGCTCCCCGACCCGGACGCTCGACGGCCGGGTCGTCGCCGCCCACCGGGCGCTGTGCGACGAAACCGATCCGGTCGAGCGCTCGACGCACGCGCTCGGCTACGCGCGGCTGACCGCCGGGCGGGTGCGGGAGTGAGAGGGAGAACGGAACCGCTCCGGGCGCCTACCCGTACAGCTCCGCGTGCCGGGAACAGAACTCGTCGTCGCCGAACTGCGCCTCGATGACGCCGGGCTGGCGGTGGGGGTTCGCCAGCCGACACCCCTCGTCGTCACAGAACGACTCGCCGGTCGCGAGGTAGTGGACGCCCTGGAGGACGTATCCCTTCAGCGCGTCGGTCGTGCGCGGGTCGTCCTCCACGAGGAACTCGCCCTCGACTTCCTCCTCCAGCACCTCGCGGGGCGGCGCGTCGCCGCCGGACATGAGGGCGTGTTTCTGCTTGGCCTTGTAGTAGGCCTCGGGCTTGGCCGGCGCCTCGTAGAGCCCGGGGACGGAGACGAGCGTCGGCTGGCCGAGGACGTTCACCCGCTTGTGCCAGCGGCCGTCGTGGTCGCCCCAGGTGCCGAGCGCGCGGTCGGTCAGCACCACGTGGGCGTGGTCCAGTCCGGCCTCCCCGGGCGGGAGGCGCGCGTTGCACGCCTTCTGGACCGCCAGCCCGTCGTACAGCACTCCCCCGCCCCGCTCGGGGTCGTCGAGCGCCCGCTCCTCGTAGCGGACGATCCCCATCATCTGGTTGCCGGTCTCCGGGTCGTGCGGGGAGAGCACGCGCGCGCCGGCCATCTCGCGGGGGAGGTCGTCGTCGCCGTACCGGCCGAAAAAGCGGCCGCGCACCTCGACGGGCGCGTCGACGTGCCCGCGAAGCCAGTCGGCGATGGCGTCCGCGTCCGCCACCGTGGTCGGCGCGCGATGGAGCGTGATGCGGTCGAAGTCGTCGATCATGGGTGGGAGTCGTTCGCGTCGCTCGTGGGCGTTTCGGTCGGGCGAGCGACCGGTCCGGGCGTCCGGAGCGTCGCCCCGCACCGCCACGGGTCGGGCCGGTCCCGCTCGCGGTCCGATCCGGGTCGAGGGTCCGTGCCTCCCCGCTCGCGCGAACGAGGCGCTCGCTTCGCCCGGGTCTCGCGCCTTGCCGCTCGCGGGTCGGTCCTCCCCGCTCGCGTAAACGAGGCGCTAGTCGTCGGCGGGCGTCCGCGACGTCATCCCGACGGGCTCGGCGTCGACGCCGAGTTCGTCGATGGCGGCCTGGGCGGCGCGCTTGCCCGACAGGAGCATGGCGCCGAACGTCGGGCCCATGCGGGGCAGGCCGTAGGTCGTCGCGGTCGCCATGCCCGTCACGATGAGGCCGGGGTGGACGAGGCCGGTGTGCTCGACGACGGCGTCCTCGCTCTGGCCGACCCACATCGAGTCGTGGCCGGGCGAGTCGTGGCCGGGGGCGCCGTAGGTGTCGTCGCCGGTCTGGTCCATGCCGGTGTTGTGCTCGGAGGCGTGCTCGATGCCCGGCGCGCTGAGGACGCCGCGCTCGTCGAGTTTCGAGACCGCCATCGCGTCGTGGCCCGTCGCGTCGATGACGAGGTCGGCCTCGACCGCGATGGGGTCGACGCAGGTGATCTCGCGGGGCAGCGCGTGGACCGGCGTCCAGTTCATGACGATGCCGCCGACGCGGTGGTCCTCGCGGATGACGATGTCGGTGAACTCCGTCATGTTCTGCATCTTCGCGCCGGCGTCACAGGCGGCCTTGATGAGGCCGGAACAGGCCTCCGGACCGTTCGCGACGAACAGGTCCTCGTTGTCCTGGGACGGCTTGTAGTCGACGTCGAGTTCGTCGAGTACCGACTGGGCGGGCGACCGGACGGTCACCTTGTTCATCAGGAAGCCGCCGAGCCAGAACCCGCCGCCGAGGTAGTTGTTCTTCTCGACGACCATCGTCTGGACGCCGCGATCGGACAGCTCCTTCGCCGCCGTCAGCCCCGAGGGACCGCCCCCGACGATGATGACGTCGCTGTCCGAGAAGTTCATGAACTCCTCGGTCCACTCCTGTCCGATGGCCCGCGTCACGTCCGCCTCGCCGACGTCGCTGAACTTTTCGAACTCCTGGTCTGCGCTCATACCACTCGGTGTTACTACCAGGTATGAAATATAGGTTACGATGGGCGCAGGTATATACGTCCCCCGGGGGAGCGAGGGGCACGGATCCGGCGTCGGGGACGGCGATGGAGGTCGTCGTCCCCCGAGTGCGATTCGGTGACGGGGCGGTCGAGGCGCTGCCCCCGGTGCTCGATCACATCGATGTCGAGCGGCCGCCGTCGCGCCGCGCGCTCCCTCTCCGACTCCGTCGCGGCCGTCGGCCTCGGGCCGGACGACCGCGACGAACCGATCGAGCGGACGCTCGTCCAGAAGCGCCGCCTGGTGACCGATCCCCGCGGGGTGACCGGAGGCCTCCGGGGCGCGGTCGAGTCGATCTGACGCCAGCCGACAGCCCTTTTCGGCGGCCGCCCCGAGACCCTCCGTGACGCTCACGCTTTCCCGGGTGATCGCATGAACATGCTCGTCGACGGCGAGTGGCGCGTCGACGCCGCCGATTCGACCGACGAGGACGGCGGGTTCGACCGCCAGGAGACGACCTTCCGCAACCGGGTCGGCGAGGACGACCGCTTCCCGGTCGAGGCCGACCGGTATCACCTCTACATCTGCCGGGCGTGCCCGTGGGCCCACCGGACGGCGATGACCCGCCGGCTGAAGGGGTTAGCGGACGTCGTCTCGCTCTCGCTGGTCCGGCCCGAGCGCTACGACGAGGGCTGGGAGTTCTCCGACGAGCATCCCGATCCGCTCTACGGCAAGGGACGTCTCCGGGACCTCTACACGACGGCCGCCCCCGACTACACCGGCCGCGTGACGGTGCCGGTCCTCTGGGACACCGAGCGCGAGACGATCGTCAACAACGAGAGCGGGGAGATCATGCGCACGCTCGACGTCGCGTTCGACGACCTGGCCGGCCGGGACGTCGACCTCTACCCCCAGGGCCACCGCGACGAGGTGGACCGGATCATCGACGAGATCTACGACCCGATCAACAACGGGGTCTACCGCGCCGGCTTCGCCGACACCCAGGACGCGTACGACGCCGCCGTCGCGGACCTCTTCGAGGCCCTCGATCGCTGGGAGACGGTGCTCGACGACCGGCGCTACCTCGCCGGCGACGTCCTCACCGAGGCCGACGTCGCCATGTTCGCCACGCTCGTCCGGTTCGACCACGTCTACCACACTATCCCGGCTACTTTCGCAAGAGAGACCCGTGGCGTGGACGATCCACGCCCCGAGAAGTGGAAGCGTCTCCGGGATTACGACACCCTCCTCAACTACACGCGGGACATCTATCAGACCGATTCAATCGATCGAACGGTGAATATGGACCATATCGTCCGACACTATTCGTCTCCCGGTTCCCCGAACTTGGACACCCACGATCCGGACGACATTGACCTTGGACTTACCGAACCGCACGGTCGGGATACGCTACCGGGTTCGCCTCCGGTCAACGACAAGTGACAACACCCGAAGCGTCTACCGGTGAAAACACCGAGAGAAGCCACACGTTGCCGGCAAGTGTGGCTAAGAAACAGAGCACAACGAGAGCGTCCGTCCCGACAACTGCGACTGTGGCGACTG
>JBDGUC010000012.1:0-19491 GCA_042216285.1 Haloferacaceae archaeon
ACTCCGTCCGGAATCGCACGAACACGACCCGTACCTTCCGGACGACGATCAGTACCAGAAGCGACGGGGGGAAGTGGACGACGTTCAAGGGCGAAACCTCGTTCGAGGTCGGGCCCGGAAAGGCCAAGACCTGGCGGAGCCCCCGGTTCGAGTTTCACTTCCTCCGGACGGTCACCTACCGCCTCGACGCGCTGGGGAAGACCTGGACGGTGAAGGCCACGCCCCTGAAGCTCAAATACGGCGACGCGTACACCTCGCCGGTCGGTCTCGAGACCACCGTCGGACGGGTCACCTTCCGGGACGAGAAGCCCGTCACCACCGCGAACGCCACGGCGACGACGACCGCGAGCGACACGGCGACGCCCACCCCGACCGCCACCCCCACCCAGCCGCCGACGACCGCCGCGGACACCGGCGGTACCAAGTGGGCGGTGGTGCCGATCACGGTGTCGAATCCGACCGAGAAGGCCCGCCCGGCGCCGTTCCCCAAGGAGTTCACCTTTCGAGCGAACGGCAAGACGGTCCCGGTCGTCCCGCTCGACACCCCGAAGCTCTACTACCGCGAGCGCTCGCTCAAGCCGAACGAACACCTGTCGGGCAACCTCTACTATCAGGTCTCGGCCGGCGCCGACGCCGACGCGATGCAGGTCGCGCTGAACCGATCCTACAGCGCGGGCAAGATCGAGGTCGTCTGGAGCTGATCCGGCCGACGCGTGACCCCGTCGGCCACAAGATTGAGAAGTGTCGACGACTGACCCCCGGCGTGCGTGGTCGCACAGCCCGTCGGTCCGTGTCACCATGCTCCGCGACCACGCACGACGGCGACCGGCACATAGCCCCGTGCCGTCCGTCGCCGTCCTTTCCGTGCCCGGGGCCACGCCGGCCCCGTGCCCTCCCACACGCCTCCCGGTGGACTCCCGGTCGCCCGGAGCGGCCACACCGCCGCTCGTGCCGCCCGGCGTGACGGGACCTACTCCGGCGCGACCCCGCCGCCGTATTTGAGGAACACGAACGCGAGGCCGAGCGTGGCGAGCATCGCCACCGTGGTCGCGACGCCGAGCGTCAGGGCGCTCTGTGGGACCTGCGGGACGCCGCCGCCACCGCCGCCGCCGCCGCCACCGCCGCCGCCCTCGCTGGGCATGGAGCCGACGACGACGACGCCTTTCATGCCCAGGGACTTGTGGGGCGTACAGTAGTATTTCACCACGCCCTCGGAGTCGAACGTCTGGGAGAAGGTGGCGCCGGCCTTGCCGATCAGCCCCGAGTCGAAGTCCCCGCCCGACTGGGCCGTGACCGTGTGCTGGCCGCCCTCGCCGGTCCACTCCCAGGTGACTTTCGTCCCGGGGTCGACCTGCACGGCCGGGGGATCGAACGCGAAGTTGCCCCCGTTGCCCTTCGTGCCGACCTTGACCGTCACCTCTTTCTTCCCGGTCTGATCGGCCACCGAACTGTAGTTGCCGACCCCGGACATCCAGCCGCCAAACGACGGCTGGGCCGCCGCGGTCCCGGCCGTCGCGGCCGCCCCCGTCGCGGCCGCTCCGCCCGCGGCTGCGGTCCGGAGCAGCGCCCGGCGAGAGAGGTCCGTCTGGCTCATGCCCGGCGGTTGGATTCGGGCCGTACTGAATCCACCGGTTCGGATCGGGCCGGCCGCGCCGGCGAGCGTTCCGGAACCCTTTTCGGACTCTCGTCACGACGGGGGGGTATGACGTCACGCGCCGAACGGGAGTTCCGCGAGCAACTCGTCGCCGCCTTCGGGGACGCGGAGTTCCCGGTCGCCGACCAGATGGAGCTCGTACCGGCCCTCCCGGACGGCCCGATGACGACGTTCGAGGTCGGCGACCGGAGCTACACCGCGATGGAACTCGCGGCGACCATCGGCTCCCACCAGGAGTTCCCATACGACTCGGCGGAGACGCTCGTCGACGACGTCGTCGCGGCGATGAAAGACGAGGGGTTGCTGTAGGGCTGGAGCGCCGTCGCGCCTCCCCTCCCGGCACGCCGGCGTCCCATGGGGACGGCGACACGCCCGCCGACCGGCGGCGGACTTAATGGTACCCGGACCGGTACGAGGAGCCGTGACGGAATCTCCCCCGTCGTTCGGCGTGGAGCGGTATCTCACCGTCCGGAGCGCCTACGGCGCCTCGTTCGCCCCGGACGGCGACCTCGCCTTCCTGATGGACACGACCGGCGTCCCGCAGGTCTGGACCGTCGACCGTCCGGAGGGCTGGCCCACACAGCGGACGTTCGGCGACGACCGGATCACCTTCGTCGAGTGGTCGCCCGAGCGCGGGGAGTTCGCGTTCGGCCGTGACGCGGAGGGCAACGAGCGCGTCCAGCTCTTCCGGTGTGTCCCCGGGTCGGGGGAGACGAGTCCCCTCACCGATCGACCGGACGCGAAACACCGCTGGGGCGGGTGGCGCCCCGACGGCGAGCGGGTGGCGTTCGCCGCCAACCGCCGCGACGAGTCGGCGTTCGACGTCTACGTGCAGGACCGCGACGCACACACGGCCGAGCGCGTCCACGAGACCGACGGCTGGTTCGACGTTGCCGGCTGGCGCCCCGACGGGGACCGCCTCGCCCTGGTCGAGTCCCGCTCCAGTTACGACCAGGACGTCCACCTCCTCGATCCGGCGACTGGCGAGCGGCACCGCTGTACGCCGGCCGGAGACGAGGCGCGGTACGGGAGCGTCGAGTGGGGCCCCGACGGCGAGTGGCTCTATCTCGTCACCGACCGCGCGAGCGACACGCTCCGGCTGGAGCGCGTGGCGGCCGACGGCAGGGGAGCGGGGAGCGAGGGGCACGACGCCGGCGATGACGACGACGCGGGCTTCGAGGTCGTCGTTGACGGCGAGGGATGGGAGGTAGACGGCGTCTCGGTGGACGCGTCGACCGGTCGCGTCGCCTACTCGCGGAACGTCGACGGTTACACCGAACTGACCGTCGGGCGTCTGGCGGGGAGCGCGGTGGTCGACGCGCGCACGCCGGCCCTCCCGGGCGGCGTGGCGGGCGGGGTGGCCTGGGACCGAGCCGGCGAGCGGTTCGCGCTGACCGCGACCGGCCGGACCGAGAACGCGAACGTCCACGGCGTCACCGAGGGGACGACGACCCGGTGGACCCGCGCCGGGACGGCCGGCATCCCCCCGGAGACGTTCGTCGCGCCGGACCTCGTGCGGTATCCGGGCGCGGACGGACTGGAGATTCCCGCCTTCCTCTCCCTGCCCGCGACCGACGCCGGACCCGGCGAGACGCCGGTCGTGGTGGACGTCCACGGCGGCCCCGAGTCACAGCGCCGCCCGTCGTTCGCCCCGGTGACGCAGTACCTGCTCTCGCGCGACTACGCCGTCTTCGAGCCGAACGTCCGCGGGTCGGCCGGCTACGGCCGGGCGTACGCGGCGCTCGACAACGGGGAAAAGCGGCTGGACGCGGTGGCGGACCTGCGGGCGGGCGCCGAGTGGCTGGCGGACCACCCGGCGATCGACCCGGACCGGATCGCCGTGATGGGTGCCTCCTACGGCGGGTACATGACGCTCGCGGCGCTCACCGAGTACCCCGACCTGTGGGCCGCGGGCGTCGACGTGGTCGGCATCGCCGACTTCGTCACGTTTCTGGAGAACACCGGCGACTGGCGGCGGGAACTCCGCGAGGCCGAGTACGGCTCGCTCGACGACCGCGACCTGCTCGACCGGATCAGCCCGATCAACCGGATCGACCGGATCGAGGCGCCGCTGTTCGTCCTCCACGGCGAGAACGACCCCCGCGTGCCCGTCGGGGAGGCCCGCCAGGTCGTCGCGGCGGCCCGCGAGGCCGGCGTGCCGGTCGAGAAGCTGATCTTCCCCGACGAGGGCCACGGGTTCACCAGACTGGAGAACCGCGTGGAGGCGTACACGGCCGTGGCCGAGTTCCTCGACGAGTACGTATGACATCCTCCCCGGCGTGAACGCCGGGGGTTCCCGACCGCAGGTAGGCGACCCGCCGGGGCGGCCCGTCGACGCCGACCGTCGGGGCCGCGCGACCTCACACGTTTTCCCGCGAGCCCCCGACGCGCGCGTATGGCAGACTTCGACGCGGTCCGCGTCTGGCTCGTCGAGCGCACCTACTCCGACGACGAGCAGAACCTGATCGTCCTCACCTACGCCACGCCGGACGGGGAGCGGTACTACCGGAAGGAGCGGGCGCTCACCTCCTTTTCCGACGTCAGAGACACGACGGCGGCCGTCGAGGCGGACCCGGCCAACCTCGGTCCGGTCGACGATCCCGACCTGCGCGAGCGGTACGCGACCGAGGCCCGGCGGATGCGGGCGGCCCACGACCCGGACGACGTCATCTAGCCGCGCCGGCGACGGGTCCCGTACGCCCGCCGGATCTCCGTCAGAGTAAAACGACGGCGCGGCGAAGTCGGAGACATGGGCGCGCACGGAGAGCGGGCACAGCGACCGATCCGGTGTCTGGTCGCCAAAGTCGGGCTGGACGGCCACGACCGCGGCGCCCACGTCATCGCGCAGGCGTTCCGGGACGCCGGCTTCGAGGTCATCTACTCGGGCCTCCACCGCGCGCCCGAGGAGATCGTCCAGGCGGCGGTCCAGGAGGACGTCGACGTGCTCGGCATCTCCATCCTCTCGGGGGCGCACAACACCCTCGTGCCGAAGGTCATCGAGGGGCTGAAGGAGTACGGCGCCTTCGAGGACACGCTCGTGCTCGTCGGCGGCATCGTCCCGGACGACGACGTGGACCGCCTGAAGGACCTCGGCGTCGCCGAGGTGTTCGGCCCGGGGACGCCGATGAGCGAGACCGTCGCGTTCGTGCGCGAGCACGTCACGGAGCGACGATGACGGACGGGGGAGGCGACGACCCCGACGAAGACGGGGAGGCCGACGCCAGGACCTCCGAAGACCGGCCGGCCCTCGTCGACGACCTGCTCGCGGGCGACCACCGGGCGCTCGCCCGCGCCATCACCCGAATCGAGAACCGCGCGCCGGGCTACCGGGGCCTGGTCTCGGCGCTGTACGCCCACGCCGGAACCGCCTCCGTGGTGGGCGTCACGGGGAGCCCCGGGGCGGGCAAGTCGACGCTCGTCGGGGAACTGGCGAGGGGCTACCGCGACCGCGGCGAAACCGTCGGGATCATCGCGGTCGACCCCTCCTCGCCGTTCACCGGCGGGGCGGTGCTCGGCGACCGCATCCGGATGGGACCGACGGTCGGCGACATGGACGTCTTCGTTCGCTCGATGAGCGCCCGCGGTCGGCTGGGCGGCCTCTCGACGGCGACCGACGACGCGATCACGGCGCTCGACGCCTTCGGGAAGGACCGGATCCTGATCGAGACCGTCGGGGCGGGACAGAACGAGGTGGACGTGGTCCGGACGGCCGACACGGTCGTCGTCCTCGTCCAGCCGGGATCGGGCGACGACGTCCAGATGCTCAAGGCGGGGATCCTGGAGATCGGCGACGTGTTCGTCCTCAACAAGGCCGACGTGGACGGCGCCGACCGGACGGCGGCGGACCTGCGCGAGATGCTCGAACGCCGGGACGACGGCCCGCGCGACGCGCCGGGGCGAGGTCACCACGGCTCCGGCGAGACGGGGGCCGGCTCTCGCGGTCCGGACGCCGTCGGCGCGGATCGCGGGGCCGACCGGACGACCGGCACCGTGGCCGGGGACGCGGACGACGGCGCGGACGAGTCGTGGTCGCCGCCGGTGGTCGAGACGGTCGCCACCCGGGGAGAGGGGATCGACGACCTGCTCGCGGCACTCGACGCCCACCGCGACTGGCTCTCGCGCACGGGACGCCTGCGCGAGCGCACGCTGGCGCGTCACGCCGAGTCGATCCGGCGACTGCTCCGGGAGGACGCCGGACGCCTGCTGGAGGAGGAACTGGCCCGTCTCGGCGGCGTCGAGGCGCTGGCCGAGGCGGTGCAGGCGCGCGAGACCGACCCCTACGCGGTCGCGGACGAGGTGCTGGCGCCGGTCGCCGACTGCGTCCGCGAGCGTCGGGACGCGGGGAGCGCGACCGACGGGGACCGATCGGGCGGCTGAGTCCGGCGCCCGCACCGGTCGCACGGCGCCGTCGGGACGTCCCCGTGGTCCGACGACGCGCTTACGTCGGTCGCGGCCGTATCGCCGGCCATGAGGCTTCGACGCGCGGTCGGCTACGCGGCGCTCGGCGCCGGGGCGCTCGCGGCGATCGTCCGCGGGCTTCGCGAGAGCGCGGGCCCCCTCGAACCGCCCCTCGACGGCGTCGACCACACGTTCCGCTGGCGCGGCATCGACGTCTCCTACACCGAGGCGGGCGATCCGGACGACCCGACGCTCGTCTGTCTGCACGGGATCAGCGCCGCGGGATCGAGCGGCGAGTTCCGCTCCGTGTTTCGGGACCTCGCGGCCGACCACCACGTGATCGCGCCGGACCTGCCGGGGTTCGGTCGCTCGGACCGGCCGCCGCTCACCTACTCGGCGGCGTTCTACGAGGACTTCGTCGCCGCGTTCCTCGCGGAGTTCGACTCCCCGACCGTGCTGGCCTCGGGGCTGACGGCCGCCTACGCCGTCGCCGCGGCGCGGGGCGACGCCGACTCACCGGCGGGCGTCGACGTCGGCCGGATCGTTCTCGTCTGTCCGACCACCGTCGCGGGACCCGATCCGCCGAAGCCGTGGCTCCGGGCGCTCCTGCGCGCCCCGCTCGCCGGCGAGGCGCTGTACGACCTGCTGGTCTCCCGGCCGTCGATCCGGTATTTCAACGCCGACCACGGCTACTACGACACGTCGAACCTCTCCCCCGAGTGGGTCGACTACGAGTGGCGCACGGCCCACCAGCCGGGCGCCCGGTACGCCGTGGCGTCGTTCGTGAGCGGCTTTCTCAACGCCGACCTCGACCTCGGGGCGGCGATCGCCGACCTCGACGTCCCGACGACGCTCGTCTGGGGCCGCGAGGCGACCGTGACGCCGCTCGCCGACGGGCGCGAGATGGCCGAGCGCGCGGACGCCCGGCTGGTCGTCTTCGACGACGCGACCCTCCTGCCACACGTCGAGTTCCCGGCCGCGTTCGTCGAGGAGGTCCGGCGCGCGACGGCGGCCGGCGACGACGGCGCGACGGCGGAGCCGACGGCCACCGCGGCCTGATCGACGGCTCGCTATCGCGGCCGCAGGACGACGACGCGCCCGCCCGTCGTCGGATTCGTTTCGACGTCGACCCCCACGGCCATCCCCACCGCGACGTCCCCGGGGTCGACGCCGCGGACGAGGCCGGTCAGAGAGACCTCGCCGAAGTCGGCCACCGCCGTGACGTACGGCGTCTGTCCCTCGAAGTCGGGCGTCCCGACGTGGACCACGGTGTAGGTCTCGACGCGCCCGCCCGGCGGCAGGTCGCGCTCGGTCAGGGTGCCCCCACAGCGGGGACAGACCCGGCGAGGCGGGAGCGAGCCGTGGCCGTCGTCGCAGACCAGGTAGTAGCCCTCGCCCGCCGCGAGCGCGTCGAGCCAGTCGTCGTGGCCGGCGTCGCGCGTCATCCCGCCACCTCCAGCACGTGGACGACGGCGCTGGCGACCGTTCCGCCGGCGTTGTGGGTCACGCCGACCGGATCGTCGGGCACGGCGTCGCTGTTGGGATGGTCGCCCCGGAGCAGTCGAGTCATCTCCACGACCTGCGAGGCGCCCGTGGCGCCGACGGGGTGGCCCTTGGCCTTCAGGCCGCCCGAGAGGTTCACCGGCAGGTCGCCGTCGGCGGTCGTCTCCCCGCGCCGCGCGGCGCCGATCCCCTCGCCGTCGTCGTAGAGGCCGAGCGCCTCGACGGCGAGCACCTCCGCGATGGTGAAACAGTCGTGGACCTCCGCGAGGTCGACGTCGGCCGCGTCGATGCCCGCGTCCGCGTAGGCCTCGGTGGCCGCGTCGGCGGTGGCGGGCGTGCGCGCGAGATGCGCGCGGTCGTGGAGCGCGAGTGCGTCGCCGCCCTGGCCGGTGCCCGTGACGGCGACGGGCGCGTCGAGCCCGCGCTTTGCGGCGTAGTCGTCGCTCACGAGGACGACCGCCGCCGCCCCGTCCGTGATGGGACAGGCGTCGTAGAGCCCGAGGGGTTCGGCGATCGGCTGGGCCTCCAGGGCCTCCTCGACGGTGATGGCGCGCTGGAACTGGGCGTACTCGTTCTCCAGGGCGTTGTCGTGGTTCTTCACGGCGACGTGGGCGAGGTCCTCCCGTCCCCCGCCGTAGGTTCCGAAGTAGGCCCGCGCCATGAGCGCGTAGGCGCCGGGGAAGGTCATCCCCGCGCGGACCTCGTGGAGTTCGTCGGCAGCGATGGCCAGCCCCTCGGTCGCCTCCGCGGTCGGGACGTTGGTCATCCGCTCCATCCCGCCGGCGACGACGACGTCCGCCTCGTCGCTCCGGATCGCCCGTACCGCCGCGCGGACGGCGGTGCCCGCCGACGCGCAGGCGCTCTCGTACCGGGTGGCCGGGCAGTCGAGCCCCGCCGCCTCGGCCATCAGCGGCCCCTGGTGGCCCTGGCGCTCGGCGAGCGCTCCCATGAAGTTGCCGTAGTTCAACTCGTCGACCGCCTCCCGCGGGACGTCGGCGTCCTCGCGGGCGGCCAGGGCGGCCTCCGCGAACAGGTCACGACCGGTGCGCTCGGGATGTCGGCCGAAATGCGTCAGTCCCACGCCGGCCACGCGTACCCCCGTCATGGCCTCACGTACCGCCAGCACAGGTAAAGACCTGCCGCCCCCGTGCGCGCGGACTACCCGACGCCGTCGTGCGGATTCGACGCCCGTCGGTCCGTGGATCGTCGTCCGTCTCGTCGGGCGGCGCGCGCCGCCCGCGCCGGGCCCACGCCCGGCCCGCGCCGACGCGTCACGGGTCCGCTGGCGACGCCCGCGGCGGGCACGAGCGGCCTCAGTAGGGCCAGTCGCCCGTCACCCGCATCCCCTCGGCGAGCCCCTCCCGTTCGGCCTGCGCGGCGATCTCCGCCGGGTCCCGGTGGGCGACCGTCACGTCCTCGTCGGCCAGGTGGACGACCAGGGCGGTCAGGAGGACCGCCTGCTCGCGGAGAGTGCGTCCCTCCAGTTTGTCGAGCGTGTCGGCGCGCGTGTGCCCCCAGCCGCGGTCGTCGGAGCCGGTGGCGCTCGTCGCGTGATAGCCGGGAACCCCTCGCTTCACGTACTGCCAGTGGTCGCTGTGCGGGCCGAGCCGTGGCGTCGTCTCGATCGGGTGGTCGAACCGATCGGCGACGGCCGCCACGGCGTCCCCGAGAGCGTCGAACCCGTGCGTGTCGGCCTTCAGCGTCCGCGCCGTCACCACGCCGTCGTTGTTCACGACCGCCTCGACGTCGTCGAGGTCCCGCCGGGCGGCGTCGTACTCGGAGCCGAGCAGTCCCACCTCCTCGGCGCCGTACGCGATCAGGTGCACGCGCGCGTCGAGGTCCGACTCGCGCGCGACGAGCGCCCTCGCCACCTCGACGACCGCGGCGGTCCCGGCCCCGTTGTCGCTCGCGCCCTCGGCGACGTCGTGGGCGTCGACGTGGCTCGTCACCAGGACCTCCTCGTCGGTCTCCGGACCGACGTCGGCGTGGACGTTCCGGCTGGTCGCGTCGTGGACGTCGGCCTCGACCTCGACGGTCACCGCCTCGCCCGCGAAGCGTCGCGCCAGCCGCGCCCCGACCTCCTTCGAGACGCCGACGGCGGGGATTTCGCCGATCGGTGCCTCGTCGGTGCCGACGCTCCCCGTGGGGGCGAGACAGCCGTCGACGTGGTTGCGAAAGACGAACGCCGCCGCGCCACCCTCGACGGCCCGGTAGTACTTCTCGCGGCGGTGGAGGAAGCGGTCGTACCAGTCGGGGACGTCGCTTCCGGCCAGCACGACCGCCCCCTCCAGGTCCGCCGCGAAGTCCCCGGGGAGGCCGTGGCCGACGTCGACCAGTTCGCCGGTCGCCTCCCCGGCGGGACTGCGGGGGAGCGCGATGCACTCCTGGCTCGTCCCGCCGGCGCGGACGGCCGAGGATCCGCGGGTCCATCCCTGGATGTCGAAGGGTTCCAGCCGGGCGTTCCGCGCGCCGACCCGGGCGAGGGCGTCGCGCGTGGCCTCGGCGGCGCGTCGTTCGCCCTCGCTTCCGGCCATGCGGTTCCCGATGTCGACGAGTTCCTCCAGGTGGTCCCACCCGGCGTCGCTCGTGAACGTCTCGCCGATCCAGTCGGTCATGGGTTCGTTCGCGGGCAGACGCGCAATAAGGCTGGCGAGCCCCGCGGTCGGCCGGGACGCCGCCAGGTGCGACCGGAAACCGGCTCGAACGCGCGACCGATTGGAAAAACTCTAATGAGTCTAACCCGGGAGTACGAATATGGACCCGTTGCAGTTCATCGTCCCGCTCGATTCCCTGGAGGCGGTGCGTCCGGTGATCCTCTACGGGCTCGTCTTCCTCGCGCTGGCGAACATGGTCACGCGGTATCTCGCCCACCAGCGGAACGTGGACCAGGCCGAGGAGGGCGGCGAGGAGGCCATCACGCGCTACACCCCCCACGTCGTCACGTCGTTCCTGCTGATCCTGAACGCGTTCACGTTCACCATCCTCCAGTCCCACGGCGGGATCGTGGTGTCGGTACTCGTCATCGGCACGCTGATCGCCGACTTCTTCGAGTTCGAGTCCCGCAAGGTCGAGGCGCGCAACGGCCTGACGATCGAACCCCCCAAGAGCGCGCTGGCCGGATCGGTGCTCGTGCTCGCGTACGCGGGCTACCAGAGCCTCTTTTTCATCATCCAGCCCGTCTGGAACGCCATCGTCTGAGGCGGCCCGCTCCCGCGCGGGCGCCGGTTTCGGGATCCTCCGGAGCTCCGGAAGCGTCGTCCGGCCCGCGGGCCGGCCGTCACGCCCGCCGGGGACCCGTCGAGATCAGCGGGGCTCGGCGTCCACGACGACGGAAGAACGCGCGCGGTGTGCGCTCAGCCCGACTCCTCGTCGCCGCCCGTGGCCTTCCGGGCCTCGCGCGCCGCGGGAATGAGCACCCAGAAGGTGAGCGGACCGAGCAGCGCGAACCAGAAGAAGACGTCCATCAGGGTGAGCGAAAGGCTTCCGAGGACGTTCATTCCCCCGGTCGCCACCGTGATCGGGGCGACGAGCTGTTTGGCGCTCTCGAATCCGGGGGTCCGGTACCAGCCGGCGAGCACCAGCCAGGCCAGCCCGGAGCCGGTGAAGATACCGAGCCCCTTGATGAATTCGTCAGCCATCGGTCGAACCTTCGTTCCCGTCCTCTTGAGCGTTTCCCATCTGTCGGGCGCGAAAGCGGGTGCCGAGCATGTAGACCCCCGCGCCGAGTCCGATCACCGCCAGGCCGAGCACCGCGAGCGACGCGCTGAGGAGCTTCGACGCCGGGGCGAGTCCGACCGCGGTGAGCCCCGCGACGATCAGCCGGCGGAGGATGCTCATCTGCAACGTCGCGGCGTCGAGCAACGTGAACCCGAACACGACGGCGACGACCGCGAGGAGCGTCGAGAAGACGGTGACCGTCTTGTAGAGGCGGAGCGGGACGACCACCTCCCGACGGCCCCCGTCCCCTCCTTCCGGAGAGTCGGAGTCGGGGTCGGGGTCGGGGTCGGCGGTCCCCGCGTCGCTTCCGGCCCCCCCGTCGCCGTTCGCACCGCCCCCGTCGGTCGCCCCGCGTTCGTCCATGCGGGGACCTACGCGCCCACGCACTTCCACGTTCCGTCACGGGGTCGCCGCGGGCGGACTCCGGTCTCGCGGGCGACGGGCGGGGAACGGAGCGGGAACTGCGCGGGAACGGAGCGGGAACTGCGCGGGAACGGAGGAGAACGGCCACCCACCGGGCGTCGGCGGTCGCCGGCCGCCGTCACTTCGGCGGGCGAAGCCGGTAATACCGCCGGTTGAGGTCGTACATGTACCCCTCGCGCATCGTCTTCAGCACCGCGTAGGTGACGATGCCGGCGGTGGGGGGCAGGAGGAACGTGAGGTCGAAGAGCAGGTGGACGGCGATCGGAGCGAGGTTCTTGATCGACAGCACCGAGATGGTGAACGCGAAGACGACCCCCATGACGCCGACCGCCGACCAGAACGGCTGTTCGACGGGCCGCCGGGCGCTCCCCTTGTTCAGGAAGGGGACGACGGCGATGGCGCTGACGACGACGATGTTCATCACCACGCCGAACGTCCGGTCGGCCATCAGCTTCTGTCCCCCGACGATGTTCAGGACGGGGTTGAGGTCGCCGGTCTTCAGGAGGCCGAACGACCAGTAGAGATACCAGTCCGGGAGGATGATCGCGGGCGTACTCGACGGGTTCGCGGGGGCGCCGATGTGGGGTGGCAGCGTCGCCGCGAGGAAGAAGATGATCCCCACGAAGAAGGAGGCGATCGAGAGGTTGCGGACCGTCTCGTGGGGCCAGGTGGGGAAGGCGAGGACGTCGCGTTCCACGTAGTCGGACTCCTGGCGGAGGTCCTGGTCCTCGCGGCGGGCCCGCTCGAAGTACTCGTAGGTGAGCCGGGGGAGGCCGACCCGGCGCTCCTTGCGCTCCCGCCAGGTGGGCGTCTCGTCGTCGGGGGCGACGATGCCGGACCCGTCGGCGCGGGGCTGTTCGTCGGCGTCCGTCTCCGAGGTGTCTGTGTCGGTCATGTCAGTGGGGTTCGGCGATGCCCTGCACCCAGACGATGCCGATGTGGATGGCGATGAGCGTCGTCACCACGAACGGGAGCAGGAACACGTGGATGATGTACATCCGCTGGAGCGTCGCCTGCGAGAGCGTGAAACCGCCAAAGAGCAACTGGGCGACCCAGTCGCCGGCCAGCGGGATCGAGAGGGACATCTCGACGCCGATCTGGCCGGCCCAGAACGACAGCTGGTCCCAGGGGAGCAGGTACCCCGTGTAGCCAAAGACCATCGTCAGCGAGATGAGGACGATCCCGATGATCCAGTTCAGCTCCCGGGGCTCCTTGTACGCGCCGGTGAAGTAGACGCGGAGCATGTGGAGGAAGACCGCCGCCACCATCACCTGGGCGCTCCAGCGGTGGATCGAGCGCAGCATGAAGCCGAACTGGAGGTCGCGCATGATGTTCGCGATCGAACAGTACGAGACCGACGCGCTGGTCACCTGACAGGCGCCGGACGCCGCCGAGGGCGAGTAGTAGAACCCGAGCAGAGCCCCGCTGATCGCCGCGACGACGTACGCGAGCGTCGAGAACGATCCGAGGGTGTACAGCGGATACCAGTACCAGAACTTGTTGTCGAGGTCGTACTGCTCGGTGTGGCTCTTTGGCAACTGGAGGTTGACCCGGTAGTAGAGGGTCTCCAGAAGCTCCAGATAGTCGACGATGCGAAACCGGGCGTCCAGCCAGACGAGGACCGTCAGGAACGCCGTCTCGATCGGCGTCAGGTCCTTGTCCTTGATCCAGGCGTGATGGTCGTACTCGTCCTTCTTTTCCAGACTCATGCTCTCACCGTTTGTAGTAGGGGTAGATCGCCCGCTTGACGTTGTCCCAGGCGCCCGTGCCGAACTCGGTGCCGTCGACGTCCTCCTGGCGCGTGTGGACGTCCTCCCACTTGCGCCGGCGCTTCTTGACGATCATCACGTCCGGGAGGAACTCCTTGCGGTACAGCGCGAGGATGAACGCCAGGTCGAAAAACACCAGCGCGAGCAGGGCGCCGAGGAACATGTTGCCCGTCTCGCTCAGTCCCCAGCCCGTCACGAGGCCGAAGACGAACATCGAGACGAGCACGACCTCGATCACCGTCAGGAGCACGATGGCGATGGCCGCCGCGGTGCTCTCGCGGGCGGGTTCGTACCGGTGGATGTCGCCGTAGGTGCTTCCCTTCGCGGACATCTACTCCCCACCTCCGTGCCCCGAGTGGGGCGTCTCCCCGTACTTCAGGACGTAGAAGGTGTACACCAGGGTCGTGATGATGCCGAGGATCGTCGCCGAGCCGACCCAGTGGGCCTGGAGCGGCACGCCGTAGTCCTCCAGAGGCTTTGGCCCGCTACTGCTTTCACCGCCGCCGCCCTCGCTGGGCATGGAGCCGACGACGACGACGCCTTTCATGCCCAGGGACTTGTGGGGCGTACAGTAGTATTTCACCACGCCCTCGGAGTCGAACGTCTGGGAGAAGGTGGCGCCGGCCTTGCCGATCAGCCCCGAGTCGAAGTCCCCGCCCGACTGGGCCGTGACCGTGTGCTGGCCGCCCTCGCCGGTCCACTCCCAGGTGACTTTCGTCCCGGGGTCGACCTGCACGGCCGGGGGATCGAACGCGAAGTTGCCCCCGTTGCCCTTCGTGCCGACCTTGACCGTCACCTCTTTCTTCCCGGTCTGATCGGCCACCGAACTGTAGTTGCCGACCCCGGACATCCAGCCGCCAAACGACGGCTGGGCCGCCGCGGTCCCCGTGGCCCCGACGGCCGCGGCCGCGAGGGCCCCGCCGCCACCGGTTGCCCGGATGAAGTCCCGCCGTCTCATCGCTAGGCGGTCGGGAAGCGACCCGCTTAAACCCACCGACTATCGACGCACGGAGCCGTCGTCGGGCGGATTCGCGTCCCCCGCCGACTCGCCGGGCGTCGGCGTCGGCGCGTCGGCCGGCGCGTCGTCGTCCTCGCGCGCCGACGGGGGAAGAAACTCGGGCCGCTCGGCGTCGGTCGCCTCGACGGTGCGGAGCCGGTCGCGGAACTCCTCGGCCCGGAACCGGTCGGAGAGCCGGGCGTTGGCGACCACCCCGAACAGGAAGAGCCCGATGAGCAGGAACCCGATCGCCACCACGGGGGCGACGATGGTCCGGACGGCACCGACCAGCCACGCGCCGGCCAGGCCGAGGCCGGCGATCACCTGTGCGACGGCGACGACCTGGAGCATCAGGTTGCCGAACTCCCCCGACCCCTCGGTCACGTCCTCCGGCCGGGGGAGTTCGAACTCCGCGGGGGGCTCCTCGACCTCGTAGCTCTCCATCGAGCAGAGCGCGATCGAGGCCTTCACGTCGCGGAGGACGGTACCGCTTCCCTCGACGGTGCCGTCGGGATAGACGACGGCGTATCCCTCGTCCGACCACGCCGCCAGGCGTGCCTCGCCGCCCTCGTCGATCCGGTCGAGCGCCGCGAACACCTCTCGACGGGCGATGCGCGCCTCCAGGTCCTTCCGGACGCGGTCGAGCAGTTCCTCGCCGACGATCCACGTCTCGGGATCGAACGCCGCCTCCCACTCCTCGGGCGACATCCGGGCCATGTCCGCGGGGCCGAAGTCGTCGAAGTCGTACTCCTCCTCGACTCGCTGGCGGAGCGTCTCGATGTCCTCCGCGCCCGTCGACGCCGAGGGCGCGGCGTCGCCGCCCGTCCCGTCGCCGGGTGCGCCGTCGGAGGAGTCGCTCATTGACGGACGTACGAACGCGAGCGCCCTTAGCGTGACGGTTGCGTCGTCCGCCGGACCGGCGTCTGCCAGTACGGTTATCCCGGGGACCCCCGTTCGCGCCGTATGGAGCGGCGACGCCTGTTGCTCGGCGGATCCGGCGTACTGACCGCGCTCGCGGGCTGTTCGGCCATCGGGGTCGGCGGGCCGGTCCGGGGGACCGTCGTTTCGAGCGAGAACTTCGAGGGGAGCGGCCTGGTCGCGGATCTCAACGCGGGCGAGAACACGCTGACCATCGGCGGGACGCTCACGAACGTCGGCGACGACGACCGCGTCGTCACCGGACTGTTCTGCAACTACTACGACGCCCACGGGACGACCCTCGTCTCGGGGTCGACGCAACTGGACGGATCGGTGTCCCTCCCCGCCGGGGAGTCCGGCGAGTTCGAAGTGACGACCGAGGACCTCGGGCATCCGGGCACCGCCGCGCGCGTGGACTCGTTCGACGCCATGGTCGGTTCGCACACCGCGTGACCGACGCCCGACGACCGGCCCGCCCGTCGCGCCAGCGCCGGCGCGTCGGAGTCGGGGGGTTTAGGACCCGACCATTCGTAGCGGGAGTGATGGCGTCGGACCGGGTGATCGCCACGCTCGTCGCCCTGACCGTGACGGCGAGTTTCCCGTTCTACCTCCACGGCGCCCGGATCGTGCTCACCGTCGAGCGGGTCACCTGGGACGTACTCGTCCGGCACCTGAAGGTCATCGCCGTCGGCCTGACGCTCACCACGGTGCCGATGGTCACGTGGATGATGCCCCGCCTGCTCGCCCAGTTGAGCGGTCCGGCCGCGCTCCACGCGGTGCTCGGCCTCCAGGCCTACGCCATGCTCGTATTCGCCCTGACCGGCATCGTCCGGATCTTCCAGGCCAAGCGGGCCGCCGACCTCTACTGCGACCCGAATCCGGACGTCGACCTGAACGACCTGCACGAGAACATGGGCGCGTGGCGGGGCCGCCTCCGGATCGGCGTGTTCGGCTACGTGGTCTTCTGGTTCCTGGCGTGGTCGCTCGGCGTCTATCGCTACCTCGTACGGTACGTCCTCTGACGCCCGGCCCCGTGTCACCCCGTCGGGGCGGGACGCCGCGGGACCTGACGGACGGGAGGAGGGCGCTGGGCCGCCGCGCACCCGGTCCGGATCGGGGCGTCACCGGGGCTTGGAGACCTCGTAGATCTCGATCCCCCAGTCGGGGGCGTCGGCGTCCAGCGTCCGGTCCTCCCAGCCGCCCTCGACGTCGACGCCGTTGGCGTGGGCCACCCGGATCAACCGGGCGAGGTCGTTCTGGAACGCCTGTTCCGTCGTCGGACCGTCGGACGAAGGTTCGAATGCGGACATGGGTGCGGAGACCGGGAAACCGGTGTGACAGGACCCGTCCACGGCGGAACCTCTCGCCCAGGGGGGTGCCGCACCCGACGGGGAGAGTCGAGGGGGAGTATCACAGCGAGGGTTGGCCGTCCGTCACCATCTGGGCGTGCCACACGGTTAGCCCTTTGGACCGGCGCCGTCCCGACGCGGTCGAGCGCCGGGCGGAGCCGACCACCCGTCCGCCGGAAGCGATCCGACCGGGGGCCGTTCGGGCGACGGTTATAATCCACTTCGATAGTTAAGCCAGGCGACTTTGGGCGAGGGTCGTCTGTGCTCGGACGATGTCACTCTGTCAGTTGTTACTGGCTTCCCGGCCGATGCCGTCTCTCGCGTGTCACTCAGTGGACTCTCGTTCGCTCTCGTCTCTCCGCGCATGAGCGTCATCGTCGAGCTCTCCGTTCCTGCGGACACGTTCGAACTCGGCCACCTCATGGCAGTCCAGCCGGAGGGCCAGGTCCGGCTCGAATAGATGATTCCCACGGGAGAGGCGACGATCCCCTACTTCTGGGTCGAGACCGACGACGCGGCGGACGTCGAGGCCGCGCTCCGGGAGTCGACCCTGGTCGCGGAGGCTCAGGTCCTCGACGAACTCGACGACGAGACGCTCTTTCGGGTGGAGTGGACCGACGACGTCAACGGCTTCATCCGGACGATCGGTCGGTCCGACGTCGTCGTCCTCGACGGGAGGGGCCACGGCGACGTCTGGTGGTTCCAGCTCCGGTTTCCCGACAACGACGCCCTGGCGGCGTTCTACCGCCGGTGTGCCGACGACGAGGTCGTCGTCGACGTCGAGAGCGTCCAGTCGGTCGAGTCCACGCGGACGCCGGAGTTGGGCCTCACGACCGAGCAACGCGAGGCCCTCAAGGTGGCCCTGGACGAGGGCTACTTCGACGTCCCCCGGGAGATCACCCTCGTCGAACTCGCGGACATGCTCGGAATCTCCGACTCGGCCGTCTCCCAGCGGATCCGACGTGGCCTCGCCGAACTCCTCACGACCACCGTCGTGCCGCGGTCGTCGGACCGGTGAACCGTCGCTCGCGCCGTCGACGGCGTCCGACGACCGGCGGATCCGGAACCCGGGCGTCAGCGGTGTCGGAACCGCGGTCGGCCGGCGGAGACGTCCCCGTCCCGGACGCGAACCTCAAGCCCCGCATACGGGAACCGGAGTTCGTATCCGCGTCCGGCCCGCCCCGCGTCGATCCGGCCGGGATCGAAGAGCGCGTCCAGCGCGTCGGCGTCGACGACGTCGTGCAGCGGCGGAAGGTCGGTCGGATCGACCCCCTTCTCCGCCGCGACCACCTCGACGACGCGCATGCTGGTCGACAGTTCCTCCCGGACCACCTTTCGTATCGTCCTGTATCCAGGGATACAAAACGGCTCCGGTGTGACGGCCCCGGGGATCAGCCGTCCATCCCGTCCGCCGTGTTCTCCTGGAGGACCTCCTCCAGAACCGTATCGATGCCCCGGCGGAGGCGTTGCGAGACGGCGGTGTCCGAGACGTCCATCTCGGCGGCCAGTTCGGTGAGAGTGACCTTCCGGGGGACGTCGAAGTAGCCCCTCTCGAGGGCGACCCGGAGCGTCTCGTGCTGGAGATCGGTGAGATCGGACGTCGTATCCGGGCCGCCGGACGTCTCCCAGCCGTGAACGCTCTCGACGTCGACGGGGACCTCGTCGTCGACACACCGGCGGTAGAACGCCGCCAGGGCGTCGTTGTCGGGAAACCGGAGCTGGAACCGCCAGCCGTCGGCCTCGCCGACTCCGTCGAGGATGGCGGCCTGCGTCTCGACGATCGTGGAGAGGATGCCGTCGAAGGAGTCCATCCATTCGACGCGGATCAGGGACTCGCCGTGCACCGAATCGACGACCGCAAACGATCCGACGTCCGTCTCGTCGCGAAGCGCGGCCTCCACGTCGCCGATGTGTTCGTCGTACACCCAGACGTACGGGATGACCTCGCCCCCGACCGGGACGACGCGTTCGAGTCGCACCCGAAGCCCGCCGAGCGACGACAGCGCCGACCCGAGGGTGAACTCCCTCGCTGGGACCGACACGGTCGCAACGACGGGTCCACTCATTGGGGATCACTCACCGCCTCGTCCGCGCCCATACGGACCCCGGACAAAAGAAGCTTCGACGGTAATGGAACCGACGGTCAGTCGGGGGCCGACCGTCGACGTCGTACGGCCGCCGTCCGGACCGGTTACGCGGGAATCTTGACATCCTCCTCCGCGTTTACGCGGAGGAATCCCGAGCGGTGGGAGTTTCAGGTGTGCAGTCCAATCACCGGACTACCAGCCCTTTCGGGTACGGGTAGTCCCACAGCGTCGGACTGGTGGACTGCTGGCCATGCCAAGTGGCCGGTACCCCTATCCTCGGCCGTGTACGGCGTCCCGGTGTTGTTTTTGCCACAGGGACGCCAGCAGGCGTCGGCAGAGTCGGGGGTATCGTGGTGCACGCGTTGAGCAGTCGGCACAGACACACCCTTCGAGGATGAGCGTTCACCGACTACTCTTCCGGATATTGCCTCGTTACGTGGGCGGACAGGCCGCCTCCGAAGGACGGCTCGGAATCCGCTCCGTTCCGACCGATTCCTCCCCCCACATAGGACAGCCTGTCCCTTAAACGCCAGTATTCTGAACCTCAGAGTGCTGTCGAACGTGGATACTTTCCCCAAGTGACGGCGCGTATCCACGGCGTGAACGCCGTGGTATTGCGCCTATTCAGCGTATAATATCCCTCGACATCGAAACGAACTGCCTTTGGGGACGGCCA
>JBDGUC010000030.1:0-17948 GCA_042216285.1 Haloferacaceae archaeon
GCATCTCGAAGTAGTAGGGCCCGCCGCCCATCGCCACCGCGACGTCCAGGCCGCCCGCACCGATCGCGAGCTGGCCCATCCCGCCGGGCGTGGGGGTGTGGGAGTCCGACCCGAGCATCGTCTTGCCCGGCGCCGCGAAGTTCTCCTTGTGGACGTTGTGACAGATGCCGTTGCCGGGGCGGGAGAAGTACGCGCCGTAGGTCCCGGCGGCCGACCGCAGGAACCGGTGGTCGTCGGTGTTCTTGAAGTCGAACTGGTAGACCTGGTGGTCGCAGTACTGGGCGGCGAGTTCGGTCTGGACCTCGTCCATCTCCAGTGCCTCGAACTGCAGCCAGACCATCGTCCCCGTGGTGTCCTGCGAGAGCACCTGATCGATCTCGATCCCGATCTCTTCACCGGGTTCGAGGTCGCCCTCGACGAGGTGGTCGTCGAGGACCTTCTCCGTCAGCGTTCGTCCCATATCGTCCGATGATCGAGCCCGCATGGACATAAATCCCGTGCGAGGCGCGCCGACCGGCGGTCGCGGCTGCTCCGGGCACACCACCTGCCGCGTCCATCCCGCAGGCTTTTGGCCGCGCGCCGAAACGGTCGGACATGGGCGAGTCGGACGGGGACCGGGCGACCCACGACGGCCGGGCGCGACGCTCCGGCGATCGGACGCAGCGGCGTCCCCGCCGCCGGAAGCCCGACTGGCTGAAGATGCGGCCGCCGTCGGGCGAGCGGTTCACCGACATCAGGGCGACGCTCCGGGACCACGACCTCAACACGGTCTGCGAGGAGGCCAACTGCCCCAACCTGGGCGAGTGCTGGAGCGGCCGTTCGGGACCGGGAACGGCGACGTTCATGCTGATGGGCGACCGGTGTTCGCGGGGCTGTAACTTCTGTGACGTGCGGACCGGGGGGATGGAGCCCCTCGACCCCGACGAACCGGCGAACGTGGCCGACGCCGTCGAGGAGATCGGACTCGACTACGTGGTGCTCACCTCCGTGGACCGCGACGACCTGCCCGACCAGGGGGCACGCCATTTCGCCGAGACGGTCCGGGAGATCAAGGAGCGCGATCCGGGGATTCTGGTCGAGACGCTGGTGCCCGACTTCCGGGGCGACCCGGCCCTCGTCGACGCGGTGCTCGACGCCGGGCCGGACGTGTTGGCCCACAACGTCGAGACGGTCGAGCGACTCCAGTGGCCGGTGCGGGACCGCCGGGCGAGCTACGAGCAGTCGCTGTCGGTTCTCCGGCGGACCGCAGAGCGCGACGTCTACGCGAAGACGAGCCTGATGCTCGGCGTCGGCGAGTACGCCCACGAGGTCTACCAGACCCTCTCGGACCTCCGGGAGGTGGGCGTCGACGTCGTCACCCTCGGCCAGTACCTCCAGCCCTCGCGTACCCACCTCGACGTCGCCGAGTACGTCCACCCCGCGACGTTCGAGACGTGGCGCCGGGTCGCCGAGGAGACGTTCGGCTTCCTCTATTGTGCGAGCGGGCCGATGGTGCGCTCGTCCTATCGGGCGGGCGAACTGTTCGTCGAGGCGCTCGAACGGGAGGGCCGGAGCGTCGAGGCGGCCCGGCGGGCGGCGCGGGCCGGCGACTGAGCGGCGACCCGGGACACGCCGGATGCGGCGTCGGGAGCGGACGGACCGCGACCGAGCGGGTGGCGACGGAACCGGGGAGCGGAGACGCGACCGGCGGGCGCGAAAGCCATATTACGCGGGCGACAGAGGTTCGAGCTATGGATCGGGACCGGCGGGTGGTGCCGTGAGCCTCCTCCGGCGCGCTCCGGACGACCCCGTCCGAGTGCTCGACGAGGAGGGAACGGCCGTCGGCGACGTACCGGACCTCGACGATCGGGAACTCGTCGCGATCTACCGCGAGATGCGCCTGGCCCGCCAGTTCGACCGGCGGGCGGTCAACCTCCAGCGACAGGGGCGGATGGGGACGTACCCGCCCCTCTCGGGACAGGAGGCCGCCCAGGTGGGGAGCGTCCACGCTCTGAGCGAGCGCGACTGGCTGTTTCCGAGCTACCGGGAGCACGTCGCCGGCTGGATCCGCGGCCTGCCGCTCGACCGGATCCTCCGGTACTGGATGGGCGACGAGCGGGGCAACCGCCGGGCCGAGGAGAACGTCTTCCCCGTGGCGGTGCCGATCGGGACGCAGATCCCCCACGCCGTGGGGTTCTCCTGGGCGGCGAAGCTCAGCGGCGACCCCACGGTCTCGCTGGTCAACTTCGGCGACGGCGCGACCAGCGAGGGCGACTTCCACGAGGGGCTGAACTTCGCCGGCGTCTTCGACACGCCGACGGTCTTCCTGTGCAACAACAACCAGTGGGCCATCTCGGTGCCGCGCGAGCGCCAGACGGCGAGCGAGACCATCGCCCAGAAGGCCGGGGCGTACGGCTTCGAGGGCGTCCAGGTCGACGGGATGGACCCGCTCGCGGTCTACGCGGCGACGACGGCGGCCGTCGAGAAGGCCCGGGACCCCGACGAGGGGGAGTCCCGACCGACGCTGATCGAGGCCGTGATGTACCGCTTCGGCGCCCACACGACCGCCGACGATCCGACCGTCTACCGCGACGACGCGGAGGTCGAGCGCTGGCGGAAGCTCGATCCGATCCCGCGGCTCGAACGGTTCCTGCGCGAGACGGGCCGACTGGACGACGAGCGCGTCGACGCGATCGGGGCGGAGGTCGAGGGGATCGTGAGCGACGCCGTCGAGGCGGCCGAATCCACCCCCCGGCCGGAGCCGGGCGAGATGTTCGAGCACGTCTTCGCGGAACCGACGCCGGCCCTCGACGCACAGCGCGCGGCGCTCGAACGGCTCCGCGAGGAACACGGCGACGCGACGATCCGCCGGGACTGACAGATGGCCACCGACGAGGAACACGACACCGACGACGCCGAATCGACCGCCGGGGAGGCGCGGAGTACGCGGAGCCTGACGCTCGTGGGGGCCGTCCGCGACGCGCTCCACACCGAACTGGACCGCGACGAGGACGTGATCGTCCTCGGCGAGGACGTGGGCGAGAACGGGGGGGTCTTTCGCGCCACCGAGGGACTCCACGACGAGTTCGGCGACGACCGGGTGATCGACACCCCGCTCGCCGAGTCGGGGATCGTCGGCACGTCGATCGGCATGGCCGCCTACGGGCTCCGCCCCGTCGCCGAGATCCAGTTCTCCGGGTTCATGTATCCCGCCTTCGACCAGATCGTCAGCCACGCCGCCCGCCTGCGGAGCCGGAGCCGCGGGACCGTCACCGTCCCGCTGACGATCCGGGCCCCCTACGGCGGCGGCATCCGGGCGCCGGAACACCACTCCGAGTCCAAGGAGGCGTTCTACGCCCACGAGGCGGGGCTGAAGGTGGTCGTTCCCTCGACGCCGGCCGACACCAAAGGCCTGCTCCTCTCGGCCATCCGCGATCCCGACCCCGTGATCTTCCTCGAACCGAAGCTCATCTACCGCGCGTTCCGCGAGGAGGTCCCCGAGGGGTCCTACACGACGCCCATCGGCGAGGCGGCGGTTCGCCGGACGGGGAGCGACGTGACGGCGATCGCGTGGGGAGCGATGACCCACGCGACGATCGAGGCGGCCGAGAACCTCTCCCCGGACATCGACGTCGAAGTCGTCGACCTCCGCACGGTCTCGCCGCTCGACCGCGAGACGCTCGTCGACTCGTTCCGGACGACCGGCCGGGCCGTCGTCGTCCACGAGGCCCCCCGGACGGGCGGGCTCGGCGGCGAGATCACCGCGATCTTGCAGGAGGAGGCGCTGCTCTACCAGGAGGCGCCCGTGGTCCGCGTGACGGGCTACGACGTGCCCTACCCGCTGTACGCGCTCGAAGATTACTACCTGCCCTCGGTGACGCGGATCGAGGAGGGCATCCGGGAGGCCGCGGAGTTCTAGATGATCCACGAGTTCAGGCTCCCCGACGTCGGCGAGGGGGTCGCCGAGGGGGAACTCGTCGAGTGGCTCGTCGAACCCGGCGACCCCGTGACCGAGGACCAGCCGGTCGCCGAGGTCGAGACCGACAAGGCGCTGGTCGAGATTCCGTCGCCCTACGAGGGGACCGTCCACGACCTCCACGCCGCCCCCGGCGACGTCGTCCCTGTCGGCGAGGTGATCATCTCGTTCGACGTGCCCGACGAGGGGGAGACGGAGAGCGGCGAGGAGACGGCCGGGGCGCCGGAGACCGACGAAGAGGGGAGGGCGGCGGAGACGCCGGAACCCGGCGCGGACGACGGGACGGCCCGGAGGGGAGACGCGGAGGGGACGTCCACGGCGGCGGACGAGAGGGGGGCGACCGGCCGCTCCGGCGGTGCGGTCGCGCCGCCGAGCGTCCGTCGGCTGGCCCGCGAACTCGGCGTGAGCCTCGACGCCGTCGCCGGGAGCGGGCCCGGCGGCAGGGTGACCGAGGTCGACGTGCGGACGGCGGCGACGGAGGACGACGCGACGGAGGACGACGCGACGGAGGACGACGCGACGGAGGGCGGCGAGGCCGGAGGCGAGCGCACCGGCGCCGCCGCGACCGGCGACGCCGGAGAGAGCGAGGAACGCGAGGAGATCCAGGAGCGCGGGGCGATCACGGCGACGGGGACCGGACCGACGCCGGCCGAGCGCGAGCGGACGCTCGCCGCGCCGGCGACCCGGCGACTCGCCGAGGAGGCGGGGGTCGACATCGACGACGTCCCGACCGACGAGACCCGGGACGGCGAGCCGTTCGTGACGGCCGAGCAGGTGCGCGCGTACGCCGCGACGCAGGAGGTCGGCGGGCCCGCCGCGGCCGTCGAGGGGCCCGGGGCGACACCGGCACGGAGGCCGTCGGAGGAGTCGACCCCGACGCCCGCCGGGACCGCGGCGGCCGAGGAGGGCCGTCCCTCCGGCGAGCGGGTACCCTACCGCGGGGTCCGGCGGACGATCGGCGAGCGGATGGAGCGGGCGAAGTTCACGGCCCCCCACGTCACTCACCACGACGTCGTCGACGCGACCGACCTCGTGGCGCTCCGCGAGGAACTCAACGAGGCGGCGTCGGTCCGGCTCACCTACCTGCCGCTCGTGACGAAGGCGGTCGTCGCCGGGCTCCGGGCGTTCCCGTACGTGAACGCCCAGCTCGACGAGGAACGCGGGGAGATCGTGTTGCGCGACGAGTACAACGTCGGCGTTGCGACGGCGACGGACGCGGGGCTGATGGTGCCGGTGATCGCGGACGCCGACGCGAAGGGGCTGGAGACGCTCGCCCGGGAGATCGCGGAGCGCACGGAGCGGGCGCGCGAGCGGACCATCGCCCGCGAGGAACTCCAGGGCGGGACGTTCACGATCACCAACGTGGGGACGATCGGCGGCGAGTACGCGACGCCCATCGTCAACTACCCGGAGGTGGCCGTCCTGGCGCTCGGAGCGATCAGGGACCGGCCCCACGTCGTCGACGGCGAGGTGGTCGCCCGCAAGACCCTCCCCCTGTCGCTCTCGGTCGATCACCGCGTCGTCGACGGCGCGGTCGCGGCCCGCTTCACCAACCACGTCAAGGCGTTGCTGGAGAACCCCGCGCGCCTGTTGCTGGAACTCGAATGAGGCGACGGCGACGGCCGGCCGGAGGGGACCCGCCGGGGCGGGTCCCCGGCGCTTTTACTACCTGCCGCCCGTGACGGCGGGTAATGGTCGTCGGAGACGTCGCCACCGGAACCGAGGTACTGGTCATCGGGGGCGGCCCGGGGGGCTACACGGCCGCCATCCGGGCCGCGCAGCGCGGACTCGACCCGACGCTCGTCGAGCGGGACGCCTACGGCGGCACCTGCCTCACCGTCGGCTGCATCCCCTCGAAGGCGCTCATCACGGGGGCGGGGCTCGCCCACGAGGCGGGCCACGCCGAGGAGATGGGGATCTACGCCGACCCGGCGGTGGACCTGCAGGCGATGATGGAGTGGAAGGAGGGGGTCGTCGACCGGATGACCGGCGGGGTCGAGAAGCTCTGCAAGGCCAACGGCGTCAACCTGATCGAGGGGACGGCGCGGTTCGCGGAGGAGGGGACGGCCCGAGTGGCCCACGGCGGCGAGGGGCGGGGCGCCGAGACCGTCGAGTTCGAGCACGCCATCGTGGCCACGGGCTCCCGGCCGCTCGAACTGCCGGGCCTCGCCTTCGACGACGAACCGATCCTCGACTCGGCCGACGCGCTGTCGCTCGACGCCGTCCCGGACCGGTTCGTGGTCGTCGGGGCCGGCTACATCGGGATGGAGCTCTCGACGACGTTCGCGAAACTCGGGAGCGACGTGACGGTCGTGGAGATGCTCGACGACGTCCTCCCGGGCTACGAGGCCGACGTCGCCCGGATCGTCCGCACGCGCGCCGAGGACCTCGGGATCGACTTCCAGTTCGGCGAGGCGGCCAGCGGGTGGCGCGACGGCGCCGACGGCGGGTACGTCCTGACGACCGAGGACGCGGAGGGCGGAGAGTCGACCTACGGGGCCGACCGGATCCTGGTGGCGGTGGGACGCGAGCCGGTGACGGACACGCTCGCCCTCGACGCCATCGGGCTGGAGCCCAACGAGGAGGGGTTCGTCGAGACCGACGACCGGTGCCGGACGGCCGTCGACGGCGTGTTCGCCATCGGCGACGTGGCCGGCGAGCCGATGCTCGCCCACAAGGCGTCCCGCGAGGGGATCGTCGCCGCCGAGGTCATCGCCGGCGATCCCGCGGCGTTCGACAACCGGGCGGTCCCGGCCGCGGTGTTCACCGATCCCGAGGTGGCGACGGTCGGGATGACCGAGGCGGAGGCGGCAGAGGCCGGCCACGATCCGGTCGTCGGCGAGATGCGATTCAGGGCCAGCGGCCGGGCGATGACCGCCGGCCCACGCCACACCGACGGGTTCGTACGCGTCGTCGCCGACGACGGGACGGGACTCGTTCTCGGCGCCCAGATCGTCGGCCCCGAGGCCTCGGAACTGATCGCCGAGGCGGCTCTGGCCGTCGAGATGGGCGCCACGCTCGAAGACGTCGGCTCGACGGTCCACACCCACCCCACCCTGGCCGAGGCGGTGATGGAGGCCGCGGAGAACGCCCGCGGACAGGCGATCAACACGCTGAACCGCTGAACCGCTGAACCGGACCGGTGAGCGGCGACCGGTGCCCGGGACGATCCGCGCGACGGCGACGGGCGCCGCCGCGGCTCGCCGGCGGGTCGGAGAATGAGGGGTGGAGCGGCCTACCCGGTCGTGGTCTCGGTCGTCATGGTCGTCGTCCCGGTCGTCGTCGCGGTCCCGTTCGTCATGGTCGTCGTCCCGGTCGTCGTCGCGGTCCCGTTCGTCATGGTCGTCGTCCCGGTCGTCGTCGCGGTCGTCATCCCCGACCCGGCCGTCGTCGTCGCAGTCGACGTCGCGGTCGACGTCGCGGTCGGTGTCCCGGTCGCCATTCCCGTCTCCGTCGCCGTCCCCGTCGCCGTCCCGGTGCCGTTTCCGGGGCTGGAACACCCGGCAAACAGCACGGTGAGGACGACGAAGACGATCACGAGTCTCCTGGGTATCATGGCGCACTGGCGGTAGTCGAGGAGATTCAATAAGAGGCGATCACCGTTGCGAACCGTTACGCGGAGGAAACGGTTGCATTCACGGACGAAACGGTCGTGTTCACGGAGCGGCGAGGGTGCCGACCGGCGGCGCCAGGAGCGAAATCCGACATTTCCCGGACGCATCGGCGCACGCCCGCCGGAGCGGCGATCGCTAGCTGGCGCGCCGTCTCGGGGTCCTGACGCGGAACAGCAAAGTCTAACCGTTTGGCGTCCACACGCTCGCTCGATGCCCACGGTAGAATACCTCAACTACGAAGCGATGGACGACCAGGACTGGTCGCTCGACGACGGCGACCTCTTCGACAAGGCCGCCGACGCCGGGCTCGACGACGAGGACTACGGAACGCTCGAGGTCAACCAGGGCGAGTACATTCTGGAGGCCGCCGAGGCCCAGGGCTACGACTGGCCGTTCTCCTGCCGGGCCGGTGCCTGCGCGAACTGTGCGTCCATCCTGAAGGAGGGGGAGATCGAGATGGACATGCAGCAGATCCTCTCGGACGAGGAGATCGAGGAGAAGAACGTCCGGCTGACCTGCATCGGCTCGCCCGCCTCCGACGAGGTCAAGATCGTCTACAACGCGAAGCACCTGGATTTCCTCCAGAACCGCGTCATCTGATTGCGGCGTAGAACGCGCGTTCGACCACGCGTCCTCCAACACGGGGGCTTCTCGCTCCCACGTTCGTCGTCAGCAGAGACGTCCGAACCGTCGTTCAGGAGGGCGCCGCGCGATCGGAGGGGACCCGCCACCGCGCGGCGACGCCGGCCTTTTTTCCAGCGTCCCGGCCGGGAGCCGCGGCTCCCGCCGACCCCCGACCGCGCTCCGGCCGGAACGACTAACTCGCCGGTCGAACACCCCCGAACGAATGCCGGTCGGGAGCCTTCCGGATCTGCTCCGTCTCGCGGCGGTGCCCGTCCTCGGCTACGCGGCCTGGCGCGACGTGCGGACGCGGCGGGTGTCGAACGCGACGTGGCTCCCGCTCGCCGTCCTGGGGGTCGTCCTGCTCGCCCACGCCGCCCTCGTCCGCCTCCCGTTCGCGGGGATCGCCGACCGCTGGTTCCTGGTGCGGGTCGGGTTGAGCCTGGGGTTCGTCGGGACGGTCGGGTACGTCTTCTGGCGGCTCGGCGGGTTCGGCGGCGCCGACGCCAAGGCGCTGATGACCCTGGCGGTCCTGTTGCCCACCTATCCGACCTACTATCCCCCGACCGTGGCCCTCCCGCTGGAACGGACGGCCATCGGGGTGTTCTCGATGACCGTCCTCTCGAACGCCGTGATCGTCGGGCTGGCGTATCCGCTCGCGCTGGGCGTCCACAACGCGCTGGCCGGCGAGCGCTCGCTCCTCATGTTCTTCGGCCGCCGGGTCCCGGTCGATCGCCTCCCGGGGCGTCACGGACGGCTGTTCGAGACCCGCGAGGGCGTCACCCGGTCGGGGCTCGACCTCGACGCCCTCCGGATGTACCTCCGGTGGCGCGGGACGACCCTGACCGCGCTCCGGGCGGCGCCCGACGACCACCGCGACCCGACGAGCGTCGGCGCGACCCACGATCCCGGCGACGGGGCCGTCGCGCGTGCCGGTCCGGAGACGGCGGTGCGGGACGGCGGGACGCCGGCCACCACGACTGCGGGCGAGGAGGGGCGACCCGACCGACGAGGGGACGGTCGAGCCGACCCGACCGACGAGGGGACGGTCGACGCGGACGCCGACGACCCCTGGGCGGCGGCGGCGTTCCTGGCCGCCATCGAGGGCGACGCCTACGGGACGACGCCGGCGACGCTCCGGGAGGGACTGGAGACGGTCGTCGCCCGCGACGCGGTGCTGATCTCGCCCGGGATCCCCTTTCTGGTCCCCACGTTCGTCGGCCTCGTCGTCGCGCTGACCTACGGCGACCTCCTGTTCGGGCTCCTGTCGGCGGCCGGCGTGATCTGACACAAGACCTATCGGCCCAAGGTGCCTGCGTCGGGTCATGAGCGAGAGCGACGACGGGACCGGGTCGGCCGTCGACGGGGAGGAACTCGCCGTGGAGTTCGGCGACGACGGCCTCGTCCCCGCGGTGGCCCAGGACGCCGAGACGGGGGAGGTGCTGATGCTCGCGTACGTCTCTCCCGAGGCCCTGGGACGGACCCGCGAGACGGGCCGCGCCCACTACCACTCGCGGAGCCGCGACGAACTCTGGGAGAAGGGCGCGACCAGCGGTCACGTCCAGCACGTCCGGGAGATCCGGGTGGATTGTGACGCCGACGCCCTGCTCTACCGGGTCGACCAGGAGGGGGGTGCCTGCCACACGGGCTACCGGTCCTGTTTCCACCGGACGATCGAGGGCGAGACGCGCGGCGAGCGGGTCTTCGACCCCGACGAGGTGTACGGGTAGCGCGATGGCTACCGACGCGGCCACCCTGTGCGAACGAGCGCGGGACGCGACGGATCGGCTGGAACAGGTCCGCGCCGAGCGCGAGCGGGCCCGGGAGGCGGTGCGCGAGCGGGGAACCGAGCGGACCGGGGCGGTCGCGAGCGCCTACCACGAGGCGACGCGACTGCTCGACCGATACGAGGAGTCGGCCACCGGCACGGGGAACTTCGAGGCGTACGTGGAGTTCCAGGAGCGGTTCGCCGAGCTGGTCGAGGGGCTCGACGAGGACCTGCCGCTCCGGGACGCCTTCGAGGAGGCGGCGGAGGCCATCGACCGCCGCCGGCTTCGCGGGCGCGACTTCGCGGCCGCGCGGTCGGCGCTCGACCCCGCCGCCGAACTCGTCGACCTGCTCGACCGGCGCGACGAGGCCGACGAGCGGTTCCGGCAGGTGCGCCACGAGGCCGACGAGGCGCTCGACGCCGTCGAGGAGCGGATCGCCGACCTGGAGCGGGTCGAGGAACTCGGCGACGCCGACCTCGACGCGCCGGTCGAACGGCTCCGCGAGCCGATCGAGGAGTACGACGACGCCGTCCGCGAGGCGTTCGCCGAGTACAAGCGAACCGCCAGCGCGCGGGCGCTCTTTTCGCTCCTGACGACGGCCGACCGCTACCCGCTCGTCGACTTTCGCCGCCCGCCGCGGGACCTCCGGGAGTACGTCGAGACGTATCCGGCCGGGGCGGAGCCGATTCCGAAGCTCCTCGAGTACGCCGACTACTCGGCCTCGAAGCTCGACCATTACGTCGAGGATCCCGGCGCGCTCCGGGCGCGGGTCGCCACCCACCGCACGTATCTCGAACGACTCGACGCCGAGCCACTGACCGTCGCGTGGCCCCCACCAGCGGACGACGTCCTGGGGATGCGCGGCGAGGAACTCGTCGCACTGGTCGGCCGGTTCGCCGACGAGTCGACCGTCGCGCTGGCGCGCCGGATCCGCCACCTCCCCCGCCGGACCGACTACGACCGCCTGCGCGAGGCGGCGCGGGCGCGGACGGAACTGACCGACGACCAGCGCGAGCGGTTGCGCACGGGGCGCGTCGGCGACGACCTCGACCGATTGCGCGCGGCGCGCGAGGAGGTGCGGGCAGTGCTGGAGGGGGACTGACGGGAGAGTGGCCGGCGGACGCGGGCGGATCCGGCCGGTCACCGCGCCGCTTCCAGCGCCGAGACCAGGTCGTCGGCGAGCCACGCCGCGCGGTCCGGATCGCGGGCCTCGGCGTAGACCCGGATCTTCGGCTCCGTCCCCGACGGGCGGACGAGCACCCACGCGTCCCCCAGATCGAGGCGGTAGCCGTCGGTGGTGTCCGGTTCGACCTCGGCGTCGGCGGCGTACGCGGCGGCGGCCGACAGGAGCGCCTCGCGCTCGCGGTCGTTCCCGTACGCGACGCCCCGGCGGACGAAGTGGTAGTCGAGGTAGGGCTCGACGACCTCGCTCGCGGGCCGGTCGGCGACGAGTTCGAGGAACTTCGCGGCGGTGTAGGCGCCGTCCCGCGCGAGGCGGTAGTCGGGGAAGAAGACGCCGCCGTTCCCCTCGCCGGCGACGGGGACGGCGACGCCGTCGGCGCGGAGTTCCCGGATCCGAGTGACGAGGTTGGTCGCGCCGATGGGGGTCAGTTCGAGACGGGCGTCGGCGGCCTCGACCACGTCGACGAGCCGCTGGGAGGCGTTGACCGCGGCGACGACGGCGTCGCCGGGGTCGAGTTCGGCGGCCGTGAGCGCCGCGAGCGACGCCTCGCCCGGGACGGTCGCGCCGGTCTCGTCGACGAAGACCGCGCGGTCGGCGTCGCCGTCGTGGGCGACCCCCACGTCGGCGTCCGCGGCGCGGACGAGGCGCCGGAGGTCGCCGAGGTTCTCGGGCACCGGCTCCGGGTCGCGCCCCGGGAAGTGACCGTCGGGCTGGGCGTTGGTCGTGACGACCTCGCAGCCGAGCCGGCGGAAGAAGGCGGGCGAGACGAGCGACCCCGCACCGTGGCCGGGGTCGAGCGCGACGGTCAGGTCGGCGTCGGCGACCGCCTCGCGGTCGGTGGCATCGAGCAGGTCGGCGACGTACCGCTCGTTCGCGTCGTCGACGTGCACCAGGTCGCCCACCTCGTCCCAGGGGGCCTCGTCCACCGGCTCGGTGAAGACGTGGCGCTCGACCCGTTCGAGGGCGTCGACGGTCAGTTCGACCCCGTCGTCGCCGAGGAGCTTGACGCCGTTGTACTCCGGGGGGTTGTGCGACGCCGTGACCATCAGCGCGGGGTGGCCCTCGCGCTCGCAGTGGGCGGCGACGCTCGGGGTCGGGGCGGAACCGAGCAGGACGGCGTCGACGCCGACGCTCGCCAGCCCGCTCGCGGCGGCGGCGACGAGCATCTTCCCGGAGGTGCGCGTGTCGCGGCCGACGGCCGCCTCCTGGGCGTCCCAGACCGTGCCGGCCGCGCGCGCGACCCGCAGGACGAGCGAGGGCGTCATCGCCTCGCCGACCGTGCCGCGGGTGCCGCTCGACCCGAACAGCTCCATACCGGCGCTCCGGGAGCCGGGGCGAAAGGCGTTGCGGCGTCGGGCCGCCCGGCGAACCCGCCGTCCCCGTCGCCGCCCCGCGTCCCCCGCCCCTCGGACGACGGCTTTAGGACCCCCGCCGCTCGACCACTCGGCGTGTTACCGACGTTCGAGGTCGTCCCCGCGGTCGACGTCCAGGACGGCGAGGTCGTCCAGCTCGTCGGCGGCGAGCGGGGCACCGGCGAGCGGTACGGCGACCCCGTCGCGGCCGCCGAGCGATGGGTGGCGGCGGGCGCCCGGACGCTCCACCTGGTCGACCTCGACGGCGCCTTCGGGGGCGAGCGCGCCAACGCCCCCGCCATCGCCGCCGTCGCGGACGCCGTCGACGTCGCCCTCCAGGTCGGCGGCGGAATCCGAACCTACGACGACGCCGCCGACCTGCTCGACGCCGGCGTCGAGCGGGTGATCCTCGGGACCGCGGCCGTCGAGCACCCCGACCTGGTGGCCGACCTCGCCGCGGACTACCCGGAGGGGGTGGTGGTGAGCCTCGACGCCAAAGACGAGGAGGTGGTGGTCGAGGGGTGGACCGAGGGCACGGGGCTGGACCCCGCCGAGGCGGCCCGGCGGTACGCCGACCGCGGGGCCGCGGCCGTCCTCTACACCGACGTGGACGTGGAGGGACGGCTGGCCGGCGTCCGCGCCGACCGGGTCCGGCGGGTGGTCGAGGCCGTCGAGGTCCCGGTGATCGCAAGCGGCGGCGTGGCGACGCTCGACGACGTGCGCGCGCTCCGGGGGGCGGGGGCGGCCGCCGTCGTCGTGGGGACCGCGCTGTACGAGGGGCGGTTCACGCTCGAGGAAGCGACGGAGGTGTGATCGACCGGTCTCGGGACCGGACGCTCCGGGGACGGCTCCGTCACGAACGCCGCGGCGGACGACGGACGTTCCGTCCGGCGACGACCGTTCGACAGAGTGCGCCACCCCGTCCGACCCACAACCGCCTTGAGGGTGGCCCCCGGAGACGGCGTATGAGCGAGCGGAGCGCGGCGCGAACGCGCGAGACGGCCGAGACGAGCGTCGAGGTGACGCTCGTCGTCGACGGCGACGGCGAGGCCCGGATCGACACCGGCGTCGGCTTCTACGACCACATGCTGGAGTCGTTTGCCAAACACGGCCTGTTCGACCTCACCGTCGACTGCGACGGCGACCTCGCCGTCGACGACCACCACACCGTCGAGGACGTCGCCATCGTGCTCGGCGAGGCGTTCGACGAGGCGCTGGGCGACCGGCGCGGGATCCGTCGGTTCGCCGACCGGCGGGTCCCGCTGGACGAGGCCGTCGCGGGCGTCGTCCTCGACGTCTCCGGGCGGCCGTACGTCGAGTTCTCGGGGTCCTTTTCGGCCGAGCGGGTGGGCGAGTTCACGAGCACGCTGGCCGCCCACTTCGCGCGGTCGCTGGCGACGAACGCGGGGGTGACCCTCCACGCCGAGGTGACGGGCGAGAACGCCCACCACGAGGTCGAGGCGCTGTTCAAGGCGCTGGCGCGGGCGCTCGACGACGCCACCCGGATCGACGAGCGCCGCTCGGGAACGCCGAGCACGAAGGGCGAACTCTGAGGGCGGGGCGCCGTCAGCCCTCGTCCCGCCCGACGACCTCGACGGGGTCGCCTACCGCGAGCGTCGCGCCGCGATCCCGCTCCGGCACGCGCGCGATCAGCATCAGGGTGTAGAAATGGTCGAACGCGTCCGGGTCGGCCCGGTCGGGGAACGTCGCCCGGCGGCGCTCGACGAACCGCTCCCGGAAGTCGGGGGTAGCCACCCCGGTATCGGGGTCGCGCGTCGGGACGACACAGCGGCCACAGGGCTCGACGCCCTCCAGGCGAACGTCGCCGGCGACGAAGGCGGGGGCGCCGTCCCCGACGAACCGGTCCTCCCAGAACGCGGGGACGCCGCCGACCTCGACGTTGGCCCGGAGGCGGCGGCGCATCCCCTCGGGGTCGACGCCGTCGAACCACGAGGCGACCGTCTCTACCGTCGCGGTGCCGATCACCGACGGGCCCGCCCCGCGGCGGTCGACGTGACCGAGCGCGTCGTCGCGCGCCAGCCGCAGATCCAGGTCGAAGAACGCGCCGAACCACGCCGCCGCCCGCTCGCGCTCCGCGCCGAGGTCGAACCGTCGCCGCTCGCCGTCGGCCTCGACGACGACCCGGCCGTCCCCGTCGAAGCGCGCCGAGAGGTCGTGGACGCGGGCGGTCCGCTTGCCGTTGACCACCTCGCCGTCGGCGTCGACGAGCGCGTACTCCCGGTCGCGCGCCAGGGTGCCGCCCGGGCGCACCCGTGCCTCGTCGACGGCGACGCCGTCGAGCCCCTTCACCGGGTAGACCGTGAGTCGTTCGACGTGGGCCACGACGACGCGTGGAGGGCGGGGGGCAAAGCTCTTGGCTCGGATCGACGGGGGATCCGACGGCGCACGGTCCGAGGGATGGTGAGGAAGGCGGAACCGTGGCACGGGGCCACGGCATGACGGGTTACTGTGTCAGGCGAACCCACGCATATGAACCATCCACGAGGTATTGAGGGTATCGGCTGCGGTGGTTTTGGTGTGCTATCGAGCGACACGATCGCGGCGTGCCGGCGCGACCACGACGCTCTTGAGGGGGGACCGAGTACGGGGGGACGACGACCGGAGGAGACCGGCATGCCCGAGGAGTTCGAGCGGATCATGGGGAAGTTCGAGGGGAGTCCGAGCCAGCAGGCCGTGGTCCGTCTCCTGCTGGAGCGCGGGTTCTCGGTCAACGACGACGGCCGGGTGGTCTCGGGGGGGATCGAGATTCCCGACACGGGCATCGCGAGAGAGATCGGCGTCGATCGACGGGTGGTCGACTCGACGACCGACGCCATCCTCGACGATGCCGACCTCCGGCGGGTCTTTCAGAACATCACCGCGATCCCGAGTCTGATGGACCTCGCGCCGGTGCTCGACCTCGCGGTGCTGACCGTCTGGGTCGAGGACGAGTCCGAACCCGGCATCGTCGCCGAGATCACCCGGCTCATCGGCGAGCGCGAGATCTCAATCCGGCAGATCATCAGCGAGGATCCCGAGTTCGCCAACGATCCGAAACTCCACGTCATCACCGACGAACGCCTCCCGGGCGACCTGCTCGTTTCGATCCGCGAACTGCCCTACGTCCGTCGCGTGGAGTTCTGAGCGCCCGCCGCCGGACGTGACGGGGATCGCGTAACTCAGGATCCCGGGAAATAGCGTTATATGGTAGCACCACACAAGGAACGGTGGGTGGCAACTGGTGGCAGACATCAACGCGACCGGACACGGACGGCTCCTGGAGGACTACGTGGCCCTGTGGAACGGCGACCGCTCCAAACTGGAGGCGGCGGCGGAGTCGATCGTCGTCTCCGATCCGGGCGTCGGGGAGACGGTGGAGGGACGCGACGCGTTCGAGGCGTACCTTGACGACCTCCGGACCGCGTTTCCCGACTTCCACGTCACGATCGACGACGTGCTCTCCGACGGCGGGACCGTGATGGCGGAGTGGACGGTGACCGGGACCCACGAGGGCGAGTTCGGCGGAATCCCGCCGACCGACCGGGAGATGACGCTCAACGGGATGGACAAGATCCTGATCGCGGACGACGAGGTGCGGGAACACCGGATCTACTACGACGTCCGGGGGCTCTTCGAGCAACTCGGCGTGGAGGAGGGCTGACAGTCGTTGCTGTGAGTCACTGCCGCCGGGTCGCCCGAACGGGTCGGCGATCCGGCGGGAAACGGTCACGGCGACCGCCACGAGATCGGCGGGACGCCCCGACGGCACAGGAGTCAAGGCGGCGAGCCACGGAGTCGACCGCATGGCCGAGCGCGACGACCCCGACCACCTCCGGACCGTGGCCGGGCGCGCCGCGGTGCGCTTCTCGATCAGGGGGTCGGAGTTCGTCGGCCACGTCGCCCCGGTCGACTCCGTCGAGGCGGCCGAGGCGTTCGTCGCGGCGGTCCGCGAGGACCATCCGGACGCCACCCACGTCGTCCCCGCCTACCGGGTGCCGGCGGGCGACGCCTCGGCCGGGCGTCCCGGGGAGCGGATGCTCCGCGAGTGGGCGAGCGACGACGGCGAGCCCTCGGGGTCGGCGGGAAAACCCGCGCTGAACGTCCTGACACGGCGCGACCTGCGACACGTCGCCGTCGCGGTCGTGCGCCGCTACGGGGGCGTGAACCTCGGCGTCGGAGGGTTGGCCCGGGCGTACGCCCGCGCGACGAACGAGGCGGTCGACGCCGCCGGCGTCGAGGAGCGACGGCCGCGCGAGCGGTTCGGGGCGGCCGTCGACTACGACGACTCGGGGACCGTCCGCGGGGTGCTGGAGAGCGCCGGCGTCGCGTTCGAGGCCGACTACGGCGAGCGGGTGACGTTCGCCGTGCGGGTCCCCGTCGACGAGGCCGCCGCCCTCCGCGACCGCCTCCGGAGCGCCACGAGCGGACGGATCGAACTGGAACCGGACGGCTGACTCGCCTGGAGATTCACGGGGGGTCGGACGGACCGTCGGGGGGCGAATTCTCGACCGGAAGGGAGGGGGTCAGACGGTGCCGAACGCCCGGTCGCCGGCGTCGCCCAGGCCGGGTACGATGAAGCCGCGGTCGTCGAGGTGGTCGTCGATGGCGACGGTCAGAAGCGTGGCGTCCGGGAACCGCTCGGCGACGCGGAGGAGACCGTCGGGGGCCGACACCGCGGAGAGGACGAGGACCGCTCCCGGAGGCGATCCGGCGCCGTAGATCCGGTCGAGGACGGCACACATCGTGCTTCCGGTGGCGAGCATCGGGTCGGCGACGATCACGGTGTCGTCGGCGCCGATCTCCGGCAGTTTCACGTAGTCGATGGTGATCGGGAAGGTCCCGTCGTCGGCGCGGCCGGCCGACTCGTCGCGACCGGCGCTGATGACGCCCTGCTGGGCGCTGGGGAAGGCCTTGAGCAACCCCTCGACGAACGGCGTCGCCGCCCGGAGGACGTTGACGATGACGACGTCGTCGAGGCCCGCCACTCGTTCGCCGGTGGTCTCGGCCAGCGGCGTCTCGACCGGGACGTACTCGGTCTCCATGATCCCGTCGATGATCTCGTAGCCACAGATCCGCCCGAGTTTCACGAGCCCCTTCCGGAAGGCCACCTGGGCGGTGTCGGCGTCGCGGATCCGCGAGAGCGTGTCCCTCGCCAGGGCGTGGGTGACGAGGTGTGCGTTCTCCCTGTCCTCGATGGGCATACGGATGGAGGGGCGTCGAGCGACAAAAAGCCGGCCCCGGACGACCCCCGACGGCCGTCGAGAGCGACCCGCCCCGGCGCCGGTCGATCCGGGGGCGGGCGCCGGGGACACGCGGACGGCGACATCGGCGCCGGGAGCGGGAACGACCGGGGTGCCACGGGGGAGATTCGATTGACATGTCAGAACCGGTGGGCCGCGCGATTTTTTACCGACGCGACCGAGGTACCATGGGAAGGTCATGGAGGAGAGCATC
>JBDGUC010000043.1:0-17616 GCA_042216285.1 Haloferacaceae archaeon
TACCGTCAGGACACCCATCCCGGAGAAGGTTCGCCGCGCCATCGCCTACCGGAGCCCCCCTCCCGACGCTCTTCTGGGGCGGCGTCTACGTGACCGGATCGCCGCTCGTCGTGCCCGCGCTCCTGCTGGCCGGCTACGGGTGCGAGGTGCTCGCGGCCGCCGCGGGCGGCGAGCGGGCCCCGCCGCCGCTGGCCTGGAAGCGACGGTACGCCGTCCGCGGCATCCCGGTCGTCCTGATCGCCGGGCTCTACTCCGCCGTCCCGCTGGCGGCCGTCGCGGCCGTCATCGCCCGATCGGTCCGGTTCGGCGACGGACTCGTCCCGGCCGTCTCGGTCGCGCCCGTCGACGCCGTCACCGGCCTCGTCGCCGCGTACGCCCCCTTCCTGCTCGTCCCCTCGGCGCTCCTGGCCTACGCCCGCGCGGAGCGCCTCCGGGCGGCCGTCTCGCCCGCGGCCGTCGCCCGGCCGCTCGTGGCCGGGCGGTATCTCGTGGCGACCGCGAGCGTCTTCGCCATGGCGGTCGCCATCCTCGTGTTCGTCCCGGTGGCCACGGTGTTGACCTACGGGAGCCTGCTCATCGTGATCCCGTTCCTGCTCTTCTATGCCGGATTCACGGCGAGTTACGTCGTCGGAACGGCGTACGGCGAGGCCGTCGGCGACGTCGAACCCGAGACCGACCGGATCGAGTTCGGCGACGGGGCCGATGCCGATGCCGAGGGCTCCGGGCCGGACAGGTTTTAACCCCCACCCGGCGAGCGGAGGGTATGCGCGCCGTCGTCTGCACGGATTTCGACGAGTCCCGCGTCGAGGAGGTCGAGCGACCGACCCCCGCCCCCGACGAGGTGCTGCTGGGGGTCCGCCGGGTCCAGTTCAGCGTCACCGAGTGCAACCTCTACCGGGGCAACCGGATCGCCCACTACGACCAGGTCGCGCCGCGCCTGGCCGACGGCCCGGCCCGGCTGTTCGGCCACGAGTTCTGTGCCGACGTGGTCGAGGCCGGGGGCGACGTGGACGACCTCGCCGTCGGCGACCGGGTCTACGCGTCCGGGAAGATCCCCTGCGGATCGTGTGCGTACTGTGCGGCCGGGTTCGTCCTGGAGTGTGAGGACAAGACCTATCTCGGCTACGACCGGCCGGGGGCGGCCGCGGAGTATTTCACGTCGCCGACGGCGCCCCTGACGCGGCTCCCGGACGGCGTGAGCGACCTGGAGGGGGCGGCGATGCAGCCGCTTGCGAGCGCGGTGCTCTGTGTCCACGACGCCGACGTCACGACCGGCGACACGGTCGCGGTGATCGGGGCCGGCGTGATGGGCCACCAGGTCGCCCAGCTCGCGCTCCAGCAGGGGGCGGCCGAGGTCCACGTCGTCGACGTCGACCCCGAAAAGCTCGACATCGCCGCCGACAACGGCCTGGGGTCGATCGACGCCACCGGGACCGATCCGGTCGCGGAGGTCCGCGACCGGACCGGCGGGGTCGGCGCCGACGTGGTGGTCGAGGCCGTGGGCGGCGAACAGGACGCCATGTGCGAGGGGGACGATCCGCTGGCCCAGGCGGTCCGGATGGCCCGGACCGGCGCCACGCTGCTCCAGGTCGGCCACGTGATCGGCGACGTTGCCGTCCGACCCAGGACGCTCCGCTCGAAGGACCTCGACTGGGTCTTCCCGCGGAAGGGAGCGGCCCACCTCTCGCCCGTCGGCCACACCGGCGCGTACGCGGCGCGACTGGTCGCCGACGGCCGGGTGTCGATCGCGGAGTACGTCACCCACGAACTCGACGGGCTGGAGAACTTCGAGCGGGCGATCGACGTCACGCTGAACAAGCCCGACTACGACGCGCTCGGCCCGGCACAGCTGGTTCTCGACCGCTAGCCCGGCGAGCGGGCCGAACGGGCCGCTTTTGCCCCCCGGGCACGTAGCCGGCGGCCGTGAGCGACGACGAGCGGGCCGCCCACCCGGACGACGGGAGCGCGACTGCGGGCGACGGCGGGAGCGACGGCGAGGCCGGCGGGGAGGAGCGTGCCGACGACGTGACGGACGGCGCGTCGACGGCCCCCTGGACGACCGCCGGCGTCGGCGAGGAGCCGACGCTCTCGGACATCGCCGCCGAGGAGGAGAAGCCGGAGGGGACCCCGTCGACCGGCTACCTGCCGAACCTGCCGGACGTCTTCGTCACGTTCGGGGCCGGGAGCCTGGCGACGGCGGTGCTCCTCTCGCTGGCCGGGTTCGGCTTCGTCCTCTGGATGACGTTCACCGGAAACGTCCGGGACCTCCTCCCCTACCAGATGACGCTCGCGGCGATCCTGATGGGCTTTGCCACGGCCATCCTGGCCGGCGGGTCGTATTTCGCCACGAAGCGGATCCACTGGACGCTCACCATGCTCGCCGCGCTGGTGGGGTCTTTCGCCGTCGTCACCATCCCCTTTACCGCGGTCGCCGTCGTCTGCATCGGTCTGGGCCGGGTCCACTTCACCACGCCGTTCGTCGGCGACGTCTCGCCGACCGCGGACGAACCGAACGCGGACGAGTGAGCGCCGTGCCCCCGCCCGGACCGACGGTCCGCCGCCGGCCCCGGTCGCCCGCGGGTCGCCGAAACGACCAGAGCTAACCCGCCGGAGCCCGGAGCGGCGGGCGTGACCGGGAAGCCGGACTGGTGGCGGGAGAACGAGCGCATCCGCGCGACGATGGACCTCCCCGACTACGAGCCGCCGCGCTTTGCCGACGGGACCTACACCCACGAGGTCGTCCCGGCGCTGGAGGAGGAGCTGGGCGTCGGGATCCGGTTTCTGGCCGTCGAGCCGCGGGCGGGCGAGGACTGGGAGGTCCGGATCGACGGCGAGACCGCGCTGACCGTCGGACGCCGGCGCGACGACGCCGGCAACACGGTCTACGCGATCGATCCCGGACCGTTCGAGCGACGCGTTCGGGCGGCCGTCGACGGGGAGGGCGACCCTAGAGCGTGACGACGACCTCGCCGTCGCGGACCTCGACGGGATAGCTCGGCAGCGCGACCCCCTGCCGGGAGAGGCACTTGCCGGTGTCGACCTCGTACTCCCAGCCGTGCCACGGGCAGTTGAGGATCTCCCCCTCGCGGCAGTACTCCATTCGGGTGTCGAGGTCGTCGCGGTCGAACTCGGCCTCCCAGGTGCCGGTGACCGAGCCCTCACAGACCGGTCCGGCCTGGTGGGCACACCAGTTGGCGTACGCGCGGTACTCCCCGTCGACGTTGAACACCCCGATCTCGCGGCCCTCCAGCTGGACCACCAGTCGCTCGCCCTCGTCGAGTTCGTCCGCGCGGCAGACGGCGTGGGCGCTCATACGTCGAGGTCGAACGCCTCGATCGCGTTCTCCGAGAGCACCTGCCGGCGCTCGGCCTCGCCGAACGTCTCCCGCAGGTACTTGTCGAGGGCCTCCGGGTGGTCGAAGTCCCAGTGGGGGTAATCCGAGGAGAAGACGATCGAGTCGGCGCCGAGGATCTCGATGATCGCCTGCATGTCCGCGGGATCGTCGGCCTCGCCGACCGGCTGGCTGGAGAAGTAGAACTCGCGGATGTAGGACTCCGGACTGCGCTCCAGGAGCGGCGCCTCGCTCCGGCGGATCGAGTACTCCTTGTTCAGCCGGAACATCATCATCGGCACCCACGACAGCCCGGCCTCCAGGAACGTCACGTTCAGGTCGGGGAACTTCTCGGGAAGCCCCTGGACGACGATGCTCCCGAGGGTCATCATCTGGCTCCAGACGTGGGCCATCGTGTGGACGTTGATGAACTTCTCGAACCCCTGATTCTGCTTGGGGAAGTCGAACATGAACGCGCCGCCGCTCCCGTGGTAGGCGACGTGGAGGCCGTTGTCCTCGCAGGCGCGGTAGATCGGGTCGTAGCGGGGGTCGCCCACGGGCTTGTCGGGCCCGGTCGTGGCGATGTAGACGCCCACGACCTGGTCCTCGTCGCCGAGGCGGTCGATCTCCTCGGCCGCCCTGTCGGGTCTCTGGGTCGCCAGCGAGAGCAGGCCCCGGAAGTGGTCGTACTCGTCGAGGTAGCGATCCACGAGCAGGTCGTTGTACGCCGACATCAGGTGGACCGCGAGGTCGCTCTGGGGGAGACGGGGGAGCTTCGAGGTGGCGTTGAGGATCGGGACGTCGACGCCGAACTCCTCGCAGAGACGCCCCTGGACGTCCTCGGGGGAGTTCACCGAGTAGTCCTCGATCTTCCCCCGGAGGTTCCGGTCCCAGCCGCTGGCGGGCAGGGGCGCGTACCCCCTGTTGGTCATGTGCGACCGATACGGTTCGTCGCAGTACGCGGCGACCTCGTCGGGGGACACCGAGAGGTGGATGTCGGTGTCGACGACGGCCGCGTCCTCGACGCTACGTGGCATTGAGGCCTGACTCGCCATCTCACCCCGCCCTATGGCGTCACGGATAGAGGCCTTTTCCCCTGGGCAATCGTTTCCGGTAGGGACGACCGGCGGTCCGGGGTCCCCCGTCCCGGCGCACGCGGCGCCTGCAGGGGGCACTCCCGGCACGGCGCGAGAGTTCCGTGACGGCGCGAGGGTTTTTGACCGGGCGCACGAACGGTCTCACATGGGAATCATCAGCCCCCACATCGTCCACTACGGGAACCGCGACCGATCGAGCGGGGGGGAGGAGGGCGAGACGCGCTATCGCTGTCTCGGCTGCCGGGAGGGGTTCCCGTCGGTCCACCGCGTCTGTCCGGAGTGTCGCGGCCACGTCCGGCGCGTCGATCCCGACGGCTAGCGGGTCGCGGACCACACAAAGCACTTTTCGGCGGCGACGCCACGACGGGTCGTGTCACCCGAGCGATCCCGGCGGGCCGTCCTGGCGAGCCTGAGCCTGTGGGGCGTCGCCCTCGCCGGATGTACGGGAACGTCCCGGTCCGACGACGGGACGCGGAGGGACGCGACGACGGAGACGGAAACGGAGACGCCACCGTCCACGACGGCCCGGACGCCGCCGGCCCCCCGCGGGAACCCGGAGCCGCCGAAACGCGTCGCGTCCGCCTGGCCGATGCCGGCCGCCGACGCCGGGCGGAGCAACGCGGTCGCGGGCGCCGCGGGGCCGACCGACCCCGTCGCGCCGCTGTGGGCGGTCGCCGCCGACGCGGCGCTCTCCCCGCCCGTCCTGGCCGACGAGAGCCTGTACGTCGGCGGCGACGACGACCGGGTTCGCGCGCTCGACGCCCGCACCGGGGACCGCCGCTGGCGGCAGGCCGTCGGCGCGCCTGCGGCCACCCCCTGGGTCGTCGACGACGCCCTCTACGTCCCCACGGACGGGGGGATCGTCGCGCTCGGAACGGCGGCGGGGAGCGAGCGGTGGCGCGTCCCCACCCCGGATCGGGCGGCCGTCGTGGCGGCCGCCCACGGGATCTACTGGCTGTCGACGGGCGATCCGCCCGTCGTCGTCGGCCTCGACCGCGGGGACGGGAGCGAGCGGTGGCGAACGGAGATCGGCGACCCGTGGGATCGGCCGCTGTTCGCGGGCCCGGAGCGCGTCTTCTCCAGTGGCACCCACGACGTCCGGTTCTGGCGCCTCGACGCCGGGACCGGCGACGTGGTCGGGAAGGAACCCCGATACGGGAACGACTTTCCGGCGGAGCAGTTCTACCGGGACGGGACGGTCTACGCCACCGACTCGTTTTTCGGCAAGGTCCACGCCGGGGCAGTGGCGGAGGGGGGCCACGGCTGGACGCGGGGCGTGAAGGCGGGCGGGCGCACCGCGCTCGTCGGCGACGGCGAGCGCGTCTACTACCTGGCGAACCGCGGCGACGAGCCCGGCCTGTACGCGCTGTCGGCGGCGGACGGCGCGGTCGAGTGGACGGTGGACGTGACGACCGAGCGCGTCGGGCGGCCCGTCGTCGCGGGCGAGAGCGTCCTCGTCCGCACCGACGACGCGCTCCGGGCGTTCGACCCCGCGGACGGCGCCGAGCGGTGGGCGCTGTCCGGCGACGCGTTCGGCGAGCGGATCGTCGTGGCCGACGACCTGGTCTACACGACGGCCGACGGGACCGTGCGGGCGTTCCGGCCGCCCTGATCCGCCGACCGGTGGATCGGGCGACCCGGCGCAGGCGACGGACGCGGACGAACGCGCCCGTGGGGCCTCGCGGCCGCGCCGACGCACCTAAGGGTGCGGCGTCAGTCCGGAGGGTATGGATTCGGTACGCGAGATGACGGGCGCGAGCATCGTCGTGGAGACCTGTGCGGCGATCGATCCCGGCGAGGACGTGCTCGTGGTCACGGACTGGGCGGTCGCGGACGTGGCAGAGCGGGTCGCCGCCGCCGCCCGCGAGCGGGACGCGAACGTCTCGCTCGTCGCCATGGATCCCCGCGAGTACGACGGCAATGAGCCCGAGGCGACGGTCGCGGCCGCCATGCTCGAAGCGGACGTGATCGTCACCCCGGTCCACCGGTCGATCACCCACAGCGAGGCCGTCGCGGCGGCCAAGGACGCCGGCGCGCGCGTCGTCTCGATGGTGAAGTTCACGCCCGAGCAACTGGTGCGGGGCGGGCTGTACGCCGACTACGAGGGGATGCGCCCCCGCTGTGAGGCGATGGCCCGGAAGTTCACCGAGGCCGACGAGGCCCGCGTCACCTCCCCGCAGGGGACCGACGTCCGGTTCGGCCTGGCGGGCCGGGACGGCAACGCCCACTCGGGCATCGCCGACGAGCCGGGCACGTTCACGGCGCTCGTCCACATCGAGGCGAACGTCTCGCCCGTCGAGGGGACCGCCGAGGGGACCGTCGTCTTCGACGGCGCCATCCCGAACCTCGACATCGGCGTGCTGGCAGAGCCCGTCGAGATGGAGATGGCAGACGGCGCCGTGACGGACGTTCGCGGGGGGACCGCCGCCGAGAAGATCGCGCGCGTCTGGGCCGAACACGACGACCCCGCGGTCTACAACGTCGCCCAGCTCGCGGTCGGGATGAACCCCGAGTGTCGGGAGTTCAACGGCTGGTTCTCGAACGACCACGGCCGGTACGGCAACGTCCACGTCGGGATCGGCACCTCCTCGAACCTCGGGGGGACGACGCGGGCGCCCGTCCACTTCGACGCGATGATGGCCGAACCCACCCTGGAACTGGACGGCGAGGTCGTCGTCGAGGACGGCGAGTTCACGTTCTTCTGAGATGCGTCCGTCCCCGTCGCTGGGCGGGATCGACGAACCCCGGCGCGTCGGGCTGGTGAGCGTCGCCCACGGGATCAACGAGTTCTACGCCATCGTGCTCCCGCCGCTCTTTCCGTTCCTCGTCGACGACCTCGCCATCTCGTACGCCCAGGCCGGCACGCTCCTCACCGTCTTCTACGGGACGTACGCCGCCCTGCAGATCCCGGCGGGGATGCTCGCCGACGGACGCCCGTTCGCGGCGGTCCTCGCGTGATTCTTCGTCCTCGGGGGGCGAGTTACGGGGACTCGCCCGTCAAGAACGCCATCTCGTCGGGGTGCGCCGAGCGCGAGACGAGCGGAAGCGCCGTCGGCCTGCTGACGACCGCGTCCGGGGCCGGGGGGACGATCAGTCCGACGGTCGTCGGCCTGCTCGCGCTGATCGGGAGCCGACCACGCTGTGGGACCCCACGGCGACCGCCGCCGCCGCGACGCCTGACGCCGACGAGGGGAGCGGGGAGTCGCCGGAGCCGGTGCCCGAGGAGCCCTAGTCCGGAGTCCCGGCCCGTGGCCGGACAGATTTATCCCTCCCCCCGACGCGGGCGGGGTATGGTCACAGACCCCGACGCCGACGACGGACTCCGCGTGACGACGGACCTCCTCGCCGGCTACGCCCACGGGTTCGACGTCGACGCCGTCGACGGCGAGACCCGCGACCTGGCCGGTCGGTTCGTGCTCGACGCGCTGGCGTGTGCGGTGGGCGCCTACGCCGCCGATCCGGTCAAGCGCCTCCGGACGACCTACGGCGACCGGAGCGCCGAGACCGGAGCGACCCTGCTCGGGACCGACCGGACCGTCGCGCCCGAGTACGCCGCGCTGGTCAACGGGACGATGGTCCGGTATTTCGACTACAACGACACCTACCTCTCGGGGGACTCGGTCTGTCACCCGAGCGACCACGTGCCCGGCCTGCTCGCGGTCGCCGAGAGCGAGGGGGCGAGCGGCGCGGACCTGCTCGCGGCGCTCGTGCTGGCCTACGAGATCGAGTGCCGGGGCGTCGACACCGGCCTGGTCTGGGACCGCGGGTTCGACTACGTGACCTGGGGGACGATGTCGACGGCGGCGGCGGTCGGGCGGCTGATGGGCCTGGACCGCGGGACGATCCGGGACGCGCTGGGCATCGCCGCCACCTCCTCGAACGCCCTGCTGGCCGCCCGCCTCGGCGACGTGCGGATGTGGAAGGGGATCGCCCATCCCTACGTCACCCACAGCGCCGTCCAGGCCTGCCAGATGGCCCGCGCGGGGATCACGGGGCCACCCGAGGCCGTCACCGGCAAGGGCGGGTTCGAGACCGCGGTGACGGGCGCCCCGATCCGCTTTGCGGCGCTCGGCGGCCGCGACGGCGCTCCCTTCCGCCTCGCGCGGACGAACCTCAAGCCCTACGCCTGTGGCTACTACATGATGGCGCCGATCGAGGCGCTGCTCTCCATCCTCGGCGAGGCGGACGTGACGGACCCGGAGGCGATCGAGACGATCGAGGTCCGGACGTTCGACCAGGCCGCGCAGGTGCTCGACGGCGCGGAGAAGCGCGCCCGCGACCTGACCCGGGAGACGGCCGACCACAGCCTCCCCTACACGCTCGCCGTCGCGGCCGTCGACCGCGACGTCACCCCGCGCCAGTACGACCCGGACCGCCTGAGCGACCCGGCGGTCCACGACCTGATCGACCGGATCGACGTCGTCGTCGACGACGACCTCACGGCCGCCCGCCGGGCCAACCCGGGGGAACTCCCCCACGTCGTCCGCGTGACGGTCGACGGCCGGACCCACGAGCGCCGGATCGACGCGCCGCCGGGCCACTTTTGCAACCGGATGAGCGACGAGCGGATCGAGCGGAAGGTGACGGACCTCGTCCGGCCCTACCTCCGGCCCGACCAGACCGACCGGCTGGTCGAGGCCTGTCGGGACCTGGCGGGACTCGACGGCGTCGACGCCCTGCTGGACGCGACGCGCGTGTGACCGCCACCGGAATCGGAACGGTTTTTGTCCGTCTCTCGCCGCCATCAGCCATGACGATTGCGACCGGCGACCTGGTCACGTTCGCGTACACGGGACGACTGGAGGACGGAACCGTCTTCGACACCTCGCGGGAGGCCGTCGCGGAGGAGGCGGGCCTGGCCGACGCCCGGCCCGACCGGGATTACGGCCCCCTGACGGTTACGGTCGGCGAGGAGGGGCTCATCGAGGGGCTGGAGGAGGCGCTGGTCGGCCTGGCTGAGGGGACGACGACGACCGTGACGGTCCCTCCCGAGAAGGGGTACGGCGAGTGGACCGAGGACCTCGTCGAGGAGTTCGACGCCGAGGACCTGCGCGAGGAGGTCGACGATCCGGCGGGGCTGGAGGAGGGCATGCACCTCCGGGGGGGACAGGGCGAACACGGCGAGATCACGCACGTCGACGACGAGGTCGTCCGGGTGGATTTCAACCCCCGGCTGGCCGACGAGCGCCTGGAGTTCGAGATCGAGATCCTCGACGTGAGCTGAGCGGCGGGGCCTGGCTCCGCCTGGCGCCCGAAATCAGCTAAGTGACCGGGGGTCGAGCGGACGGACGCATGACGCGAATCGAGCAGTACGCCGCCGTCGGACTCTCCCCGACGGTGTGGGGCGCACGGACGCGCGCTGACGTCGAGAAGAACCTCGATCACATCCACGAGGCCATGTCGGCGGCGACGTGGCTGAGCGGGATGGAACTCCCGGTGAAACTCGTCGTGATCCCCGAGGGGGGCCTCCAGGGGTTCACCGACGAGGTGATGGACATGGACCACGCCGAGTACCGCGAGAAGATCGCGATCGACGTCCCCGGCCCCGAGACCGAGCGCCTCGGCGAGTACGCGACGGAGTTCGACACCTACGTCGTCGCCTCGGCCAAGGAGAAGGCGCCCGAGTACCCCGAGAAGTTCTACAACACGGCGTTCGTCCTCGACCCGGACGGCGAGGTGATCCACAAACACCGGAAGCTGACGCCGCTGTTGCCCGTCGAGCGGTCGGTGACGCCCCACGACGTCTGGGACGACTGGAAGGAGCACCACGGGACGGACCTCGACGACCTGTTTCCGGTCGTCGACACCGAGATCGGCCGGCTCGGCATCTCGCTGGCCATCGAGGGCGCCTACCCCGAGTACGCCCGCGGGCTGGCGATGAACGGCGCCGAGGTGATGTGTCGAATCGCCTGTCCGGAGCCGCTGGTCGCCAACGGGGCCTGGGAGATCCAGAACCGCGCCCGCGCCCTCGACAACACGATGTACGTCGTCGCGCCCAACCTGGGGACCTACTACCTGACGCCCGACGCCGAGACGCCCGTCGACACGTTCGGCGGCGGGTCGATGGTCGTCGACCACACCGGCGACGTCATCTCCGAACACGCCTACGGCGCCGGCTCCTCCTACACCGCCGGCGTCGTCGACGTCGAGGGGCTCCGGGAGTACCGCGTGGAGTCGCCGCTGACCAACTGGCTGAAGGACCTCCGGACGGAGTACTGTCGCGTCGTCTACGACCGCGACCTCTACCCGAAGAACCTCTGGCTCGACCGCCAGCCGGTCGACCACGAGACCTACGCCGAGGAGGTGACGGAGGCCCGCATCCGGGACATGATCGACCGGGACATCTGGGTCCCGCCGTACTACGACCGCGCCGACGAGGAGTGAACGCACCCGCCGGCACACGCCCCGCCGGGAAGCGTCGCGTTCGCGCCGCCCATCCCCCTTTCGACGGGTGGACGAGGAACGCTATATCCCCGGCCCGCCAACGGACGGTGTCATGGCGGAGATGCGACGCCTCCTCGCCGTCGTCACCGTTCTCGGGCTGGTCGTGCTCGCCGGCTGTGCCGGAACCATCCCCGGCGGCCCGACGCAGACGTCACCGACGGCCGCCCCGACGTCGGCTCCGTCGCCGGCGGAACCCGCACGCTCCGCATCGACGGCGGCGCCGTCCGGGAGCTACGCCCCGCTCTACCGGCGGACCATCGCGTCGGTCGTGAAGATCCGCGTCACCACGGCGCGGTCGGTCGTGGCCGGCTCCGGGTTCGTCTACGACCGGCGCGGGGACGTCGTCACGAACGACCACGTGATCGCGAACGCGCGGTCCGTCGCGGTCCAGTTCCACGACGGCACCTGGGAGAACGCGACGGTCGTCGGGAGCGACGCGTACTCGGACCTCGCGGTCGTCCGCGTCCCTTCACTGCCGTCGGCCGCTCGCCCCCTGCCGATCGCGCGGTCGGACCCCGCGCCCGGACAGCCGGTGGCCGCGATCGGCAACCCCTTCGGCCTCACGGGATCGATCACGACCGGCGTCGTCAGCGGCGTCCACCGGAAGATGCCGACCGCACACTCCTTTACCATCCCGGACACGGTGCAGACGAGCGCCGCGATCAATCCCGGCAACAGCGGCGGGCCGCTCCTCTCGCGGGACGGCACGGTCGTCGGCGTGAACCGCGCCACCAAGGGCGTCAACGTCGGGTTCGCCATCTCGCCGCTGGTCGTCCGCCAGGTCGTCCCGGCGCTGATCGCGAACGGCTCGTACGCCCACGCCTACCTCGGCGTCTCGACCGAGACCGTGACGCCGAGCGTCGCCGCGGCCAACGGCCTCTCGAAGGACCGCGGCGTCCTCGTCGTCCGGACGCTCCCGAACGGTCCCGCCGACGGCCACCTGCACGGGGCCACGAGCCACGTCGACGAACACGGGATGCGCGTTCCGACCGGCGGCGACGTCATCGTCGCCATCGACGGGACGGCCGTCCGGAACGGCGAGGGGTTGAGCCGGTATCTCCTCTTGCACACCCACCCGGGCGAACGGGTGCCGATCACCGTCCGCCACGACGGGCGGAGGACGACCGTCCACGTCACGCTCGGGACGCGCCCGCGGGTGACGGCCTCGTCGGCCTGACCCGCTCGGCGGCGAGACCGCCGGCTACCCCGACAGGTGGTCGAGGCCGAGCAGGTCCCGGGGGTTCTCGAAGGCGATCCGGCGAAGCGCGTCCACGCCGATCCCCCGCCGGTGGAGGTCCTGGAGCGTCTCGGAGAGACACCGCTCGTCGCTGTGGCGGTACCCCATGGCGTCGCTGTCGAGGATCACCCGGTCGGGGCCGTACTCGAAGAGGACGTCGGCGATGTCGTCGCTGGTGACGCCCTTCAGCGGCGAGGAGACCGAGAAGCCGAGATAGCAGTCCGTCGACTCCATCACGAACTCCACGACCGAGGGGTCGCCGTGGTCGATCAGCAGGCGCTCGTCGGCCAGTCCCGCCTCGTCCTTGAGGTCGACGTCGATCCGCGTCGCCTCGATCTTCGGCCTGCTGTAGTCGATCTCCGGGAGGGGCCTGGAGAGGCCGAGGCCGCCCCAGCCCTGCTCGGAGGAGGTCTCTGCGCCCGCCTTCCGGGTCGGGGTGTGGAGGATCAACGGGAGGCGTGTCTCCTCGGCGATCCGCATCTGCTCGCGGACGACGTCCTCCTGTTCGTCCAGCGGCCAGCGCGAGGCGTACTGGACCGGTTCGATCCCCGTCTCGCCGACGGCCACCACCTCGTCGAGCGCACAGTAGTTGGGCAGGACCGCGAGCAGTTCCTCGCTTTCCTCGACGCGTCCGACGGTGTGGATGCCGACGGCGACGTACTGCTCGAAGAGGTGTTTCTTGTTGAGGTAGTCGGCCCACTTGACCGCGAGGTCCCAGAGGAAGCGCACGTCGTCGGGCCGGACCGGCCGGTAGGGGCTCCAGTGGTAGTTGGCGGCGATCATCACCGCGGCCTGACAGCCGGTGAGGTCGAACTCGTGTTGCTCGTCCCACGAGAGCGTCTGGGTGTGCTGGTGGGCGTCGATCCACGGCACCGCCGTCGCCGCCGGAGTTCGCTCGCCGCCGTCGTCGCCGTCGCCGAGTTCGTCCTCGGCGATCCCGAGCGGACGGACCGAGGGGTAGGCGTCTGCCATGCGCGCAGGAGGGCGAGCCGGGACTTAACTCCGCGGTCGCGTGGGACTCCGATCGGGGTACACGGGGGCCGCTCGGCCCCTACGACACCGATCCGCCCGCCTCCGGGATCTCGAACGCCGCCAGGTCGGTCGCGATCGACACCTCCGCGTCGGTCGCCCGGGCGACGGTGCGTCGGATCTCCTCGGTCGCCCGTTCGGCCTCGGGAAAGAGGTGCGTGAGATACACCCGCTCGACCGCGATCTCCGCGAGGCGGCGCCCGAGTTCGGTGGGGGTCGTGTGCCCCTCCGTCCCGGCGGAATCGGGGTAGGAACACTCGTGGACGAGCGTATCGACGCCGTCGGCGAGGTCGAACACGTCGGGAGCGGGTTCGGTGTCGCCGCTGAGGGCGAGCGCGTCGCCGAACCGGTAGGCGAACCCCGGCTTCGAGTGGGTCGTCCCGGCGGCGTCGACGGAGACTCCCCCGACCGCGAAGGGCGCGTCAGCGAGCGTCCGTTCGGTGACGGTCAGGTCGACGCGCTCCCCGAGGCGGTCGACCGCGAGGAGGTGCCGACACACCTCCGCGATTCCGGGCGGTCCGACGACCTCCAGGGACTCCTGGCCGTCGAGCCACCGCGCCTTGGCCAGCGTCGGGAGGTCGGCGACGTGGTCGAGGTGGTGGTGGGTGACGAGGACGGCGTCGACGGCGCGGTGGTCGACGCCCGCGCAGGCCAGACGGTGGACGACCCCGCTGCCGCAGTCGACGAGCACCGTCCGCCCGGCCGTCCGGACGAGCGTGCCCGACTGGACCCGGTCGGGCGAGGGCATGGCCGTCCCCGTGCCGAGGAGCGTCACGTCCATGCCGACCCCGTACGGGCGCGCGACGGGAAGTAGCTTGGTGGTGGTCGTCGCGCGGGTGCGCCTCGTCGTCACGCACGTGCGCCGAAGAACAGCGCCGCGCCCCGGGCGGCGAGTTCGACGTCGGTGAAGCCCACCTGCACCAGGAGCGCCCGCAACTCGTCGGCGTCGAAGACGTGGATCCCGCGCGTTCGCTCCAGCCAGCGCCGGGCGCCCGGCGCGGCCAGCACGGACCCCCCGCAAAGCGTCGTCCCGGCGAACCGTCCGCCGGGGGAGAGGACGCGGCGGATCGCCGCGAGGACGGCCGGCCGGTCGGGAAACAGGTGGAACGCCCAGCAGCAGGCGACGGCGTCGAACCAGTCCCGCGCGAACTGGAGGTCGTCGGCGCTCATGCGGGCAAACGCGACGTTCGTTCGCCCCGCCCGATCGGCGTATCGCACGGCGCGCCGCAACATCCCCCCGGAGACGTCGACGCCCCACGCGAACGCCGCCTCGGCCGCGACGTACCGGGTGAACCGCCCCGTGCCACAGGCCACGTCGAGGACGCGTCCCCCGGTCGCGTCGAGCAGATCGGCGATCGCCGGCCGGTCGTCTGCAGGCGCCCGGGGACCGCCGATGATCCGGTACACGAGCGGGAACCACAGCGGCGTCTCGTAGATCGTCGAGAGGGCGTCGAACGCGGCCGGTCCGGTCGGCTGATCGACGGAGACGGGGTATCGCGGGACGCCGTCGACGACCGGCACCTCCTCCGAACAGCGCGTGCATCGGAGCGCGCCGTCCCGATACGTGACGGGCGCCCCACACGCGGGACAGGTGAACGCGTCGACGCCACGCTCCCCGTGCACGCGCGAGCCTACGGGTCGCCGGGACAAATAGCGCAGTGTCGGGCACGCCCGGTGACGCGTGAGCCGTGCTGTCGCCCGCATCCGCCCCCGAACGGGGGGCTTTCGCTCGCTACGTGTGACTCACCGGACGACCATGACCGACACCGGAGAGCCCTTGACCACCCGATCCGCGACGCTCCCGAACCACTGTCGGGAGATCTCCTCGTACCCGTGGCTCCCGATGACGACGTAGTCGACGTCGTTCTCCGCGGCGTACTCGATGATCTCCGGGGCGGGCTTGCCGACCCTGACCTCGCCCCTCGCGTCCATCCCGTGGTCCCGGGCCGTCTCGACCGCCCGGTCGAGCAGTTGCCGGGCCTGTTCCTCCGCGAGGTCCTCGATTTCGCCCTCGAAACTGCGGTCGTAGCCGCCGAGCATCGACCCGGCGTAGTCGAGCGCTCCCATCTCGACGACGTGGAGAAACACGAGGTCGTCCCCCTCGAACACGTCCAGAGCAGTGTCCAGGGCCCGCTGGGCCTGCTCCGATCGATCTATCGGAACGAGAATCCGTTTGCCCATGTGTCACATATGGCAAGGGCGGGTATAAACGCTTGGTCACCCCCGACCGATTCCGGACCCACCGACAGCACCGAGCACCGTTCAAATACCGAAGACGCGGACACACCGGGTCCGTGATGAGGGACGGTCAGTCCTTGATCACGAAGTGTGTCAGGATGGATAGAAACCCGCCGACGACGAGGAGGAGAAGGCCGAATCCCCAGAGCGTCGCACTCCCGCTCGTGGCCCCGACGCTGACCACCGGGAGCACGAGCAACAGCAACACGAACGCGACCCCGTCGACGTTGAGCGGATCGAGCTGGGTGACGCTCATGCGCCACCTCCGACGACGACCAGTCCGTTGATGAGGAGGGTCGCGATCCCGACGAGCACGAACATGATGAACACCCAGGGGAGCGTGATGCGGAGGACGTCGCCCTCCTCGCCGAGGATCCCGGCCGTCCCCGTGCCGAGCACGACGTTCGACGGGGAGATGGCGTTCCCGAACGCGCCGCCGGTCATCTGTGCGGCGAGGACGGTCGGCTGGGAGAGCCCGAGCGACGCCGCGGTCTCGGACTGTAACGGCGCAAAGAGGATGTTCGAGGCGGTGTTGCTCCCGGTGATGAAGGCGCCGAGCACGCCGATGCTGTTGGCGATGAACAGGTAGATCTGGGGCGGGACGACGATCGCGATGCCCCGGGCCAGGACGACGATCTGACCCGTGTCGAGCATGATCCGGGCCATCATCACGAGCAGGATGATGGCGAGCGACGCGGGAACGCCGTTCTGGATGGCCCCCCGGCGGATGGTCGGTTTCTCCTCGACGTGCGGGGACTCCTCCATGACCGTGCGCCACCGTCCGTAGTAGCCACGGCTACGGTAGACGAACCCGGCGATGAGGACGCCGACCAGAATGATGGTTCCCGGATGCGAGAGGACCGCGAGCGGCGAGTAGGGACGTTCCGCCGCGTGCTGGAGGAAGCCGGTCGAGACGGCGGGGAACGAGAAGCCGAACGTGAACTGTCCCAGAAAGCTCGACACCGCGGGGATCGCCGCCAGGAGGGCGACGGCGACCAGGACGGCGTACGGGATCAGCGACTCGCCGAAACCCATCACCGGTTCGGGTTCGTCGGCGGCGGCCGTGCCGCCGTCGGCGACCGGTCGGCCCCCGTCCGTGGCGGCGGCCCCTCCCATGGACTCGACCATTGCCGGCCGTTCGAACGGTTCGTGCTGGGTGGCGTACCGGCCCCACCGGGCGAGCAGGTAGAGCGAGAGCATGCCGAGGGTCGAGGCCAGGAACGCGGAGATGAACCGACTGTAGTTCACCAGGACCACCAGGGCGATGCTCTGGATCGAGCCGACCACGACGACCATCGGCCAGGCGTGGCGGAGGGCCTTCGTGCGCCCGTAGAGCCAGGCGATGGCGAAGCCCGCCCCGAAGATCGGAATCGCGTGGAGGAGTGCCGCCTGGACCGCGGTGGCGATCGGGGCCTGCATGTCGACGACGGAGCGCGCCCCGAACCACGCCACGGCGAGCGTGCCGAAGTTGTTGGCCCACGCGTGGCCGATCAGCGGGATCGCGACGGCGTACCGGGCCCTGACGCCCAGCGCGAGCATCAGCGGGGCGACGATGGCGATCGGCGTCCCGAAGCCGGTGATCCCCTGGAGGAAGCCGACGAACACCCACCCGAACGCGAGCACCAGGAACAGTTCGTTGTCGGTGTAGTGCTGGATGCGCGTGCGCAAGGTGTACATCGCGCCGGCGCGGTCGGTGATCAGATAGAGGAGGACGGCGGCCCAGACGACGTACAGCACGCCGATCGCGTCCCAGACCCCCTTGGCGGCGGCGACGGACAGCGCGAGCAACGGGGTGCGAAAGACCGTCAGCGCGATCACGACGGCGGTGAACATCGCGAACGCCGCCGCGGTGTCCGCGGGCAACCGGAAGATGACCAGCAACACGAGCAGCGCCAGGATCGGCAGGAGCGCGATGACCCAGTGGGAGAGGTCGATCGGCAACTGTCCCCCGGCCTGGAGCGGGACGAGGGCGCTCCCCGCCCGGAGCAGGCCGGCGTGCAGGGACGCTACCAAGCCGGATCCCTCCCGAGCGGACGGTCACGCGCGCGTCGCTCGGCTGGCGCCCGCGGGAGACCCGGGGACGTCCGCCGATCGTCCCCCGAAGACCACGGAGGATCGGTCGTCGACCGCGCTGGACGTACGGTCTCCAAAATGGGACGAATGTTGTCACACCACATGACATCTGGAACTAGGCACGAGTAGCCCATATAACCACCGATAAATTACATATATTTATATGT
>JBDGUC010000042.1:0-17022 GCA_042216285.1 Haloferacaceae archaeon
CGCCGTAGTCCATCGACGCGCTCGCGTCGAGCAGGACGTGGACGGTGAGGTTGCGCTCCTCCTCGAACTGCTTGACGAAATACTCCTCGGTCCGGGCGTAGAGGTGCCAGTCGATCAGCCGGGTGTCGTCGCCCGGCGCGTACCGGCGATAGTCGCTGAACGTGAGCCCCTCGCCGACGCTCGGCGAGCGCTGTTCGCCCCGTCGCACCTCGGTCGTCGGCCGGTCCATCGACGTGTCGAACCGGTCGAGTTCGTCGAGGAAGTCCGGCTGGATCGTCATGGGGGGTCGGGACGGTCGGCCACGCGGTCACACCTCGTCGAGCAGATCGTCGACGATCTCGTCGGCGGTGACGCCCTCCCGCTCGGCCCGGAAGTCGACGATCAGGCGGTGGCGCAACACCGACGGCGCCATGGCCGCGACGTCCTCCCAGGAGACGTGGGCCCGGCCGTGGAGGAAGGCCCGCGCCTTCGCCGTCAGGACGAGGCCCATGCTCGCCCGGGGGCTGGCGCCGAACTCCACGCGCTCGGTCTCGCGGGTGGCTCGAACCAGTCGGATCACCCGGTCGCGCACGTCGTCGGCGATCGGCACGTCGCGGACGAGTTCCTGGATCCGCTGGATCTCGTCGGCCGTCAGGGCGCGTTCGACCTCCGCGACCGGCGCGCTCCCGGTGTAGATGTTCACGATCTCCCGCTCCTCCTCGAACGACGGGTAGTCGACGAGGATCTTCAGCAGGAAGCGGTCGGTCTGGGCCTCCGGAAGCGGGTAGGTCCCGCCCTGGTCGATCGGGTTCTGGGTCGCCAGCACGAAGAAGGGACGCGGGAGCCGGTAGGTCTCGCCCGCCGCCGTCACCTGGCGCTCCTGCATCGCCTCCAGCATCGCGGCCTGGGTCTTCGGCGTCGCACGATTGATCTCGTCGGCCAGCACCACGTTGGCGAAGATCGGCCCCTGTTCGAAGACGAACTCGCGGCGACCCTCCGACTCCTGGATGATCTCGGTCCCGGTGATGTCCGAGGGCATCAGGTCCGGCGTGTTCTGGATCCGGGAAAAGGAGAGGTCCGTCGCCGCAGACAGCGTCCGGACGAGCGTCGTCTTCCCCAGCCCCGGGTTGGATTCGAGCAGGGCGTTGCCGTCCGCGAGGACGCACACCAGCAACTGCTCGACCACGTCGCGCTGGCCGACGATCCGTTTGCCGACCTCCTCTCGAACGCGATTCAGCTTCGTCTGTAGGGCGTCGATCTCACCGTCGCTCACGAGTCGTCCTCCTCCCTGATCCGCAGGTTGTACTTCCGGATGAGCTCCGCGTCTTCGAGCCGCTCCTGTTCGGCGAACCCCGCCTGCTGGCTCTCGACGTCCCCGGACGCGGCGAATCCGCTCGTCGAGTACGACTCCGACGACGGCGAGCCGTTCTTCCCCCCGCGGGAGGGAAGCGTGGCGTTGACCTCCTCGCTTCCCGACGAGACGTTCTCGGGGTCGCCGAGCACCTGGTCGGGGTTTTGCAGGCCGGCGTAGTCGCCGCTCCCGGCGCCCGGGCCGCCGGCGGCGTTCGCCTTCCCGCCGCCGCCGATGCCGAACCCGACGTCGACGACCGCCACCTGCACGTTGGCGGCGCCGAGCAGGGCGATCAGCACCAGCGTGACGGCGAGTCGACGGACGCCGATCAGTCCGAGGCTCGAACACTCCCGCAGTCGATCGAGGACCGACGCGTAGAGGCGGTCGGTCATCGGTCCCTCCCGGTCGGATTCGAGGGCGTCCCGGGCGGTCCGGAGCGCCTCCGCGACCGGCGGGTTGATCGACTCGAACCGCTCGACGGCCGGGTGCCTGAACCGGAGCCAGTACGCGACGACGGCCGTCACCGCCCCGGCGCCGACGGCGACCAGCGCGCCCACCTCGACCGAGTCGGCGAGTCCCGCGACGCCGGCCGTCGGGAGGGGGACGGGCCGGGAGAGCGCGCCGGGGAGCGACGATCCGGCCGCCGCGAGGCCGAGGTTGACCGCCAGCAGGACGGCGACCGCCTCGGCGGCCGCGTGGAGGGCCGCCGCCTTCCGGCCCTCCCGGCGGACCGCCCGCACGGCGCGTTTCATCCGGGTGTGGAGGTCGGTCGTCATGAGCACTCGGCCGGTCGGTTTGCGGGGTCGATCTGGCTACAGATCGACTGCTTTTCGGACTGGAGCCGGTCCACCCGGTCCTGCAGGGCGCTGATCTCGTTTTTCTGACTTTGCACCTGATCCTTCAGGTCCTGCACGTTCGACCTGAGGTCCTCGTTTTGCTGGTTCAGGTTCCGGTTCTCCGACCGGAGGTCGTCGACCTCGCCCTGGAGCTGGTTGCGCTCCTCCTTCAGGTTCGACACCTGCCGGTTGAGCGTGTCGACGGTGCTCCGGGCCTCCTCCAGCGACGACCGGGTGCTCGACAGCTCCCGTTGCGTGCTGTTCAACCGTTGTTCGGTCTGTCCGAGTTCGCCCGCCACCTGCTGGACGTCCCCGCGGGTCGTCTGCAGGCTCCGGTTCAGTTCCCGAAGCTGGTTCCGGGTCTGCTCCAGCTGGGTGCGCGTCTCGTTCAACTGCGTCTGCAGTCGGTCGTTGCGGTCACGAAGCTCGTCGTTCCGGGAGTGTACCTGCTCCACCGTCGACTGATAGAGGAGGGTCGCGCCCGCGGTGCCGACGAGCGAGAGGACCACCAGCGATGCCAGGGCGACGTTGATGGAACGGCCGATGACGCTCATATAAGTCCGCTCTCCAGTCTCGTTCGTCCACGATACACTTGAAGACGCCGAACGATCACCTCGATGAGAAATAGGAGCAACGCGATCAGCAGGGCGAGCCAGTCCCACCCGTCGCGCACCTCCCGCACGGCGACGGCCTGCTCGGTGGCGAACTGGGCGATGGCCGGCGCGTCGCTCGGGGAAAACTGCCGGCCCCCGGTCGTGCGGACGAGTTGCGACAGCTCCGAGGAGCGCCCGAACGCGCCGTACTCGGCGGGGTAGTTGGCGGCGTACGACGTCCCGAGCACCTCGTGGTAGCCGGGCGACGTCGGCGTCACCGTCGCCTCGTACCGTCCCTCGCCGGTCTTCCGGAAGGTGACGTTCGCGTCCGTCGGGCGCTGGTCCCCCCGATAGACGACCGTCGTCGGCTCCCCGACGCGCGTGTCGGCCACGTCGGTGACCCCCGACCGCTTGCGCTGCGGGTCGCCGATGGCCCAGTTCGCCGACTTGGTCACCAGGAGCGAGTCGGGCCGCCGGAGCAGTCCGTCGAGCGTCCCGTCCGGCCCGTAGGCGGTGATGGTGGCGACCCGGCCCAGCCCGTACCGCCAGGTGGCGACGGCCGGATCGCCCGACCCCGACGCCACGAGGAGGTTCGCCCCGCGCCGGACCGACACGGCGTTCGCCTGCCCCGGGTTCGACTGGAGTTCGACGCCCGCGGTGATGAACTCGTTGGGGTCGACGACCACCAGCCCCTCGCCCTGGTACTGGCGGGAGGGCCCGCCAAAGAGGATGCGCAGGCGGTCAGTCTCGCTCGCCCGCAGGAAGTTCCCCCCCGACTGGTCGGCGATGGTCCGGAGCGTCGACTCCCGGGTGCGGTTGCCGACGCCCACGGCGATCACGCTGATCCCCGAGGCGCCCAGGTCCGCGGCGGTGGTCGACACCGTCGGGCTGTCGTCGCCGCCGTCGCTGATGAGGATCACCGTCCCCCGGCCGTCGAGCATCTCCTGGGCGCCGCGCAGCCCCGACGAGATGTCCGTCGCGCCGCCCGACTTGAGCCGCTTGATCCGGTCGGCCACCGTCCCCCGGGAGTCCCCGAGCGACTGCATGTCCGAGACGGCGTACGCCTGGTAGTTGAACGCGACGACGCCGACCTCGTTGTCGTCGCCCAGCTGGTCGAGCACGTTCAGCGCGATGGCCTTCTGGATCCGCATCCCCTCCTGGGTGCTCCCCGAGACGTCGATCGCGAGCACGAGACGGGCGTTTCCGGCCCCGCCCTTCCCGACCGAAACCGGGAGCATCGACGAGAACGTCGATCCCTCGTACCCCCCGTTCTCGAAGGAGTTGCGGCCCCCGACGACCAGCAGGCCGTTGCCGTCGATGACGAACTTCTGGAGCGCCGAGACGTTCCCCACGTCATCGGCCCGGAGGTCCTGAACGACGACGGCGTAGTAGGGATCGAGGGTCGCCGGCACCGACTCGGCGGTGTCCACCCGGTAGAGGTCGTCGAGATAGTTCTCGAGGGGGTAGTCCCCCCGGGAGACGTAGAGGATCCGGGGTTGTTCGACGACGCGGACCGTCTGACGGTAGACGTCGTTCGCCGCGAACCGGTCGCCGTCGCCGCCGGCGTCGATCCGGGCGGTGATCCGGTGGGTGCCGGTGTCGTTGAACGTGTAGGAGAACTCGGCGTTGCCGCTCCCGTCGTCGAGGGTCCGCGAGAGCACGGTCTCGCCGTCGACGGTCACCGTCAGGTCGACCGGCCCCTCGCCGGTCCGGACGCCGCCGACGTTCGCGAGAAAGCGGTTCTCGACGCCGACGCTGGCCTTCGACGGGCCGCTCAGCGTGACGTACCGCTCGGTCCGGACCGGATCCAGCCGGACGCTACTCACCGTGGCGTTCAGCGAGGAGGCGAGTTCGGCCGCCGTCGAGAGGCTCCGGCCGTCGGTGACGCGGCCGTCGCTCACGACGACCACGCTTCCGTTCTCGCGGAGGTTCGCGACGACCCCGTCGCCCGGGCGCGAGCGGGTCCCGTTGCCGACGGTCGCCACGCTGACGGGGACCCCCTGTGCCTCGATCCGGTCGGCGAGTCCGGAGGCGTTCTGGAGCGTCTCCATGCTGTCGGACCGGTCGGCGAGCAACGTCACGTGGGGATCGCCGGCCGTCCTGCGGGTCGTCACGGTGTAGGGGCCGGCGACGGCGACGACGAGGAGCGACACGATCACCAGCCGCGAGAGGAGGAGGAGCCGACGGCTCCGGCGCCCGGCGTTCCCGCTCGTCCGGTACCGGATCAGCGCCCAGATGCCGACGGCGATGACCGGCAGGAGGACGAGCGCCACCGGCGTCTCCAGGCCGACCACGGCGCCGTTCGGGAGGGCGGCTTCGAGGCTCACAGGTCACCCCTCCGGCGCAGGTAGAGCAGTTCGCCGCCGACGAGGGCGAGTGCCGCCAGCGCGACCGGCCCGTCGAGCGGCCGGGGGACGCGGCGCCGCTCCTCGCTCGCGGCGCCCCCGACGCCGTCGCCGGCGGTGACCGACCTGGCCGCCACGTCGGACTCCGCGGCGCTGTACAGCGAGGCGCCGATCCGGCGGTCGCCGACCCGGTAGAACCCGGCGTCGGTCAGCCTGATCGCCCGGCCCATCACCGTCCCGTCGGGCGTGGCGACCGTCGTCTCGCGGTCGAACGTCAGCCGGTCCCCGGTCGCGTGGTTGAGCGCGGGAAGCGAGTCCCGGCCCGCGAGGTAGAAGATCGCTCGCTTCCAGAACACCGGATACTGGTAGTTGAACTTGAACGGCGAGGTGTCCTCGATGTAGCCGTAGTAGAGCACCCGCCCCGTCCCGCGGTCCTCCGTAGCGACGAGCGGCGTCCCGTCGCTGGTCGAGACGAGCGGCCGCCCGGAGCGGAGCGACCCGGCCACGTACTCGCTCGGGGGCGGGAAGTCGATGCCTCGCGTGAGGTCCGACTCGGAGACGCCGCCGATCGTGGGGTTGGTACGGACCCCCGAGGGATCGAGCAAGAGCACGTCGCCGTAGGTGTCGACGGGCATGTCGTCGGTCGCCAGGACGGCGACGCCGCCGCCCCGCTCGATCGTGTCCCGGCCGGCCCCGACGGTTCCCCGGAGCAGTCGATCCGGGTCCACGTCGCCGAAGACGATCACGTCGTAGTTCTTCTCGACGGTCGTCGGGGGGGTGGCGACGGTCAGATCGACCGGATCGATCACCTGGAGCGCGGTGGTGAGATAGCGGTTCCGGTGGTTCGTCAGGAGCAACACGTCCACGGCGGCGTCGGCCGGGGCGGCCAGGTACGCGCTGTCGTCGGTCGGGAAGGAGTCGCTGGGCGAAAGGCGCGCCTCGCCCCCGCCGGCTGGCACCGGGAGTTCGACGGTCGCCACGTCGCCGGGCGCGAGGCGAACGTCGCGGCTCCGCCCGCCGAGCGTCAGCGTTCGGGTCGCCCGCTGGTCCCCGAAGTTTCGCACCGTCAGCGTCACGTTGCCCCCGGAGAAGGAGCGATCGACGATCCCGACGTTGTTTTCCCCGCCGCGAGCGAACTGTCGCAGGACGACGCTCACCCCCCGCCCCCGGGCGGCGGCCACCTCGTCGCGCCACGCCGAGTCGTCCGCGAAGTCGCTCACGACGACGATCCGGGCGTTCTCGCCCGCGAGCGACTCCGCCTGGACCAGCGCCGCCCGCAGGTCTCCACCCGCGTCGACGACCGAGAGCCCGTCGAGGGCGTCCCTGGCGGCCCGGCGGGTGCCGTCCCGGACGACCACGTGCGGGTCCGGCCCGGCGACGACGACGGAGGTGGTCCCCGTGACGGCGTCGCGGGCGGCCGCCATCGCCGCCCCGAACCGGGTCCCGCCGTCGCCGGTCCGGGTCGCCATGCTCGCGCTCGTGTCCACCACGACGACCGTCCGGTCGACCGCCTGGCGTTGCGGGACGGTCACGTACGGCGTCGCCAGCGCGAGCGCGAGCGCGATCACCACGAGCGCCTGGAGGGCGAGCAGGGCGTTCCGCCGCAGTCGCTCCCAGAGCGGGTTGGTGCTGTCCTGGCCCTCGCTCTCGACGAGGAAGCGAAGCGTCGGCAGGTCGAGCCGCTGGGGGTCCGGCCGGATCAGGTACAGGAGTACCAGCGGGACGAGCCCCAGCAGGGCGGCGAGCCCGAGGGGAGAGAGGAAGGCATCACCGAGGACCATACCGCTAGCTGTGCGTCGTCCCCTTTCGCTCTTGTGACGTTCCCGTCGCTTGTGACGTTCGCACTGGATGTTCCCGGGGCGCGGGGTCCGTCCCGCCACAGGGCGCAAACCACTTTTATCGAGGGTTCCACCGGGGCGTATGGACGAGACGCGGGAACTGCTGGAGATCCTGCAGGAGAACGCCCGCCAGACGACCGCCGACGTCGCCCGCCAGATGGACGTCGACGAGGCGCACGTCGAGGACCTGATCGCGGACCTGGAGGCGGACGGCGTGGTTCGTGGCTACCGGGCGATCGTCGACTGGGAGCGGATCGACGCCGACCGCGTCGAGGCCGACGTGGAACTCAACGTCGAACTCGACCGCGAGACGGGGTACGCCGACATCGCCCGCCGCATCGCCAAGTTTCCCGAGGTCGCCTCGCTCCGCCTGGTCTCGGGCAACTACGACTTCGCGCTCACCGTCGAGGGGGAGTCGATGCACGCCGTCTCCCAGTTCGTCTCCGAGCAGGTCGCGCCGATCCCGGAGGTGACCCAGACGGTCACGCATTTCGTCATGACCACCTACAAGGACGGCGGCGTCGAGTTCCTCGACCACGACGAGGACGACCGGCTGTCGGTCTCGCCATGACGGCCTTCGAGCCGTCGGCGCGCGTCCGCGGGGTTCCCCCGTCGGGCATCCGACGCTTCTTCGAACTCGCCGAGGAGATGGACGACGTCATCTCCCTCGGCGTGGGCGAACCCGACTTCAGCGCGCCGTGGGCCGCCCGCGACGCCGCCATCGACTCCCTGGAGCGAGGGCGCACCTCCTACACCGCCAACCGGGGGATGCGCGACCTCCGTGAGGCGATCGCCGACCACGTCGAGCGGTACCACCTCGACTACGACCCCGACGAGGAGATCATCGTCACCACGGGGGCGAGCGAGGCCGTCGACGCCGCGCTCCGGGCCTTCGTCGATCCGGGCGACCGGGTCGCGGTCCACGAGCCCACGTACATCTCCTACGTCCCCGGCGTCGTCTTCGCCGGCGGCGAGCCGATCCGCGTGCCGACCCGTCCCGAGAACGACTTCGTCCTCACCCGCGAGGCGCTCCGGGCGGCCGGCGCCGCGGACGCCGACGCGCTCGTGCTCTGTTACCCGAACAACCCGACGGGCGCGACGGCCGACCGGGACGACCTGGCCGGGATCGCGGCGTTCTGCCGCGAGCACGACCTGCTCGTGATCGCCGACGAGATCTACGCCGCGCTCACCTACGACGGCGATCACGCCTCCATCGCCACCCTGCCCGGGATGCGCGAGCGGACCGTCGTGGTCAACGGCTTCTCGAAGGCGTACGCGATGACGGGCATGCGCCTCGGCTACGCGCTGGGGCCCCCGGAGGCCGTCGAGGCGATCAACCGCGTCCACCAGTACGCGATGCTTTCCGCACCCACGACGGCCCAGTACGCCGCGCTGGAGGCCCTCGCGTCGTGTGACGGCGCCGTCTCCGAGATGTGCGACGCCTACGACAGACGGCGCCGACTCGTCCTCTCGCGGTTCCGCGAGATGGGGCTCTCCTGCTTCGAGGCCACCGGCGCCTTCTACGCGTTCCCCGAGTGTCCCGGCGACGACGAGACGTTCGCCGAGGACCTCCTGCGCGACCAGCGTGTCGCCGTCGTCCCCGGGAGCGTCTTCGGCGACGGTGGCGCCGGCCACCTGCGGGTCTCCTATGCGACGGGCATGGCGGAACTGAAAACGGCGATGGATCGTATCGAGGCGTTCCTCGGGTGACGGTTCGGCGACGCGTCCGGCGAAGTCAGTCGTCTCCGTCGGTCGCGTCCTCGGCGTCCTCGACGTCCTCGACGTCCCGGCCGAGGTCGCGGTAGAGGCCGACCAGACCGGCGTCGTGGCTGAGCGACGCGAGGGTGTCGTCGAGGTCGTCGCGGAGGGACGTCAGGTCGTCGTCGAGTTCGCGGTACTCCTCGTTGCGTTCGAGGTCGGCCGGGCCGTTCTCGGACTCCAGGATGGCCTTCTTCGAGGCCAGCGAGAACAGCCTCTGGACGCCGTCGGCGTACTCGTTGCGCAAGAGCAGGTTCGAGACGGTCTCGCGGAGGTTCTCCTTGGAGACCGGTTTGACGAGGTAGTCGTCGAAACCCATCGCGATGATGTCGAAGTCGGGTTCGACCGCAGTCACCATCGCCACCCGACAGTCGAATCCGCGTTCCCTGACCGCTTCGAGCACCTCGTCCCCCGAGAGGTCGGGCATTCGCCGGTCGAGAAGGACCACCGAGATCTCCTCGTCGAGGGCGTCGAGTGCCTCCTCTCCACCGTACGCCGTCCGGACGCGGTAGTCGTCCCCCAGCCACGTCGCGTACAGGTCGGCCAGGTCGGGTTCGTCCTCGACGACGAGGATGACGTCTCCGGCGTTACTCCCGTTGGTCTCTCGCTGTTCCACGATTATACGTATCCCTGGACGGGGAGGCATATCAAAATGTCCCTTCCGAAACCCGAACAAGTTCGTGCCGACGGCGGGCCGTAACGAGTGACTAACGGAACTCAATCGGTGATTAAACCGTTACTCCGGCCGGTAGTTGGGCGCCTCGTCGGTGATCGTCACGTCGTGCGGGTGGCCCTCGGTCTGCCCGGCCTGGGAGACGCGGACGAACTCCGCTCGCTCCTTGAACTCCGGGATCGTCGCCGCGCCGACGTATCCCATCCCGCTTTTCATGCCGCCGACGAGCTGGTGGAGTTCGCCCCCGAGCGACCCCTTGTAGGGCGTCGCCGCCTCGACCCCCTCGGGGACGAACTCCTCGTCGTCCTCGGGCTCCCCCTTGAGATACCGGTCGCCGCCGCCCGAGCGCATCGCGCCGACCGAGCCCATCCCCCGGTACTGCTTGTACCGCTTGCCGTTCATGGTGATGACTCGCCCGGGCGCCTCGTCGGTGCCCGCGAAGTACGAGCCGAGCATCACCGCGCTGGCGCCCGCCGCGATCGCCTTGATCGCGTCCCCGGAGTAGCGGATCCCGCCGTCGGCGATCACCGGCACGTCGTGGCGGGCGGCGACGTCGGCCACCTCGGCGACCGCGGTGATCTGGGGCATCCCGGCACCGGTGACGACGCGGGTGGTGCAGATCGACCCGGGGCCGATGCCGACCTTGATTCCGTCGGCGAAGCCGACGACGTCCGCCGCCGCCTCGCGCGTGCCGACGTTCCCGACGACCACGTCCGCCGCCACCGCGCCAGCGATCTCCCGGGCGCTCTCGATCACGTTCCGGTTGTGCGCGTGCGCACAGTCGATGAACAGCACGTCGGCGCCGGCGTCGTCGGCGGCCGTCGCGCGGTCGTCCTCGAACGGACCGACCGCCACCCCCAGGCGCAGACGGTCGTCCTCGTCGCGGACCGCGCGGTCGTGTTCGCGTCGCGCGAGGATGTCCTGCATCGTCACCAGCCCGACCAGCCGGTCGTCGTCGTCGACGATCGGGACGCGCTCGATCTTGTGGTCGTACATCAGTTCGAGGGCTTCGCGGGCGGTGACGCTCTCCCCGGCGGTGAAGACCTCGTCGGTCATCGCCTGACGCACCTCGTCGCGCTCGCCCACCTCGATGTACGGACGGACGTCCGTCGCCGAGATGATCCCCAGCACCCGGTCGTCGTCGTCCACGACGGGCGCCCCGCTGATCCCCTCGCTCTCCATCATCTCGTCGACCTGGCTCACGGTCTGGTCGGGGCTCGCCGTCACGACGTTCTCCCGGCCGATCACCAGTTCGTCGGCCCGCTTGACGCGCTCGATCTCGGCGACCGTCCGCTCGACGGGCATGTTGCGGTGCAGAACGCCGAGCCCCCCCTCGCGGGCCATGGCGATCGCCATCTCGGCCTCCGTCACGGTGTCCATCGCCGCCGAGACGACCGGCGTGTTCAGCGCCACGTTCCGCGACACCCGCGTCGAGACGTCCGCCTCGTCCGGTTCGATGCTGCTCTCTTTCGGACGGAGGAGCACGTCGTCGAACGTGAGCGCCTCGGGAACGCGAAGTTTCGCCGAAAACGGCCCGGAATCGGACGCGTCGTTCGCCATGTAGCGGGTGGTCACGCCGCGGCCAAAAGCGTTGCGAGACGACCCCCCGTCACGGTCGTCCCGTGCGGACGCCCGGCCGCTCGGCCGCCCGCGAGCCCCGCGTTCCCGGGTCCCGTGGTGGCGGTTCTCACGCAACGTTTAATAATTCGTTAGGATTACGTTCGGTATGGACTCCGAGAGTCCCCTCGCGTTCGGCATCGCCGGTCAGGTGGCAGACGACACCGGCATCTCCTTTACAGCGATCGCGGGGACGTTCAAATCGGAGTTCGGATCCGGGTTCGGCCGCGACCGGACCGCCGGCACCCGTGGGCGCCGGTCCCGGTTACCGAGGTCGCATCCGTACCGCCACCCGGCCGACGGTGACGGCCGCTAGCGCCGGATGAGCGTCTCCCAGCACCCGATCGCGCTCCGGCTCGAGCGGCGCGTCGGCGGTCCGACCCGTCTGCTGGCCACCGTGATGGGCCTGCCCCTGGTCGACGGCATCTTCCCCGCGCTGGTGATCGCCGGCGCGCTCTCCGAACCGACCGGCGTCCTGGAGACGGGTCTGCTCGTCTTCGGTGGCTCCGCCACCGTCGCGGTTGTCCTCGCCGAGATGGACGACTCCCCCCGGGAGGCGATCCCCACGATCGTGCTTCTGGGTGTGGCCCTCGTTCCGCTGGCCGCCCTGGAGGCGGCGCTCGCGCCCGCCCTCCGGAGCGTGCTCGCGTTCGGAGTCTTCCAGCGCTTCGCGGGCGTCGTGATCCTCGCCGTCGCGGCCAAGACGGCCTCGGCCCGCGTCGGCGAGTACCTCCCGCGGCCGGCCGTGATCGTCGGCCTCGGTGCCGTGGCGAGCGTCCGGCCCGGCAACGCCACGCTCGCGGTCAGCGCCGACCCCGCGCTGATCCTCCACGCGGCCGCGGCCGCCGCCGTCGGCGTCGGGTTCGCGCTCGCGGTGGCGGCGTTCGGTCCGCGCCTCCGCGGATCGGTCGACCTCGACCGGTTCCGGTTCGGCAGCGCCGTCGCCCTCGGGATGCTCGCGCTCTCGGTGCTCGGCCTGATGCCCACCGAGGCGCCGGTCGCCCTCGGCGTCCTCGGCGTCACCGCCGTCTTCTCGTTCGACCCCGGCGACGCGGCGGTGCCGGACCGCGACGAGACCGACGCGACGGAACCGCCGACCGCCGCCGCGGCCCCCGTCGGCTTCGAGACCGATTCCGCCGACGGCGAGGCCCATTCCGGGTATCCGATCGACCACGACGCCGACGGCGAGACCTGGATCGGCGAGGAGGACGTGCGAGCGCCGTGGCTCTAGCTCCCGGGACGACCCGGACCGGCCTCCGAACGTACCTTTAACCCGTCCGGGCGACCTGGCTCCCCACGTGCGCAACGAGAACCGCGTCGTCCAGGGACGGATGGTGACGGCCGAGCGTCTGGCCGAACTCGTCGAGGGCGAGCGACCGATGGAGGCCGAGGGAATCGAGGAGGCCGACCGCGACTGTCCGGAGTGTGGGGGGAACGTCCTCTCGGTCGGATACATGCCCAGCGTGACGGAGTTCGTCACCGGCTACAAATGTCAGGACTGCGACTGGGCGACGAGCGACCGCTAACCGAAATCCCTTTACTGCCGTCGGGGAAACGACGGGGCGCGGGGCTGTGGCCCAGCCAGGGAGGGCGACTGACTCCAGAGGCCACGCCCGGTGACGAGCTCCAGACTGATATACCGAGCGGGCGGCTGATCACCGACCGCGACGACGACCCTCTGGAGTACCGAGGCAGACCGGAGATATCAGTCGATCGGGGGTTCAAATCCCTCCAGCCCCATACCATAGATACTCTTTCGGAAGGTGTTGCCTCTACTAACTAGAGGTAAACCTCCCACACAGATCACCGATCACCGGGCAGTTCGTCAGTGGTGCGGTCCTGTCGCTGACGACACGCTCGCCCGCAACGGGGGTGCACGTTGACGGTTGCTACTCGTCGTCCCGGGCTTCGTCGAGCGCCTCCCGGATCCGGTCGAAGTGCGCCGTGATCCGCTCCGGGAACCGCTCGAACTCCCCCTCACTCACCGGCTGTTTCCGCTCCTGATGTCGTGCCATCGTTCGAACCGTTTCACGTAGCGTTCGGCGTTCCCACCTAAATCCTCTTCGGCGTGATCGAACCCGTCCGCCGCCGGGATCGGGCCGCTCACTCGCTTCACGTCCACCTTCTCACCCTCCCGATAGACGTCCATGTGTAGGCCCTCCTCGGTGACGTCGTGCCCACCCTCCGCGTCCCGGTCGTGATCGTACCGGACGACCGGCCGCCACTCGCCGTCCAGCCAGTACTCCAGTTGCACGACGAACCGCGTCACCTCCCCGCGCTCGGTGCTGAACGCCGTGCGTACCTGGACGCGGTCCGCGAGACGGTCGGGCGGCGGCGCCACGTCGTACTCGCCCATTCGTCGGGGCGATTTCCCCGATGGAGCATGAATCCACCGCTGGCGTTCCGGGACGAGTTCGGCGGGAAATCGGGCTGAACGGGATAGGACCTCGCTAAAACCTAGGGTATCTGGCACCCCGGAGTTCTCCCAGAAGACACCGGTTTGATTCGATAGGCGAATCCCTCCAGCCCCATACTTTCCGACGACGAGTGGACGCGAGGAGTCCGAGGCCGGCGGAGGGATCGAACCGGGGAACGCAACGGAGCGGAGTGACCCGGGTTCCAGTTGCGGACGCCGGTCGTGCTCGAACTGGCGTGTTTAACGCGACGGGGCTGAAGCGCGCCACGATGACGGCCGATATCACCGGTAGATCATCGCCTGTGCGACCTTCTCGCCGTGGTAGTAGCCGGGTGCCGTCGCCACGGTTGCCAACTTGATTTCCCCGTCGACGGTCCGTACGCGGTAGTCCGTCTCGGGAACGGACTCCTCCTCGCTCATGAGCCTTCGAAACCGGTCTTTCGACGCGTCCCTGTCGTCGGGATGGAGAAACTCGGTGAACGCCCGGTTCGCCAGGTCGGAGCGACCGTCGGCGTCGAGAAATTCGACGGCGGCCTCGTTCGAATAGAGCGCCCGTCCGTCCCGGTCGAAGAGGATGATGGGAATGGGGGCAGTGTCCACGAGGTTGTGATACCGCTCTTCCGTCCGCGTCATCGCCGTCTCCGCACGGGACGCTCTGACGGTGTTCGAGATGCGGTTGGCGAGAAGTGCATACTGGTCCGTGCTCCCGTTCTTCTGGAGATAGTCGGTGACGCCGGCCGAGATGGCCTTGCTGGCGATCTCCTCCGACCCCCGGCCCGTAAAGAGGAGGAACAGCAGATCCGGAGACCTATCGCGGACGATCTCGAGGAACTCGATCCCGTCCTGCCCCGGCATGTCGTAGTCGGAGACGATGCAGTCGAACTCCGTCTCGGCGAACCGCGCTAACCCCTCGCTGACGCTCGTCGCCGTCTCGACCTCGAAGCGATCGTCCTCGCGTTCGAGGAAGATGGCGACCAACTCGGCGAAGTCGGGTTCGTCGTCGACGTGTAACACCTGAATTCGATCGCCCATGCGTCTGTGATGTATTGCCGTCGAAGATAGCGTTTATGTCGATAGTTATCACATGTTATGCGGGTCGCCAACGCGCACGCTCCGTCTCCGGCCAGGGGTGCCGAGGTGCCGAGGTGCCCTCTTGGCCGATGAGACGGTCGTCGAGGCCGTCCGTGTCCGACTCGCTCCAGTCCCGGACGAGGTCGGGGTCGATCGCTCCTCGACCGCCCCTCGCGTCCGGACTCCGTTCGTCCGCGACGAGGACACCCCGGACGTGCTGACGCGGCGCGACGGGCCCCCGCCCCCTCCTCACCCCTCGTGTGCCCGGGCCAGGTGGACGAGGATCACCTCTCCGTGACACGGCCGCGGCAGACAGTGACAGCCGAGTCGCTCCCCGGAGAGGTCGTCCACGGCGGCGGCGAACTCCCGGGACTCCAGCAATCGACCTCTGAACCAGCCCTCGTACAGCCCGTCCGAGACGTCGCCGTCCACGGTGCCGCCGTCGGGGTCGAGAACACGCTCGAACGGGTTGGCGAACTCGGAGCGACGGTCGATCCAGCGGGTGGGTTCGAACCGCCGGCTGGAGACGAGTTCGGTCCCCGTCGGCTCGTGAACGATCCGTCGCCCCCGGTCCGCCGCGGGAACGGTCAGGACGTCCGGCACGCGCCGGCGGACGGCTCCGACCGGGTCGTCGAGGGGATCGACGTCCGTCTCCGCGCCGTCGGAGGGGTCGTCGGCCACCGTCACCACCTCGCGTCCCGCACGCTCACAGGAGTTCGACGCCCTCGGTGACCGACTCGAACGCCGCGACGGCCTCGCGGGCCCGCTCGATCAGGTCGATGTCCTCGGCGTCGGGGGCGAGGTCGGCGCCGTGCATCTCGACGAACGTCTCGCCGTCGTCGGCCAGGAGGACCGATCGCCGGAACGGCTGATCCTCGAACGCGACGTTGTAGACGGTGCGCCCCAGTTCGACGTCGTAATACCGGCGGATCGTCAGCTTGTTCGTCATCCGGTCACCCCCGGCGGGCGCGCCACGTCCGACGCCGCCGCGGGGGACGGGGACACACGGGCCGGTATCGTGGTCGCGCTCGCCGCTCTCGTCGTGCCACCCGGGTACATGCGTCGGGATACGCCGATCGGATGGTTAAACCTCGTGATGCCGAGGCGGAGAGGTCGGCAGGGAACGCCGCGACTGGAGGGGGGCGATCACCGTCCGTCGCGGGGATCGAGTCGAATCGAATCGTCCCGATCGACGGTGACCTCGTACCCGCAGTACCGGAAGACGACCCGTGGAGCGGTGCCGTCTTCGGCGGCGAACAGCGCGTCCAGGGCCTCCGGATCGATCACCTCGTAGAGGGGCGGGTCGAGTTCCCGGGGATCGACGTTCTCCGCGTTTGCGACGGCTTCGATCACGGTGCGGCTGGGAACGACGCCGGCACGGGTACCGTCCGGACGGGAGACCATCGCGTCAGTTCTAGTCACACCACCGCCAAGAGCGTGATCGTTCACTGAGATACGCGTTTATATGGCTCGTTACGGTGATACACGGCTCGTGTATGCGAGCGCCGCCCGTCGACGGAGCGATCACTCGATCAGCGTTTCCTCGACGAGGTTGCCAAAGCCCCTGCGGAGGCGCCGACCGACCGCGGACGACGAGATGCCGAGGGCGTCGGCGAGGGCCTCCTAGGTCACGCGACGCGGTTCGTCGAAGTAGCCCTCGCGGTACGCGAGGACCATCGCTTCGCGTTGCGGGGGAGAGAGGATCGCGTCGGCGTCCGAGAGCGCGTCGGCCAGCGAGGTGAGTCTGTCCACGTGCAACGGAACGTTCCGGTCGGCACAGCACGTCTGGAACTCGGAGGCGTCGGATCGCTCCTCGAACCAGACCTTCAGGTGCCACTCCTCGGCCGTTCCACGCGCGTGGACGACGTGGCCGCGTCCGCCGGCCACACACCGGATGAGCGGGCTGTCGACCTCCCACGTCGCCTTGTAGAAGGCGCCGCGATCGGTACGTTCCAACTGCCGGACGTCGGAGATGGTCGGGTCGTCACGGAACGCCGACTCGAATTCGGCCGGCGGGACGCCCCGCATCCAGAAGTACGGGACGGTTGCGGTGTCCGTTCGCTCGAAGTGGATGACCTCGATCTCGGCGGAGGGCCGTTCGGCGACGATCCGACGCGGCGCGCTGTCGGGGGCGTCGTCGGCGTTCGGGGTCGAAATGACGGCCAGGACGGCCATGGCCGGCGTAGGGCAGGGTCCGTGACCTCCTCCCCGTCGTAAACGACGGGGCTTCCCACGGCACCGCACCGCTGAGTTGGGATATTTGCTGGTTCACGACCCGACTGGTATGACAGGCCGATGGCGGGGCCACACCGCCGTTACTCCTATCCCCGGCAGGGGACTCGGAGTTATCTCGTGCCGAGACACGCACAGCGGTTCGAGATGGGTGTCTCGAACATTCTGGGCCTCGGAGTCCCGATATTGTGCATTTAAGCGGGCGGTGGAGGCCGCCTCGGTGTCCGTCATACTACGATTCGATGATACTTAAATATCCGGTAGTTGGATAGCAGATTTGAATTCCGGCGGTAGAGATGCCTCTCACGGTGGT
>JBDGUC010000003.1:0-16356 GCA_042216285.1 Haloferacaceae archaeon
TTGTGCGCCTTGTAGGAGAGACCACCGAAATCGAACTGGGGCTAAACACGTACCTTCGCGGTTCCCCGCGAGGCGACGCTGGTCGACCTGGCGGCGCGCCACGACATCTCCGACCGGGAGGCGTCCGAACGTCTCAGACGGGGACTCGACGCCCTCGTCCGGAACGCCGAACTCGACGACGTCGACCGGGGGCGGTGAGCGTGCCCCGGCCGGGTGAGGGTGATCGGACGCGGCGGGGAGACCGCGACCCGCTGGACCGGGCGTTCGAGATGCTCTGCCACCCGCGCCGCCGCCGCATCCTGACGACGTTCGCGGAGACGGACCCCGGCGACGGCGCGTTCGCGCCGGACGCGTTTCGCGCCGACGGGGAGGATCCGGACCGCGTCGGGACGGAACTCCACCACGTCCACCTGCCGAAACTCGCGGACGCGGGCTACGTCGACTGGGACCGCGACGCCGGACGGGTCCGCCGCGGACCGACCTACGACGAGGTCGAACCGCTCCTCCGGGCGCTGATCGACCGTCGGGCCGACCTCTCCGGCGAGTGGCCCTGAGCACCCGATAGGATCGCGTCCCGCGGTCGACGGCGGACACGTCCCCCGTCTCCTGCACCGACCGTTTTTCTCCCGCCCCGCCCTCCCGTCGCCATGGGACGCGTCAACGAGACGGCGGTCGAGCGGGAGACGACCGAGCGCGACGAGGCGACCTTCCGCCGGAAGCGGCTTGCGGCCGCGGCGGGCGGCGAGGACCTGGGCTGTAGCCTCTACGAACTCCCGCCGGGCGAGCGCGCGTGGCCCTACCACTGGCACGCCGGCAACGAGGAGGCGATCTACGTCCTCGACGGAACGGGGACGATCCGGCTGGACGGCGAGCGCGAACCCCTCCGTCCGGGCGACTACGTCGCCCTCCCGGCCGGCCCGTCGTCGGCCCACCGCGTGATCAACGACGGCGACGGCCCCCTCCGCTACCTCGCCGTCTCGACGATGCGCGATCCGGACGTGATCCGGTATCCCGACTCGGAGAAGGTCGGCGTCTTCGCCGGGTCGCCCCCCGGAAGCGACGCCCCCCGGAGCGTCCACGGCTACTTCCGGGAGGCCGACGCCGTCGACTACTGGCTCGGCGAGGACGACGGCGGCGAGGGCGCCGGGGACGACGGGGAGTGATCGGGGAGGAACGGCAGAAACGGAGGCGAGGAGTGATCGGGGAGGAAGGGGACGCCGGGAGCCGACCCGGGCGCGACTAGTCGGCGGCGGTGTCGGTGCCGACCTCGGCGCCGTCGGCCCGGCGGCGGTCGGCGGCGTACGCACGGAAGTTGTCGAACAGCCGTTTGGCCTCGCAGGCGGCCGCGTAGTTCTCCTCGGTGATCCCGCCGAGCACCTCGCGCACGCCCTCGGCGCCGATGTACTCCTCCTTGCTCTTTGCGATGCGCTCGGCGGTCGCCACGTCGTACTCGGGGTGGAACTGGACGCCCCAGCAGTGGCCCTTCCGGAAGGCGTGGACCCCGTAGTCGTTCTCGGCCAGCAGGTCGGCCCCCGGCGGGAGGTCGACCACGGCGTCCTGGTGGGTGGTGAAGACGGTGAACTCCTCGTCGACCCCTTCGAAGAGGGGGTCGTCGGCGACCCGCTCGACCGACCGGTAGCCGATCTCGTACTCGCCCATGCCGGCGACCCGACCGCCCAGCGCCTCCGCGAGCACCTGGTGGCCGTAACAGACGCCGAGGGTCGGGAGGCCGCGGTCGGCCGCCGCCCCGACGTACTCCACGAGCGGGGGGATCCACTCCTCGTCGTCGTAGACGGAGACGCGCGATCCGGTGATGATGACGCCGTCGAAGGCGAACCCGTCGGGCAGATCCCCGTCGTTGGCCGCGAACTCGACGAGGTCCGCGTCCACCTCCCGCCGGAAGTTCCGGCGGGTGCTCTCGCTGTGGGACGCGTCGAGCAGCGCGAACCGCAGTCGGCTCATTACGCGTTCGAGGGGGCCCCGGACCGAAGTGCTTTGCGTTCTCCGCGGCTCCTGCCGGCCTCCGTGACGCCCCGTCGCCCCCGGTGGCGGGCGCGAGCGCCGTGGCGGCCGTCGCGTCGGGCGACCGCGGGACGGACGCGACCGGCCTGCCCGAACGCGTTCGCGGCGATTTTCACCGCCCGGGAACGCGCGAGGGCGCTTTGTGGTCGTCCACGAACCGACACGCATGGTCGAACGAACGCGACGGGCGCGGGTCGGCGACCGGCCGCGCGGCGGCGAGGGACGCGAGTGGGAGGTCCTCGTCCGCGAGGACGCGTCGGCGCCGATGTGTCACGTGGGCAGCGTCACCGCGCCCTCCGCGGACGCCGCCCACGAGCGGGCGGCCCGGCTGTTCGCCTGGACCGCCACGGACGTCTGGCTCTGTCCCGCCGACGAGGTCCGTCGGTTCTCCACGCACGACCTCGACGACGCGCGGACCGGGTCGAACGAGGAGGGTGGCACGGAGGCGAACGCGAACCCGGGAGCGGAGGGCGACGACCCGTGATCTCCGTCAGCAAACTCCTCTGTGACCTGGACGCCGCGGGCGACGGCCTGCGGTACGACGCCGCCGCGGCGTCCTCGGTCCCCCAGATCAGCGAGCGCGGCCAGCGCCGGCCGGTCGTGGTCTGGAACCTCACCAAGCAGTGCAACCTCCACTGCGAGCACTGCTACGCGGCGGCGACCGCGGAGCGCGCGCCCGGCGAACTGTCGACCGCCGAGGGGAAGCGACTGCTGGCGGACCTCGCGGCCTACGACGTGCCCGTCGTCCTCTTCTCGGGCGGGGAACCCCTCGTCCGCGACGACCTGGTCGAACTGGTCGGCCACGCCGCCGACCTGGGGCTCCGCCCGGTGCTCTCGACCAACGGCACCCTCCTCACGCCCGACCGGGCGGCGGCCCTGCGGGACGCCGGGCTGGCCTACGCCGGCGTCTCCGTCGACGGCCTCCGGGAGCGAAACGACGCCTTTCGCGGACGCGAGGGGGCGTTCGACGCCGCCGTCCGGGGGATCGAGGCCTGCCTGGACGCCGGCCTGAAGACCGGCCTGCGCTACACCATCACCGAGCGGACGGCACCCGACCTCGAGGGCGTGGTCGAGTTGCTCTCCGACGTCGGCGTCGATCGGTTCTGCTTTTACCACCTCGACTACGGCGGCCGGGGGGCCGCGATCCGCGACGCCGACCTGACGCCCGGGGAGCGGCGCCGGGCCGTCCGCCGGGTCTGTGACCTCACCCGCGCGTACCGCCGCCGCGGCGAGGAGATCGAGACGCTCCTGGTCGGCAACTACTGCGACGCCGCCTATCTGATCGAGTACGCCCGCGAGCACCTCGGCCCCGACCGGGCGGACCGCGTCCGGGCGTCCCTCCGGCGAAACGGCGGCGACCCCGCGGGCGAACGCGTCGCCGACGTCGACTACCAGGGGAACGTCCACCTCACGCAGTTCTGGCAGGGGTACGCCCTCGGCAACGTCCGCGACCGGCCGTTCGGCGCCATCTGGGCGGACGAGTCCAACCCGCTGGTGGCCGCCCTCCGCGAGCGCGAGGCCCACCTGACCGGCCGGTGTGCCGGCTGTCGCCACCGCGAGGTCTGTCGGGGCGCCTCCCGGTTGCGGGCGCTCGGCGTCCACGACCACCCGTTCGGGCCGGACCCGCAGTGTTACCTGACCGACGCCGAGGTCGGCGCCGACGGGCCGGCGTGAGCGGCGCGGGCGGGTGACGGGGCTCCTCGACCGCGACCGCCGCGGGTCGCCCGGTCGGGGCGGGGCGCCCGACCCCGCCCCGTCATTCGCCGTCGTCGACGGTCGAGAGGAAGTCGAGCAGGGCGTCGTTGACGACCCGCGAGGCCTCGACGTGGACGAGGTGGCCGGCGTCGGACACGCGCTCGAACCGGCCCCGGGGGAGGTCGGCAGCCAGCGTCTCGCCGCGTCGGGGCGGCACGCGGGCGTCGGCGCCGCCGTGGACGACGAGCGCCGGGACCGTCACCTCGTGGCAGCGGTCGCGGACGTCGAACCCGTCGAGGGCGGCCCGACGGGCGCGCCACGCCGCCGGGTCGGCGTCCTCGGCGCACCGCCACGCGACGATCCGGTCGAGGACCTCCGGGTGACGGTCGCGGAACCCCCGGGACAGGCCGGCCGCGAGCGACGCCCGCACCGCCTCCTCCTCAGCCGGATCGGCCGCGAGCGGGTCGAGGTCGAAGCCGTCGACGCTCGCGGCCGATCCGAGGAGCGTCAGGCTCCGGACCCGTCCGGCGTCGAGCGCGAGCGCGAGTGCGACGGCGCCGCCGAGGCCCGCCCCGACGACGTGGGCCGACCGGACGCCCGCGGCCGAGAGCACCGCCTCGGCGTCCCCGGCGAGCGTCGACGGGTCCGACGGCCCCGGCGGCGGGTCCGACCGGCCACAGCCCCGCGCCTCGGGGACGACGGTCTCGTGGGGACCGGCGAGGGCGGCGTGCTGCCAGCCCCACTGCCAGGCGCCGAAGCCGACGTCGCCGAGCAGGAGGACCGGCGTTCCGCTCCCGGCCGTCTCGTAGTAGACGTCGACGCCGTCGTTGTGCGCGGTCGGCACGGTGGGCCGTAGCACGGACCGGCACTTGTCTCCGTCGCGTCACCGGCGTCCGGCCGCGACCAGGAGCAGTCCGAAGAGGGCGGCGACCAGGCCGCCACACCAGAGCGCCGCCGTGGCGACGAGAGGCGTGGCCGACAGGGTCGCCCGCCCGGTCGCGAGCGCCGGCGCCCGCGTCGTCAGGGCCGCGACCGCGGGCAGACTCCCGGCCGTGACCGAGACCAGGCCGACCAGCAGGAGGCCGTACGCGGGGAGCGAGACGCCGACGGACGGCCGGGCGGTGCGTCGTGACACGTGCCCGGCGGCGGGCGCCAGCCCCGTAGTAACGCTCCGGTTACCGGTCCGTCGCCGCGGGTTTGGGGGTGCCTACCGCGTCCGCGACGGGCGTCGAGGGGCCGACGGTCGGCCGGCGGCAGGCGTCTCGCGCGCGTCAGGCGTCGAGCAACGCCCGGAGCACGTCGGGCGCCTCGTCCAGCGCCTCGTCCAGCGCATCGACGTCCGGGCCGCCGCCCTGTGCGAAGTCCGGCGGGCCGCCGCCGCCGCCGCCCACCCGATCGGCCAGGCGGCCGACGACCTCGCCGGCGTCGATCGGCACGCCGTCGGGGACGCCGACGACGAACTGCGCGCTCCCGCCGGCGCCGCTTCCGAGCACCGCCACCCGGCCCTCGTCGACGAGGGCGTTCGCCGTCGCCCGGAGTTCGTCGGCGTCGGCGTCGAGGCGCTCGACGACCACGGGCGTCCCGGCGATGTCGAGTTCGGCCTCGTCGTCGGCGCGGGCCCGCGCGGCCGCGAGTTCCTCCTTCAGGCGGTCGATCTGCTTGCCGCGGTCCTTCCACTCCTCGAAGAACCGCTCTGCGGTCTCGGGCACCGCCGCGGGTTCGACGTCGAGGATCTCCGCGGCGTCGTAGAGGGCGTCCTCGGTCCGCTGGGTGGCCTCGATGGCCGCGGCGCCGGCGGCGAAGGTGATGCGCTCGACCCCGTCCTGGACCGGTTCGGTCGAGAGCACCTTGATCGCGCCGATGTCGCCGGTCCGCGAGACGTGCGTCCCCGCACAGGCCTGCACGTCGTCGTCGACGTGGATCAGCCGGATCGTCCGCCCCGGCGGGATCCCGCCCTGGTAGATGTCGAAGCCGTGCTCCGCCTCGGCCTCGTGGCGGTCGGGCCACTCCTGGGTGACGGCGAGGTTCTCCCGGACGAGGTCGTTGGCGATCCGCTCGATCTTGCGCACCTCCGCACGGGTGATCCGGCGGTGGTGGTGGACGTCGAGGCGGGCCGAGTCGACGCCCTTCTGGGCGCCGGCCTGCCGGACGTGCTCGCCGAGGACCTGCCGGGCCGCGTGGCCGATGATGTGGGTGGCGCTGTGGTGACACATGAGCGCCCGGCGGCGCTCGGCGTCGACGTGGCCGCGAACGAACTCCCCCTTGCCCGGGTTCGCGTCGGTCCGGTGGAGCACGACGCCGTCGTGGGACTGGACGTCCCGCACCTCCGCGGTGACGCCGTCGGCGGTGAGGGTGCCGGTGTCGGCCGGCTGGCCGCCCCCCTCCGGGTAGAACATCGTCTGGTCGAGCACCACGTCGTAGCCGTCCGCGCGCTCGAAGACGTCGAGGACGACCGCCTCGAACTCCGTGCGCTCCTGGTCCTCGTAGAAGAGGAGGTCGGTCTCGGGCAGATCCCCCAGCTCGTCGTCCGCGCTCGCCGCCGTCCCCTCCTGATCGCCGCTCTCGTGGCGGGCGGCCACCAGCGCGTAGAAGTCGTCGGGCACCTCGACGGTGGCGCCCTCGCGTTCGGCGATCTCGCGCACCATCTCGGGCTGGATGCCGTGGGAGTCGTACAGTTCGATGAGCCGGTCGGTCGGGATCGGGCGGTCCTCGGCGGCGTACTCGCTGGCGAGCTGTTCGACCCGGCGCGAGCCCCGGTCGAGCGTCTCGCGGTATTTGGCCTCCTCCGTGCGGACGACGTCGCGGATCGTGTCGCGGTTCTCGTAGCCCAGGCGCTCGGCCTGCATGTCCACCAGTTCGTCGAGCGGCGCGTCGATCCCCACGTCGTCCACCAGCCGCTTGGTCCGGCGCAACACCATCCGGGCCAGGTAGCCCGTCGAGACGTTCGAGGGGACGATCCCGTCGCCGAGCATGTACGCGAGCGTCCGGCAGTGGTCGGCGACCGCGTAGATCGACTCCAGGGGCCCGACCAGCGCCCGGAGCTCCTCGGTCGGGACGCCCAGTTTGTCGGCGATGTTGTCGCGGGCGGCCTCGACGTCCTCGACCTCGTCGATGTCCATCCGCCCGGACAGCGTCGCGGCGCGTCTGATCAGTTCGCGCTCCTCGGCGGTGTGTTCGATCCCCGCGTTCCCCTTCAGGAAGTCGATCATGTCGGGGTAGATCGCCTCGTAGACCGTCGGCGTCCCCTGGGACAGCCACGTCCAGCGCTCCAGCCCGTAGCCGGTGTCGACGATGTACGTGTCCATCTTCGAGTACCGGTTCCCGTCCTTCAGCAGGTAGTCGCCGTCGGGGTCTTGCTCCATCGACATGAAGACGAGCGTGGCGAGTTCGGCCCCCTCGTAGATGACCTCGAACGCCGGGCCGGCGTTGCCCCCACCGACCCAGGGATCCTCGATGTAGGTGACCTCGTCGAGGTCGGCCCCGACCGACGCCAGGAGGTCGTCGCAGTAGGCCACCGTCCGATCCTTCCAGTAGACCTCGCCCGAGTAGGCGTACCGATCGCCGACCTCCTCGCGGGCGTTGAACGCGTGGTGGGCCATCATCTCGAAGGCCATCGTGTGCCGACCGGTCTTGCCCACGTTGTCGATGTCCTGCATCCGGATGCAGGGCTGGGAGATGGTGAGCGGGTTGGCCGGCGGCGGGGTCCGACCGCTCGTCACCAGCGGCTGGAAGTCGTAGATCGACGCCTGGGTCAGCAACACGTCGTCGCGCCAGCGGTTGGCCGCGACGGGATACGGGTCGATCCGCTCGTGGTCGCGCTCCTCGAAAAAGGAGAGGAACGCCTCGCGCATCTCCTCCAGCGTGAACTCCCGGTCGAAGCCGGGGTCGCCGATGAAGCTGTACTCCTCGCAGGGCGGTTCCCCACACAGCGTGCGGTCGGGGTCCCGCGTCCAGAACTGGTCGCCACAGGAGTCACACTCCCGCCTGACGAACCCCTCCTCCTCGAAATACCGAAGACGGTACTCGGCCTCAAGGTCGCTCATTGTCCCTCTGTGACCCATCGCGGCGTAAAACAGTTCCGGGAGGGGTGACGCCGGGCGCTCCGTCGCCCTGCGACGGAACGGACAACCACTTTGGGCCTCCGACCGGCAACCACTTTGGGTCTCCGACCGGTAGGGCGTACATGGAGTACACGACGCTCGGGTCGACCGGGATGGAGGTGTCGCGGCTCTGTCTGGGCTGTATGAGCTTCGGGTCGTCGGACTGGCGCGAGTGGGTCCTCGACGAGGCCGAAAGCAGGGAGATCATCGAGCGCGCCATCGACCTCGGGATCACCTTCTTCGACACGGCGAACATGTACTCGCGCGGGGAGTCCGAGCGCGTCCTCGGCGACGTCCTCTCCGAGTACGACCGGGACTCGAAGGTGGTGGCCACGAAGGGGTTCTTCCGGATGGACGACGACGATCCGAACTCGGGCGGACTCTCGCGGAAGGCCGTCGAGCAGGAACTGGCCAACTCGCTGGAGCGTCTGGGGATGGAGCGGGTCGACCTCTACCAGATCCACCGCTGGGACGACGACACCCCCATCGAGGAGACCCTTCGCGCACTCGACGACGCGGTGCGGCGGGGCCGGACCCGGTACGTCGGGGCCTCGTCGATGTGGGCCCACCAGTTCGCCCAAGCCCTCCACGCGAGCGACCGCCACGGCCTCGAACGGTTCGCCACCATGCAGAACCACTACAACCTCGCCTACCGCGAGGAGGAACGCGAGACCCTCCCGCTCTGTGCGAAGGAGGGAATCGGCGTCGTCCCGTGGTCGCCGCTGGCGCGGGGCTATCTCACCCGTCCCCACGAGGAGTTCGAGACCACCACCCGGGCGGCGACCGACGAGTTCGCCGAACAGCTCCGCTACGCCGCCGGCGGCGGCCGCGAGGTGAACGAGCGGGTCGAGGAACTCGCCGCCGAGAAGGGCGTGAAGATGGCCCAGATCGCCCTCTCGTGGCTGCTCCACAAGGACTGGGTCGACGCACCCATCGTCGGGACCACGAGCGTCGAGCACCTGGAGGACGCCGTCGAGGCCCTCGACGTCTCCCTCTCGACGAGCGACGTCGACTACCTCGAAGCGCCCTACGAACCCCGGCCGGTCGTCGGCCACGAGTGACGACGGGCCGACCGACCACGCGACCGCGCCGACCCGGCGGCGGCCGATCGGCGGACGGCCGCCATCGCTCGCGGCGTCCGCCGAAAAAAAAACGGGAGCGGCGTGCCGGTTACTCCTCGAAGTGGCCCTCGCCGAGCGCGACGAGAACCGTTCCGACGAGGTCGAGGGGCAACGTGAAGAACGTCACGATGCCGAGGACGGCGGCGGTGAGGCTACCGTACCAGTTGTGGCCGCGGGAGGCGAGCACGCCGCCGCCGAACTCGATCACCGAGAAGACCAGCATGACCCCGCCGACGAGCGCCGCCGTCGAGGCGGCGAGACCGAAGACGGTGCCGGCCGTGGCACCGAGCAGGAATCCCAGGCCGACGACCGCCCCGATCACGCCCGCGATCATGAGGAGGACGCCGCCCGCCCTGTGCGTGCGATGCGTGAAGTCGTGTCCGTACTCCTCGCGAGTCGCCTCCGCGTTGCTCACGGGTTCGTTCACCCGTTCGGACGGAGGGACCGGACGCGGAAAAGGAGCGAGACGCTTCACGACATCTGAGAGACTGCGATCGGGAAACGGGCCGTTGTCGTCGCGCGGACGACCGTCGTACTTTCTGCGATGGCATCAGATTTAGCTGAAAGAGCGGGCGCTAAGCCCCCTTCCCCTTCCTCAGCGAGCGTCGAAGACGCGAGGAGGGAGGGGATACAGCGCCCGCACGAGTTGCGTGCACGTTCTCGGCCACGCTTACCACCTCTGCGGTTGAATGTGGCAGTACGATGCTCACCACGACTCCGACGGTGTTCACGCGCGACAACAAGCGCGCACTGTCGGCTGTGGCCGAGTGTCCATCCGGGAGGAGTGGGACACTCCGAACCGCCCGTGACGGGAAGTCGCCTGCGGAGTCTGGAACCGCTGTGCCCACGTCGGGTGCAAGTGCCGACGCAGAAACAGGAAGCCCCGTCCTCAAAAGCGAGGGGCGGGGAGCCCCGAGCGCGGTAGGGCAGGGTAGTTCACCACGCTCTCTCGACTAGGGTCGGCCATGGTGGACATCCCGCGACTCCACCTTCTCGACGACGATGACGAGCAAGGAGAGGAGACACGTCCGCTCGGCATCCGCACGCTCCGGCGGTCCGGTGGCTCCGTCGTCGTGACGATTCCGCCGGAGGTGCTCGACCTCGTCGACGTGGACTCCGGCGACGACGTGGTCGTCCGGGCCACCGACGACTCGACCACCCTCGCCGCGCTTCCGGACCGGGAAGAGGAGTGAGAGCAAGAGCGAGAGCAGGGGGTGCCGGGACCCGGGGACGGGCGGTCGTCGGGGGCCAATCGGTCCGGCGCTAGTCGAGCGCCAGCGACGCCAGCAGCGCTTCGAGTTGCACCTGCTCGTTGGCCCCCTCGGTGATGCGGTAGTCGGCCTCGCCCATCCGCTCCATCAGCCGGACGGCGGCGCGGTCGTCCAGGTCGAGATCCCAGACCGATCGGTGAAGCTGATCGATCACGTCGCCGCCGGCCATCCCCACCTCGGTGAGCAGGGCGTCCAGTTGCGCGCGCGCGCTCCGGAAGTCGCCGTCGACCGCCGCCTCGATCATCGACTCGATCTCCTCGGGACGGGCGGTCGCGGTGATCCGGTAGACCGCCTCCTCGTCGACGGTCTCGCCCGTGGTCGCCGCCGCCTGGAGGGCGTTGATCCCGCGGCGCATGTCGCCCCCCGCGGCGTACACCAGCGCGTCGAGTCCGTCGTCGGTCAGGTCGATCCCCTCGCTGGCGGCGATCTCGCCGATCTGGGCGGCGACGGCCTCGTCGGCGAGCGGCGAGAACCGGAAGACCGCACACCGCGACTGGATGGGATCGATGATCCGCGAGGAGTAGTTACACGAGAGGATGAACCGGGTGGTGGCCGAGAACTGCTCCATCGTCCGCCGGAGCGCCGACTGGGCGTCGTCCGTGAGGGAGTCGGCCTCGTCGAGGAAGATGATCCGGTAGTCGTGGCCGCCGAATGACGAGCGGGAAAACCCCTTGATCCGGTCGCGCACCACGTCGATCCCCCGCTCGTCGCTGGCGTTCAGTTCGAGGAAGTTCTCCCGCCAGTCCTCGCCGTAGAGTTCGCGGGCGATGCCGACCGCCGTGGTGGTCTTCCCGGTTCCGGCCGGGCCTGCAAATAACAGGTGGGGCAGGTCGTCCTGCGCGATGTAACTCCGCAGGCGCTCGACGATCTCCTCCTGGCCGTGGATGTCCGCCAGCCGCCGTGGCCGGTACTTCTCGATCCAGATCTCGCGGCCCGACGCCGGGGCGTCGCCGTCCCCGGCCCCGTCTCCCTCGGCCTCGCTCATACCGTCCGTGGGGGGCGTCGCCTCATAAACCGTCCGAGAGCGACCGGCAGGCTTGTGGCCGTACCCGCCCACGAGGGGACATGGCGAACACGGTGACCGTCGCGGTCGTCGGGGGCGAGACCCGCGAGGTGACGGTCGGCCCCGACGCCACCTACGCCGACCTGCTCGACGCCGTCGGGTTCGGCCCCCACGAGGCGACGGCGCTCGTCGACGACCGGCCGGTGCCGGAGGACGACGCGGTGCCGGACGACGCCGACCGCGTCCGCGTGTTGCGGCTGGTCCAGGGAGGGGGAGGGTGACGGGCGGACCGGAGACGGCCGGGCGGGACCACGGACCGGCGCCCGACGGGATCGCCGTTCGGCGAGCGACTCCCGACGACTACGTCGCCGTCCTGCGGGTGATCGAGGGGGCGCTGCTGGCCGTCGACGCCGGCGCGGTCCGCGAGCGGATCGTCGCCGGGGAGGCGTCCGTCGCGGTCGCCGGGGAGCGCGTCGTGGGGGCGCTCGTCCGCGACGGCGAGCGGATCGTCGCCGTCGCGGTCCGGCGCCGCCGGCGACGGCGGGGGATCGGGCGGGCGCTGATCGAGCGCGCGCTCGCCTCGACCGGCCGGCTGACCGCGACCTTCGACCCCCGGGTGCGGGGGTTCTACGAGGCGCTCGGATTCGAGGTCCGGGACGCGCCGCCGGGGGGGACGCGCGGCGAGCGGCGCGACGGAGACGACGGAACCCGGCGCGACGACGACCGCCTGTGGGGCGTCAGGACGGGATGAGCGGCGCCACGAGGTCGCGGCCGGCGTCGAGCAGCGCCGCGACGCGCCCCTCGTCCGCCCCCTCGGCGTAGATCCGGATCTTGGGCTCGGTGCCGGACGGCCGGACGAGCAGCCACGATCCGTCGTCACAGAGGAGTTTGAACCCGTCGGCCGTGACCACGTCCGCGACGGCCTCGCCGGCGACCGACCCGGGGATGGCGTCCGCGAGTCCGTCGAGGACGGCCGCCTTCGCGTGGTCCGGACAGTCGAGGCCGATCTTGTCCGTCGCGACGGTGCCGTGGGTCGCGGCGATGCGGTCGAGGCGGGCGTCGGGCGCCTCGGTCGCGGCCGCGACGGCGGCCAGCAACGCGACGAGCACGCCGTCCTTCTCGCGGACGTGGCCGCGGACGGTGTAGCCGCCGGACTCCTCGCCGCCCACGAGCGCGTCGTGCTCGGCCATCGCGGCGGCGACCCACTTGAACCCGACCGGCGTCTCCACCGCCTCGGTGCCGTGGGCCGCGGCGATCCGGTCGATCAGGAACGTGGTCGAGACGGTCCGGACCGCCGGCCCGGTCGCCGCGTCGAGCAGGAAGTCATAGAGCAGGGCGTAGGTCCGGTTGCCGTCGAGGACGCCCCGCTCGGGCGTGACGAGCGCCACCCGGTCGGCGTCGCCGTCGTTGGCGACCCCGAGCGCGGCGTCGCCGTCCCGGACCGCGGCGACCAGGTCGTCGAGGTGACCCGGCGACGGCTCCGGTGCCCCGCCGCCGAAGGAAGGGTCGCGACCGCACCGCAGGCGACTGACGTCGGCGCCCGCCCGGGCCAGGAGGGCGTCGGTCGCGCCGCGCCCGCTCCCGTACATGGCGTCGTAGGCCACCGGCAGGCCGTCCAGGTCCGTCCCCCCGTACCGGTCGGCGAGCCGTTCCGCGGCGTCGAGATACGGGTCGAGGAGGTTCGCACGCGCGACCGACCCGCGCGCCGGGGCGGCGGCGGCCGTCCGGTCGGCGGCGGTCGACGTGCCGAGGTGGGCCTCGATGGCGTCGGTCACCTCCGGGAGGGCGGGCGCCCCGTCGTCGGGGACGAACTTCACGCCGTTGTACTCCGGAGGGTTGTGCGACGCCGTGACCACGAGCGCGCCCGCCGCGCCCCGGTCGACGACGTTCCAGGCGACCACCGGCGTCGGCCGGTCGCGCTCGGGCAGGACGGCGTCGAAGCCGGCGGCCGCCAGTTCCTCCCCGAGCGACTCGGCGAACCCCTCGGAGGTCTCGCGGGCGTCGTATCCGACGAGCACCTCGCCGCGTCCCCCCTCGTCGGCGAGGTAGGCCGCGACCGCCCGCCCGACGGCGCGCACCCGGTCGTCGGTGAACTCGGCCAGCGGGGCCCGCCAGCCGTCGGTTCCGAACGAGACGGCGTCGAGGTCGGCGTCCATACGCACCCCACCCGCGGCGACGGGCAAAAACCCGTGGGGCTACGCCACCGATCCGTCGACGAGGCGCGCCTTCGCCTCGCGGGAGAGGGACTTCAGGTCGTGCTCGCGCGCGAGCGCCCCCGACCGCGTCTCGTGGGCCTCGCGGTGGACGAGTTCGACGGGCGTCCGGCCGCGGGTGTATTTCGCTCCCTCGCCGGCGTCGTGCTCGGCGACCCGGCGCGCCACGTCGGTGGTGTAACCGGTGTAGAAGGTGCCGTCGGCACATTCGAGGACGTAGACGTGGTGCATCGGTCGACGATCGGAGCGAGGGACCGTAAATCCCTCCGAGAGGGAAACGGCGTGGCGTGGTGATCTGCGAGCGGTGCCCGTCCCGTCTACGAGTGGGTTCGGTCCCGGGCGACTTCGACGATGCCGGCGTTCGCCGAGCAACTGGGGCAGGCCAGGACCCGCCCGTGCTCGTCGGCGAACACCCGCGCGAACCGCTCGGAGACGTGTGACCCACAGTGGTCACAGGTTGGCATTGTCGACCGGCATACCGCCGGTGCCGGCGGCGTCACGTTGGGGGTCGAAACTTAAGGCTCTTGTGCGCGCGTGCGCGTGCGAGGGCAAAGACGTCGATCGACCATCAACGTCGGTCGACCATCGAGGTCGATCGACCACGACGATCGAACTTAAGTTTCGACCCCCGCCGGTCGTCCGTCGACGGCGTCCGAGGTGCCCCGGCGCCGCGACCGCCCGGAGTCAGGGCTCGCCCGCCGCGCCGCGGGCGATGAGCGCCGCCTGTCCCCCGGCGACGAACCCGGCGTCGACGTTGACGACCGAGAGGACGGTACACGACTGGAGCATGCCGGCGAGCGCCGCCTCGCCGTTCCCGCCGTGTCCGTAGCCCGTCGAGACCGGCAGACCGATGACCGGCGTGTCGACCAGCCCCGCGACGACCGTCGGGAGCGCCCCCTCGCGCCCGGCCGCGACGATGGCGGCGTCGGCGGCACGCAGGGCGTCGAGGTGGTCGAGCACGCGGCCCAGGTGGGCGACGCCGACGTCGTCGATCCGCTCGACGCGCGGCCCCGCCGCGCGGGCCGTGACGGCCGCCTCGCCGGCGGCCGCCGCGTCGGCGGTTCCGGCCGCGACGGTCACGACGTCGGCGTCGACCGCCGGCGGGTCGGCGTCCGCCGCGTAGGCGAGCACCGTCCGGGCGCGCTCGTCGCGCTCGATCCGCGCGTCGTCGGACAGTCGGTCGCGCACGGCGGCGACGGCCGCGTCGGCGGCCCGGGTCACGAGGACGCGGCCCGTCGTCTCCACGGCCGTCGCCGCGAGGTCGGCCACCTCGCCGGCGGTCTTCCCCTCGGCCAGCACGGCCTCGGGGATGCCGCGTCGCTTCTCCCGTGCGGCGTCGAACCGCCCCGCGCCCGTCGTGGCGTAGCCGGTCAGACGCGCCTCGGCCTCCGCGGGCGTCACCTCGCCCGCGGCGACCGCGTCGAGCAACTCGCGCATGCCCGAATCGAGGCGACTCGGCTACTCGTAGCTGTCGCTCCCGGGACGCCAATATAAATCACCGGGGCCGATCCCCCGATTTCGGCCCTCGTGACCCGAGCAGAGGGCGCTTTGGGAAATCTTATTAATAAGGCGCGGGTTATCGTCGCCTGCATGGCAGACCTCATTGTCAAGGCCGCCGTCAAGGAAGCGCTCCAGGACAAGAACGTCGCCTCCGACTTCTACGACGCGCTGGACGGGGAAGTCGCGGAACTCCTCGAGGACGCCGCCCGCCGCGCCGAGGCCAACGACCGCAAGACCGTCCAGCCGCGCGACCTGTAGAGGCCGCTTCTCGACTCCCCGGTCGGGCGGAGCGCCGCCTGCCGATCACGGTCTGCGGACGGTCACGCCGTCCGCGTGACCGACGTGAACCTCGTCCGCCAGTCCGACGAAGAGCCCGTGGGCCACGACGCCGGGGACGCCGTCGAGTCGCGCGGCGAGCGACCCCGGATCGTCGACGGTCCCGAACGCACAGTCGAACACGAGGTTCCCGTTGTCGGTGACGACGGGGCCGTCCTTGCGCTCGGCGCGCCGGAGCGCCGGGTCGCCGCCGGCCTCCCGGAGCCGGCGGGCGACCGTCGCCCGCGCGTCCGGGAGCACCTCGACCGGAACCGGGCGATCGAGCGCGTCGGTCAGCTTCGTCCGATCGACGACGACGACGAACCGGTCGGCGGCCGCGTCGACCACCCGCTCGCGGGCGTGGGCGGCGCCGCCGCCCTTGATCAGCGCGGCGCCGTCGTCGGCCACCCGATCCGCGCCGTCGACGGCCAGATCCGGCGACTCGACGGCGTCGAGGGCGACGAGGGGCACGCCCGCCTCCCGGGCCCGCTCCCTGGCCTGATAGGAGGTGGCGACCCCGCGGACGTCGAGTCCGGCGTCGACCCGCCGGCCGAGCGCCCTGATCGCGTGGGCCGCCGTCGACCCGGTTCCCAGCCCCACGAGGTCGCCGTCGGTCGCCAGGTCCGCCGCCGACTCCCCGGCCCGACGCTTCGCGTCCTCGCGGCCGCTCCCCGCCTTCATGTCCCCTCCGACCGGGGCGGGGGACATAACTCCGTCGTCGGAGCCCCCCGTGAACCGACGACGACCGGTCGGCGACGGTCTCGGCGTCGCTCGGCCACCCGACGGGACGGGGTCGGTCCTCGCGGCCGCGCCGGTGACCGGCGGCGCGGCGACGCGCGGAGTCGCCGTCGCCGTATCCGACGCGCTGGCCCGTGGCCGACGCGCCGGCCGAGAGCGGGGCCCGCCGGGTTCCGGGCACGGATCCGTCCCGTGCCGACGCCGAACGCCTTCGGGTGGCGACGGTCGTCGCTGCGACGGCCCGCCCGCCAGGGGCGGTCGACCCCGGTCTGCGGAGCCGAACCCGCGTGACGGCGGGCGGTATTTTCGTGATACGTAAAACCTTCGCTCATGGGTAGAGGATTGTTGGTCAGCCCGCAGCTGTAGCTGAAAGTCGTA
>JBDGUC010000026.1:0-15847 GCA_042216285.1 Haloferacaceae archaeon
CAGAGTGCTTGGTTCCGGACCAAGATGTCGCGGGTTCAAATCCCGTCGCGCCCGTTCACCGGTGAGCAGCAGCGAACCGTGAGAACGGGGCCCGTCGGATTTGAACCGGAGAGTGGAGCGAAGCGGAACGACCGTGGTTCAAATCCCGTCGCGCCCGTCACCACCCCGCTCGTTCCGGAATTCTCGACGTGGTGGAACCGTACCAGCCGGGGTCGGAGATGTTTCGACCCGAAAAACGGGGATCGAGTTCGGATCACGATGGGGCCCGTCGCAGCACCGCGATTGAACGACGAACTGGTCCACCCGGACCAGACACCGAGAAGTATTTCTTCGTATTGAGAAAATATTTGTTGCGATGATCGAAAAAAATCCTATCCGGTACGCGATGAACCGGCAGGCTTATGGAAATAACGTGTAATGAATCACGTACCGCGATGACTTGGTCAAACCAGGAATGGTGGCCGAACCTGTTGAGGCTGGACGTCCTCGACGACAACGCCGCCGAACTCGATCCGTACGGCGAGGAGTTCGACTATGCCGAGGCGTTCGAACGGCTCGATCTGGAGGAGGTGAAGACGGACATCGAGGAGGTGATGACGACGTCGCAGGACTGGTGGCCGGCCGACTACGGCCACTACGGGCCGCTGTTCATCCGGATGGCGTGGCACAGCGCCGGGACGTATCGCACCAGCGACGGCCGCGCCGGCGCGTCCGGCGGCCTCCAGCGCCTCCCGCCGGAGAGCAGCTGGCCGGACAACGTGAACCTCGACAAGGCCCGCCGCCTGCTCCAGCCGGTCAAGCAGAAGTACGGCCGCAAGCTCTCGTGGGGCGACCTCATCATCCTGGCCGGGAACGTCGCCCTCGAGTCGATGGGCTTCGAGACGGTCGGCTTCGCCGGCGGTCGCGTGGACGAGTACAAGTCGAACGAGGCCGCCGAGTGGGGCCCCGAGACCGAGTGGGAGACGACCTCGCCCGAGCGCTACGTGGACGGCGAGGTGGGCAATCTCAAGGACCCGCTCGCCAACACCGTGATGGGGCTCATCTACGTGAACCCGGAGGGCCCGAACGGCGAGCCGGACGTCGAAGGGTCCGCGAAGAACATCCGGGAGGAGTTCGACCGCATGGCGATGGACGACGAGGAGACGGTCGCGCTCATCGCCGGCGGCCACACCTTCGGGAAGGTCCACGGCGCGGACGACGAGACGGAGGTCGGTCCCGAGCCCGAAGCGGCCCCCATCGAGGAGCAGGGCCTCGGCTGGCAGCACGACTTCCAGCGGGCCGGGATGATCACGAGCGGCATCGAGGGCCCCTGGACCGACGCGCCCACGACGTGGGACATGGGATACCTCAACAACCTGCTCGACTACGAGTGGGAGCCCCACAAGGGACCGGGCGGCGCGTGGCAGTGGCGCCCCGCCAGCGAGCAAGAGCGCGAAACGATCGGGAAGGCGCCCCACGCACAGGAATTCGACGCGTCGGAGGAGCCGATGATGCTGACGACGGACGTCGCCCTCAAGCGCGACGAGGACTACCTGGAGATTCTCGAACGGTTCCAGGACGACCCGGACGCGTTCCAGGAGGCGTTCGCGCGGGCATGGTACAAGCTCATTCACCGCGACATGGGTCCGCCGGGGCGCTTCCTCGGTCCGGACGTCCCCGACGAGACGTTCGTCTGGCAGGACCCGGTTCCGGACGCCGACTACGACGTCGTCGGCGAGGACGGGATCGCCGAACTCGAATCGCTGATCCTCGATTCGGACCTCTCGCGCTCCCGGCTGGTCAAGACCGCGTGGGCGTCGGCGTCGACGTACCGCGACAGCGACAAGCGCGGCGGTGCGAACGGCGCCCGCATCCGCCTCGAACCCCAGCGGAACTGGGAGGCCAACGAGCCCGAGGAGCTCGAGACGGTCCTGGAGACATACGAGGAGATCCAGGAGGAGTTCAACGGCGCGCGTGACGACGACGTGCGCGTCTCGCTCGCCGACCTCGTCGTGCTGGGCGGGAACGTGGCCGTCGAGCAGGCGGCGGCGGACGCCGGGTACGACGTGGACGTGCCGTTCGAACCGGGTCGCACGGACGCCACCCAAGAGCAGACCGACGTCGAGTCCTTCGAGGTGCTCGAACCGAAGGCCGACGGCTTCCGGAACTATCTCGGCGGCGACTACGACGACCTCTACGACACCCTCGAAGAGCGGATGGTCGACAAGGCCGAGCTGTTGAACCTGACGGTTCCCGAGATGACGGTGCTCGTCGGCGGCATGCGCGCACTCGGCGCGACCTACCGGGACACCGACCGCGGCGTCTTCACCGATCGGCCGGGAACGCTGACCAACGACTTCTTCGTGAACCTGCTCGACATGGACTACGAGTGGGAGCCGGTCGACGACGACGAGGAGGTCTTCGAAGTGCGCGATCGCGACACGGGCGACGTCGAGTGGGAGGCCACCCGCTTCGACCTCGTGTTCGGATCGAACTCCCGGCTCCGCACTACTGCGGACGTCTACGCCGCCGAGGACGGCGAGGAGAAGCTCGTCGAGGACTTCATCGAGGCGTGGAGCAAGGTCATGCGAGCCGACCGCTTCGACCTCGACTAGGCCGTTCGCGCCCGTCTCGCGTTCGCTCCGTTTTCCTCACGTTCGTTCCGTGTTCCGCGCGTTCGTTCCCGTTTCGAGACGAATCGCCGCCAGTACCCGGTGTTCACGTCCGACCGCGGCGGTGGCTTCCGCAGCGAGGAGGACTATCGCTGGGGGATCGAGCGCGGAGACGGGTCGAGTCAGCTACCCACGACAGAAGTCGTGGGATTCCTCGCTACCGCAGTTCGAGCGGTTCATGGCCGCGACGACGTCGGAGGAGTTCGGCCTCCGATGCCGCCACTTCGCGTCCGCGTGTCCCCTGCCGTGGACGGGGCGGGGACCGTCGAACCGTCACTCCCGGACGGCGCGCCGCCGGTCGGGAACCAGGTCGAACGCCTCGTTCGTGTCGCCGAGGACGAACAGGGCGTAGTAGCGCAGGAACGTCTGCACCGGCACCGCGACGAACAGGGCGATGACGACCACGGCGAGGACGAACAGCACCGCGGCGATCCCGACGACCACCCACCCGACGACCGCGAGGACGGACAGCAACGCCGCTCCGAGGAGTCCGAGGAGTCCGAGCGGGATCGCAACCACGACCGCCGCGAGGAGCGTGGCGACGCCCGCGGCGATGCCGACGACGAGGTGGACCACCCACCCCACGACGGCGTACGCGGCGTACTGCTTCCACTGCCCGGTGAGCGTGGGCCAGAACCGGCGCCAGGCCGCCAGGAGGCCGCGGTCCTCCCGGATCATGACCGGAACCACGAACGCGGTCGTGAATCCGCCGAGGAGCCCGCTCGCGACCGCGACCAGCACGGCGGCCGGAACGGCGAGGGCCAGCAGACCGAGCGAGAGGTCGCCGTTCCCGACGAGGACCGGCCAGAGGACCGCCACGGCGAGGAGGCCGACGAGTCCGAGCGTGAGGACGCCGAGGACCAGTCGGAAGCCGAACAGCCACAGACCCTGTCGCCAGCGCGCGCTCCAGTACCGGCGGATCGTCACCGCCTCGTGCCGGAGGGACTCGACGAACACGAACTCCATGATCGAGCCGACGAGCACGAACCCGAGGGCGAGCAGGGCGACGAGTGCGACGATCGCCACGATCACGGCGACCTCCGGGGCGCCGGGCGACGGCATCGCGCCCGGCGTGCCCGGCGGTGCCGGACCGCCACCGCCCGGCGTCCCGCCCGTGAACTGGAGCGGGTTGCTCCCGCCGACGCCGCCGACGAAGAACGCGACGAGGGCGAGTCGCACCCACCGGCCGCGGTCGAACGGCCAGAGGAACGCCCGCGTCGCCGCGACGGCGTCGCCGACGTCGTCGATGGCGTGGAGGGTCATCGGCCGACCCGGCGTGTGGGGTGGTCGTCGACGCGATGCGGAGGGTACTCGTGGAGGGGGCGACCAATTCGGGGCATCCCGGGCTACTCCCCTGGCTCGCGCGAAATAGTCCCTTCGGTCGGAGCGTTCGGCGGCGGTGCCGGTCCCGTCAGTCGCCGGCCGACGCGTCGGACGGCGGGGGGTCGTCGCCGGCACCGACCACGTCCTCGACCTGGGTGTGGACGAGGACCGCGCCGAGAAGCGCGAGGAGCGCCCCGAGGACGAACGGGGCCGAGTAGGAGACGCTCGCCAGCGCGCCCGACAGGAGGGGGCCGATGGCGACGCCGAGGCCGAACGCCATGGTGAGGACGGAGAGCTGCGTCCCGGACTGGCCCGCCCGGGCGTAATCGCCGGCGAGCGCGAGTGCGGGTGCGAAGACGGCGGCCCCCGCGACGCCCTGGACGGCGCGGGCGACGACCATCGCCCAGGGGGTCGCGACGAACCCCTGGGCGAACGTCGACGGGACCAGCAACAGGAGGCCGCCGAGGACGAACGGCTTGCGGCCGTACTCGTCGCTGGCGGAGCCGATGGGGGCCTGGAGGACGACCTGCGCGAGGACGAACGCGGCGAACTCCACGCCGAACAGGAACGCTCCCTGGTGCAGGTGTGCGTTCACCGCCGCTTCGATGGCCGAGAGCAACGCGATGCCGATGGCCATGAACAGCGACGCGAGGCCGAGCGTGAACACCGGGTCCAGGAGCGCGTCGCGCTCGGCGTCGAAGACGGCGAGGTCGAGGTCGCCCTCGTCGTCGGTCTCGACGGCCTCCGGGTCGCTCACCAGAAACAGGATCAGCGTGAAACTCACCAGCGCGCCCAGCGCGGCGATGGCAAAGGCCGCGTCGTAGCCGCTCAGCGTCGCGCCGACCGGGTGGTAGGGGCCACCGCTAATGACGCCGCCCGCGACGACGGGACCGAGGCCGAAGCCGAGCAGGCGGAAGGTGTTGAACACGCCCATGTTGTTCCCGCGGGTCTCGGTGGTCGCGAGTTCGTTCACGAGCGCGACGGTCGCCGGGATGGTGAAGGCCACGCCGATCCCCTGGATGGCCCGGATGACGACCAGATCGAGGTACGTGCCCGCGAAGGCGTACGCCACGCTCGTGACGGCGAGGACGGCCAGGCCGAACAGGACGAACACGCGCCGTCGGCCGGTCCGGTCGGAGAGGCGTCCGGCGAACGGCTGGCCGAGGCTGTTGAGAAAGCCGAACATCGACAGCACGATGCCGGCGGCCAGTCCCTGCGTGAGCGTCGCGTGCATCCCCAGGCCCCCCACGACCACGGTGCCGGCGCCGCCCGTCCCGGCCAGCAGATGATCGATGAACAGCGGGAGAACGACGATGAGAAACGAGTTTCCCAGCGAGTCGGCCGCACGCGCCATCGCCAGGGCGAGCACGCGTCGATCGACCGCGAACAGGTCCCGAACGTATCCGCCGATCACCGCACGACACCTCCGACGACCGCGGCGCGTGCCGACGGTCGAACGTCTCCGGGGGACATCGTCTCGTCGCCCCCTCGGACCGGACCGAGGAAAAGCCGTGCGGAGACGTCCGCCGAGCCATGCCGAGCGCGTGCCGACCGCGGTCTGGCGGTCCCGGCGGTCCCGGACCGATCGGTGCCCGCGGTCCGGATCCGCTCAGCGATCCGGCGACACGTCGACCGTTCGATCCGCGGTGACGGCCACGACGTGGCCGGCATACCGGAACTCGACGCGCCCGGACGTCCGGCGACCGGAAAACAGCGCGCTCAGCGCATCGGGGTCGATCGCGTCGTACAGCGGAGGGAGTTCGCGGATCGGCGTCCCCGAGGCGGCACTGACCGCCTCCGCGATGGCGGTGGTCAGGGCGCCCTCTCCGGACGATCGCCCGTTCGTCGCTATCGCCATGTCCCCACGGCCGGCACGACGGATCATAAATCTATGTCAGACGTTATCGTCCGACTCGGACGTGGTGGAATCATCCGCACCGACGGAGAAAATGCGATCGTTCGTGACACGCATCTCGAATCGCGTCCACGTATGATGTCCTTATACACCAATTACGACCTTTCCCGGAGGACTTATTCGCGTCGTGGACGGCGATCCCGGTGATGTCAACGAACGGTCGCCACGACGGCCGATCCGCCGGTCGCACACCGCGTCCGTCTCCGACCGAGGCGACGTTCTCCCGTCCGGACTGCGGCCACCGGAGTCGCTTCGACGGCGACTGGTCCGTCGCGGAGGGCGGCGGCGGCAGGCGCTACCCGTGTCCGGACTGTGGGACGGAGATCACCGTGCGACCGGCGCGCACGACCCGGAACGCGGGAGGCGGGTGATGCGGACGCGACCCGTGCCGCCGTCCGTGCCCGCGGAACTGGCCACGGCCGAGGCAAAGCTGGTCTACCTCTACGTGCAGGCGGCGGACGGCTGTACGGTCGACGAACTGTACCGGGACCTCGGCCTGCCGAAACTCGCCCTGTTTCCCGTCCTCGACACGCTCCGGGAGCGCGGCCTGATCGACGACGGAGACGTCGCGGGCGAGTTCGACTGACGGCCGTCAGCTCACGAACGGCCGGCGGTCGGCCCGCTCGTCGGGACCCCCCACCTCCTCCTGCTCGACGAACCCGCCGGGGCATCCAGCCATCCATCGTCGAGGAGATCGGCCGGAACGTGTGGACGACCGTCGACGACCTCGGGCGCGAGGAGGTCCGCGACCGCGAACCCGTCGCCTCGTACCTGGCCGTCTGACCGGCGGGCGGTCGCGGCGACCGTCGCCACGTGCACAACGGATTCGGTCACCTTATACGCCAATTATCCCCTTGTTCGTAACATTTATCACCGAAACGTGCCTCGGACAACATGCAATGGCCGCACGAAACCGACCGGGCGTCCGATCCGTTCGGGCCGCCCCGTTCGTCCCCGTGCCCGGACGAGCGGGTGCCCGGGGGACGACGCGCCACGTGGCCCGTCGGGAGGTGGTCCGATAGGCGCCGAACGGGAGAGCACCTGCTCACCGTTGCTGTCACCTGCGTCCCGGCACCCCGGGTCGCACCCGTCGTGCAGGCACACGCGGTTTCATGACGCCCGTGTCCTGCCTTTTTCGATCGGTCCGTCCTCGCCAGCGGCGTCCGGGCCCTCCGCGGCGACGCGCCGGCCGCCTAGCCCGTCGGATCTCCTCGTGTCGAACGCCAGCAGGTCCAGAAGACGGTAGACTGGGGCTCCGGCGGTTGCCGCCACGTGCGCCGCGACCGGCTCCGGGGCGTGGCGGGCGCGACGGGAGTCCTACCCTTCGGCGGGTGCCGACCGGCGATCCTCGGCGTACTTCTCGCTGAACTCGCCGATGAGCTGGCCCATCTTCGCGTACCAGTCGTTGAGCGTCCGCTGCAGGTCCCGGGCGATCTCGTCGGCGTCGCGTGGCCGATAGACGTGATAGTAGCCGCCCTGCTCGTAGTTGACCTGCTCCTTCCGGATGAACCCGGCCTCCAGCAGGCGCTGGACCGCTCGGTAGGCCGTCGACCGCTCGCGGTCGACCGCCTCGGCGATCTCGTCGACCGTCAGCGGTTCGGCGCAGTCGTGCAACAGCCCGAACACCACCCTGTCGAGCTCCGTGAGCCCGTGGAAACACTCCAGCAGGCCCTCACACTCCATGTCCCGCCGGAGCATCTCGCTCATCGAGTCGGCCATCGTCGATCCGCTAGGCGGCGTACCGTCAAAAGTATTTTGCATGGCGAGTACAATACTGCCCCCGGCTAGGCGGCCAGCCGTCGACAGACGGCGCCCTGGCCGCCGTGGCGGATCCGACAGACCGCCGAGAGCACGACCGCGCCGCTGACGAGGACCGCCGCGCCGAAGACGAGCGCCATGCTCGCGGCGTCGAGGGCCGGGAGGCCGAAGGCGGTGCCGACCTTCTTCGCAGCGACGGCGAGGCTCCCGGCGAGCAACATCGCGGCGAAGTAGCCCTTGATCTCGTCCTCGTCGACGAGTCTCGTCGCCCCGGCCCCGACCCGGGCGCCCAGGGCACTCCCCGCCAGGAGCGCGGCGACGACCGGGACCGCGACCGCGCCGTCCCGGGCGTAGACGAACGCGCCGAACGCGCCCGAGATGGTGATCTGGAGGATGTCGGTCCCGACGGCGACGGCCGCGGGCACGCCGAGTCCATAGACCATGGCAGGCATGAGCAGGAAGCCGCCACCGACGCCGAGGAAGCCCGAGAGGACGCCGATCGACAGACCGAGGGCGAAGATCACGACCCCCGAGACGCGGACGTCGCCCCTGAGGGTCACCATCGGCGGCAGGTCGATCGACTGGACCCTGGCCGAGAGGTCGATGCCGGTCGCGTCGTCGGGGGTCCGGGCGTCGCGCAGGGTGAGCAGACCCACGACGGCCAGCAGGCCGACGTAGACGACGCTCAGGACGAGGTCGGCGTGGCCGGTCGCCTCCAGGAAGAGGACGACGCGCTTGCCCGCCTCGATCCCGAGGGTCATGGCGACGACCATGATGGCCGCGAGCGTGTAGTCGACCTGTCCGTGGTCGCGGTGTCTGAGCGCCCCGATGACGCTCGTCCCGAAGACGAACGCGAGGCCGCTCCCGACCGCGACCGTCGCCGGATACCCCATCACCAGCAGGGCCGGCGTGACCAGGAACGACCCGCCCATCCCGAAGAAGCCGAACAGGGTCCCGATCAGCAGGCCGAACCCGACGAACAGGCCGACCAGCAGGGGACTCATGCCCAGGATCTCCACGGTCAGTCACCCCCGAGGGCGTCGAGGACGGTCTCGCCGACCGTCCGGGCGAGGGCCCCGTAGCCGACGTACAGTGCGATGGCCTCGACGAGGACGAGCAGTACCGTCACCGCCGCGCCCGCCGTGGGGCCCAGTGCATCCGTGCCGAACGTCTCGATTAGCATCATCTAGTTGGTCGATGTCTCCGCCGCGGTCTCTGCCGCTCCCGCGTCCGACCGGAGCGCGCGGGCGTACCCCTGGACGTACGCGCCGAGGAACATCCCGGCGAGCGCCCACAGGATGGGGTAGTTGCCGATGCCGATGCTCGCGTAGGCCGCCCCCGGGCAGATCCCCGAGAGGCCCCAGCCGACGCCGAAGATCCCGCCGCCGATCAGGACGTTCCGGTCGAACGATTTGAGCCGCCGCACGTACTCGCGGCCGGTCAGCGGCGCGCGGTCGAGGGAGCGCGTGGCGACGGCGAACGTGATCCCCGTCACGACCGCGGCCCCGCCCATGACCAGGAGGAGGCCAAGGTCGTCGAACTGGAGGAAGTCCAGCACGACCTCGGGGCGGGCCATCCCGCTGATCGCCAGGCCGAAGCCGAAGACCAGCCCCCCGGCGTAGATCGTGGCCGCGAACAGCGGGCCGCGATCGGTCTCGCTCACGGCGCCACCCCCAGCGCCTGGACGGCCTGGGCGGTTCCGATGGCGACGGCGAGGAACGTCGCCACGTTCACGAGCGAGGTGTTCGACAGCGAGCCGACGCCACAGACCCCGTGGCCCGAGGTACACCCCTTGCCGAGGCGCGTGCCGACGCCGACGAGGAAGCCGCCGCCGAGCAGGCGCCACCACTGGACGTCGGTCGTCCAGGGGCCGGGGGCGAACGCCAGGGTGTAGACGACGGCGCCGCTGACGATGCCGGCCGTGAAGACCAGCCGCCAGCGACGCGATCGGACGTACTTCGTGCGGTTGAACCGCGGCAGCGCCGAGACGTACGACAGCGTCGATTCGAGGAACGTGCTCGCGCCCGCGATGATGCCCGTGGCCAGGTAGATGATCGCGGTCCCGAGGCCGACGAGCAGGCCGCCAACGAGATACGGATAGATTCCGCGCGGGAAGAGGTCGGCGAGCGCGAGCGCCGGTGCCGACGCCATGTTAGTTCGTCAGCGCCCCCTCGCTCGCGGCGCAGTTGTTCGGTCCGAGTTCGAGTTCGAACGCCTCCTCGTCGTCGGGGCTCCGCCGGCCGAGGTTGGTGTCGATGATCGCCTCGTAGTTGGCTGGCCGCGGCGGCATGTCCGCGACGATGAACTCGACGAACTCGTCCTCGTCCATCGAGAGGGCGTCCATCCGCTCGATCAGGTCGCCGAGCGCCGCCGTGTACGTGCCGTCGGCGGCCGGCGTCGCCGCGTCGCTGAAGTGGGCCGGCGCGACGACCGTCTCGTCCGGATACGAGCGGACCGTGTCGGTGAGGCTCCGGTGGAGGGTCCGGGCCGCGTCGCGGGCGGCCGCCGGGTCCTCCAGATCCGGCCGGGCGACGCTCTCGGTGAAGAGGCCGTCGCCCGTGAAGAGCACGTCCCCGACCCGATAGGAGGTCATGCCCGTCGTGTGGCCGGGCGTGTGGGCGACCTCGACGTCGACGTCGCCGACCGGGAGGGTGTCGCCGTCCGCGACGGTCCGGTACGGCCGGTCGTACTCGACGCCGCGGTCCGCGGCAGGTTCGGGCAGAACCGCGGTCGCACCGGTTCGTTCGGCGAGCGCGCGCACCCCCGAGATGTGGTCCGCGTGGACGTGCGTGTCGAGGACGTACGCGAGGTCGGCCCCGAGCGCACGCAGGTCCTGGACGTATTCGTCGGCGAACGCCCGGAGCGGGTCGACGATCGCCGCCTCGCCGTCCGCGACGACGAGGTAGGTCAGACAGCCGCTGGACGGTCGCTGGTACTGGGCGACCGTCGCGTCGACGTCCACGTCGAGTTCGGTGTACTCGTAGATGCGCGCCCAGCCCTTCATCCCGCGTTCGAGGTGCTCGACCTCGTACCCCTCGTCGGCCAGGTTCTCGGCGACCATCTCGCTCGACCCGCCCTTCCCGCAGAGCACCGTGATCCGGCGGTCGTCGGGCAGGGCCGCGGACAGGTCGTCCGGGACGCCGTCGAGCAGTTCGAAGTAGGGGTAGTTCACGACGTCGACGGTTTCCCCCTCGATGCGCCACTCCTCGAAGTCGCTCTCCGAGCGGACGTCGAGCACGAACACGTCCTCGTCGTCCTCGATGCGGCCGTTCAGTTCCTCCGGCGTGATCGTCTCGATCGGTTCTCCCTCGCTGGGAGCTGTTCCTTCGACCATCGTCGTCGTCACGTACAGACGGCTCCCTAATAAGGATTCGGATAGTATTCCTCCATTAGCACAATACCGATTCCGGAGTCGGGCCACAGACCCCCTCTCGAACCGATTCGGTGAATACGACGGCTACGGTCGTGTTTCGGTTGCAAACTATCATCGACACGCTTTTGCCGTCCGGGTACGGTATTGGGGGACGAAGGCAATACCATGGACGAGTACGAGATCACCGACGAACTCGACGTGACCGGCCAGAACTGTCCGATGCCGGTCGTCAAGACGAAACAGCGGATCGACCAGCTCGATGCGGGGGCGGTCCTCGAAGTGCTGGCGACCGACCCCGGCAGCATGACCGACATCGCCGGCTGGGCGGAGACGACCGACGGCGTCGAACTGCTCGGCCAGGAGGAGGGCGAGGAGGTCTTCACGCACCACGTCCGCAAGACGACATGAGCACCGATACCACGGACACCCCGCAGTCGTCGGCCGACGGCGACGAGGAGCCGACGCGCCGGGAACTCCGCGAGCGCGTCGCCGACCTCGAGGAGCGCGTCGCCGACCTGGCCGACGACGACGACGGCCAGCCGAAGATGTCGATCATCGCCACCAAGGGGACGCTCGACATGGCGTACCCGCCGCTCATCCTGGCGAGCACCGCCGCCGCGTTCGGCTACGACGTGACGGTCTTTCACACGTTCTGGGCACTCGACATCCTCCACGAGGAGAAGTCGCGGTCCCTGAAGCTGAGTTCGGTCGGCAACCCGAACATGCCGGTGCCGAACGCCATCGCCGCGCTTCCCGGCATGGACCGGCTGACGACGACGATGATGGAACGACGAATCGAGGACAACGACACCGCGACCGTCGCGGAACTCATCGAGACGTCGCTGGAGATGGGCGTCGAGTTGCAGGCCTGTCAGATGACCATGGACCTGCTCGACTACGACGAGGAGGAGTTCTACGACGGGGTCACCGTCGGCGTCGGCGCGGCGACGGCCGTCCGGGACATGGCCGAGGCGGACATCCAGCTTCTGATCTGACGGCCTCGCTCGTCCGTCCGGACCGCCCCTCCGGGCGTGGACTGAAGTATCAGCGGGCGTTCGATGGGGGCATGCGCCGCCACCCGTGCTGCACGGTGACGGTTCTCTCACCCGGCCGGAGGTGTCGCCGGAGCGGTGCCGACGAGTAAAACGACGCGGTTCGGCGGGGCGGCCCTGCTCGCGATCCTGACCGCGCTGGTGATGCGCCAGTACCCCGTCCCCTGGTTACCCGGCTGGTACTGGTTCCCGGCGATGGGCGTACTCTTCCTCCTGTACCTGGATGCGTACCGGATCGTCTCCGAATACCGGGAAGGGGGGCGCGGAGACCCGTAGCACCGGCGGAGGATCCCCGCTCCCGGCGCGAGCCCTACTCCGACCGGCGAGCCTCGCGGGCGGCGTCGAGCACCGCCCCGTGGGCGCGCCCGTTCGAGGCGACGAGGACGTCGCTGTCGTGGCGCCAGGGCCGCCCCTCGCCGTCGGTCACCCGCCCGCCCGCGCGGTCGACGAGGTGTGCGCCGGCGATCGAATCCCACGGGTGGGGTCGCCCGGTGGTGATCGCCGCGTCGAGTTGCCCGCTGGCGACGAACGCGAGGGCGGCCTGCATGCTCCCCAGCCGCCGCACGTCGCCGAACCGGTCGATGACGGTGGCCGCGAGGTCGGCGTACGCCGACCGGTCCGCCGAGGGCCCCCATCCGAGGACGGAGACGGCGAACGTCTCCGGGTCGGTCCGGTCGCTGACGCCCGTGGGCTCGGCATTGTGGCGGCTCTCCGTCCCGTCGGCGGTGTAGTCGTCTCCCGTCGCCGGTAACACCGAGGCCGCGGCGACCGGGGCGCCGTCCACCACCGCCGCGACGCTCGTCGTCCAGATGCCCAGCCCGCGCACGTAGTTCGCCGTCCCGTCGATGGGATCGACGACCCACGCGGGCCCAGTCTCCGGCACCGCCTTCGATCCCTCCCCCTCCTCGCCGACGACCGGTTCGTCCGGAACCGACGACCGCAGGCGCTCGACCACGCGCCGCTGGGCCGACCGGTCCGCCTCGGTCACGAGGTCGTTTTTGGTCGCCTTCGTCTCGACGGCCACCCCGCTCCTGAACCGGTCGAGGGCCGCCGCCGCGCCCGCCCGGGCGGCCGCCGTCGCCAGGGCCGCGCGTCCGTCCGCGTCCACGTCGTCCACGTCGGTCACCGCCGGCGCCTACGGCGCGTGCGGACAAATGCCGTCCGCTTTTGCGGTGGCCGCCACACCCCACGCGTCCGCCAGGGCGGGGGCGCGGGAGCGCACGTATTTGTGGCTCGGGCCGGACGGTGAGGCATGGCCGACCGCTTTCGCTCGTTCGACGGACTCCTCGACGCCCTCGACGCCAGCACGTTCGACCGACCGCCGGCGGTCGTCTGTAACGCCCACATCACGGCACTGGGGGTGGCCAGGGCGCTCCCCGACGACGTCCCCGTGATCGCGCTCGACCGGGAGCCCGACGGGGTGGCGCCCTACTCCGAGTCGGTCGCCCTCGCGGGACGCGTCACCTCCCCCCTCGACGACGCCGCGGGGTTCCGGGCGGACGTGGCCGCCGTCGCCGCTCGACTCGACGACGACCCCGTCGCCTTTCCCTGCATGGACGAGTGGGTCCACGCGCTCGCCCCCGGCGTCGACGGCGTCCGCCTCCCCTTCGCCGCCGACCGGATCGACGCGGTCCTCGACAAGGTCGCCCTCTACCGCGTCGCCGAGGACTGCGACGTTCCCCACCCCGAGACCTACCGCGTCCGCGAGACGACCCCCGACGACGCGGCGCCCGACCGCGCGCCGGCGGTCCGTTCGGCCGACGCCGCGGCCGACGCGCTCGGCTTCCCGCTCGTCGTCAAGCCCGCGCTGAAGCGGCGCTTCGCGGCCGCCCTCGGGACGAACGTGATCGAGGTGGAAGACGGCGAGGCGTACGCGGCGGTCGTGGCGGACGCACGCGATTCGGGAGTCCGGATCATGGCCCAGGAGCGGATCCCTCCGGCCGGCGCCGACCGATCGTTCGTCTCGTACGTCTCCCGGGACGGCGACGTGACGGGCGTCGTCGGCGCCCCGACGCGCTACCCGCCGGCCTACGGCACCTCCTGTCTCGTCGAGCGCGTCGAGGATCCGACGGTCGAGGCGCGCGCGCGGACCGTCCTCGACGAGACGGGTTATCACGGCATCAGCGAGGCCGAGTTCGTCTACGACGAGGACCGGGGCGAACACGTCCTGCTCGACGTGAACACCCGCCCCTGGAAGTGGATCGGTCTCCCCGTGCAGGCGGGCGCGAACCTGCCGGCGGCCGCCTACGCGGACGCCGTCGGAACCCGGTACGACCCCGGCCCGGTCGGGGACGCCACCTGGGTCTACCTCCGGGACTACCTCGCCCTGCTCGCGTCGGGGCGCGCCGACGGCCTCTCCCGCGAGCGCTGGGCGTCGCTCGCCTCCGGGGCGTTCGCCGACGACCCCGCGTTCGCCACGGCCGTCTACGATCCCGCCGACCCCGGCCCCGTCGCGCAACTCCTGGCGACCGAGTTCTCCGAACGGCAGTACTACTGCTCGTGTTGATCCGGTCCCCCGGCGTCGAGGGATTCCCCGCAGTCGGGACACCGGTCGTCGACGATCGTCACCGGGGCGTCACACGCCGGGCAGTACGCCCGGTAGCAGGCCCGTTCGCCCATGGTGGGCGATCGCACGGCGGACCGATAGCTCTTTCGCGCCCCCCGTGGCGGCCGGTGGTCACCGCTCGTCCGCCCGAACGCCCTCGCCTGCACCCGTCGCGGTCGCGTCGGCCAGCCGCCACCGTCTGACGGCCTCCTCGTCGACGGCGGTGTCGACCCGCCCCTGCGCGTAGAGCGCCTCCAGCGCGTAGGTCACGTCGGCCTCGGGCAGACCGGTCGCCGCCGCGACGGCGTCCGACGTCGTGAAGGGGGCCGACCGGCGGGCGAGGTGGCGCAGGATCGTGGCCTCGACGTACGGCCAGCGGGTGGACGGCATGTGCCGTCGGAGGGGCCGGACGCGCAAGACCCCCTCCCCGAACCAGTTCGGGTCACCCGGACGGTCGCTACCGGTTGCCCTCCCGGGCGTCGCGGGGGAGGAGGAGGTCGCGGACGCGTCGGGCCCGCTCCTCGCACCCCTCGCGCTCCGCCCGGTCGATCGCCGCCCGGGGGCCGGCCAGCAGGTCGGCGACGAGGCCCGCCGCCACCTCGGCGAGGATCGCGCGCTGGGCGTCGGTGAGCCCCCCGTGGGCGTCCAGACGAGCGAGGGCCGCGTCGAGTTCGCGGCGCCTGACGCGCTTTGCGCGCCCGTGGAGGGTCCCGCGTTCCCGCGAGTCGCTGCCTGTCGTCGCCACGTCCCGGGGAAGCGTCGCCACCCCGGTGGCGGTGTCGCCGAACGCGTTCGGCCGCCCCGTTGTCCTCACGCGTCGACGGACGCGTGCCGCGCCGCGTCCCGAACGCGTTCGTGGCAACCGACTCGCCGCTCCCGCCCCTTTCGCGAGCATGGTCGACATCGACGCCCCGCTCTCGGCCACCGACGCGCCGGCGGACCGCCCGCGCGAGACGCTCGACGCCCGTGACCTGCCGCCGCCGGGGCCGCTGAAGGACACCCTCGAACGACTCGCTTCCATGGACGACGGGACGGTCCTCGTCCAGGTGAACGACCGGGCACCCCAGCACCTCTATCCGCGACTCGACGAGCGCGGCTACGCGTACGACACCGTCGAGGCCGACGGGGCGGTCGTCACCGCCATCTGGCGTCCGTAGTCCGCGCCCCGGCGGATCCTGGCGTCCGTAGTCCGCGCCCCGGCGGATCCTGGCGTCCGTAGTCCGCGCCCCG
>JBDGUC010000018.1:0-15648 GCA_042216285.1 Haloferacaceae archaeon
GGGTGTTGGCGGCCATGTTCCGGTTGCTCTGTCGCTCAATGCGAACGAAGTCGTGGATCGCTCGCCGGTCGTTCTCGTTGATATCGGCTTGTTCAAGCAATTCCCACTGCCGATCCAGTTTGCTCTGGGTGTTATTGGCGTCGTCGACGTCCATCGTATTTCTCCTAATTCACTCCAGATATTAATTGGTTTTGGACTAACAGGCGCCAGGTATTCGTCCTGGACTTTGACGTCGACGACTTCCACGACCTGACTCACCCGCCAGCCATCCTCCGGGTCGCAAGCCAGCAATTCATCCCGACACTCCGCGACGGTAGAAAGGTCCTGGAAAAACGGACAATCGGATCTGCTCGCGACGCCACCTCGCTGTACAAGCGGTACCACTACCACCCCATTCGCGACCAGTAACTCCCCATCACTCACCATGTCCTCGAGACAATCCGGCCTGACCGAATGGGACGACACCGACGACGAACCACCAGACTCCACCCAGACCGAGTCATCCGAACCCCCAGAGGCCCTCCCAAGCTACATCAACAACCACGGCGATGCCTGGTACGAATACCGGGACGACCCCCTCTTCAACGAGGACCTCATCGACGGTGCCGTACTTCGACCGATTAATCTGTTAAATGCACCGGCTGGCGTCTCCAAGCTGTCCCAGGTGAGACTCGTGTGCGGTCGCTCCTTGTTGTAGAAGGTAAGGAACTCGTCGAGAGTTCCTCACCGGCAGCGGTGCTTGTCGTCGCATCCGCCACCTCGCCCCGTGTGTGCGACTCAGTGGCGATGATATCGAGAGGAGGCCGGTGGTCCCTCCCGCGACGTCGCCACCGATCACGAGGAAGTCGAACCGAGTAGTGGCCATGGGTATCCGTCAACTGGCATCCCGAAAATTGTCGTGGCCAATACGTTCGATCGTGTTCCAACGGGAGAGACGCCGTTCGGAACGGGTTCGGATCGTCGAACAGTGAGTGGTTTCCCTCGAACTACCGAGGGAGTTGCACGTTACAGTCGACCGCAACCGATCATGTTCGTGACGTTCTTTATTCTCGGCCGAGTGCCAGTGGCTACCAATGAGCGGGATCCGCGCGGAGGTGAGGATCGACTCCCCGCCGAACTGCCTGGTCGCCACAGCGTCAGCCGTGGCCGGCACCGAGAGCACGTCCGTCACCTGGACGAGGAACGTCGATGCCGGGGGTACCGTCACGGAGGAGTTTCTACTGCAGGGTGACGAAGATTCGACGCTCCCCACGGGCGATGGGACGAATCGTGAACCGAGAGAGATATTCGAGTACGACGGAATAGCCGCCTATCGGTTTGAACGAGCTGCGGAGGAGACGTGCCCGTGTATGTACGTCGAGGAGTTCGATACACCCGTTCGGGATGTCTACGCTCGAAACGGGGCACTGATCATCGTCTTCCACGTCTCAGACCTTGAGAGACTCCAGGAGATCCTCGAAGGACTGAACCGCGAGTGGTCGAACGTAAGCGTCGGTCAACTCACGCGCTCGGGTGGAACCGAGGATGTCGAGAATCTCGTGCTCGTCGATCGAGCCGCGTTGACGGATCGACAGCGAGAAGTCCTCGAGACCGCCCACGAGATGGGCTATTTCGACCATCCGAAACGGGCGAACGCGGGAGAGATCGCCAGTTCGCTGGACATCAACGCCACCACCTTCACCGAACACCTCAGTGCCGCTCAGCGAAAGCTGCTTGGCGCAATCCTTGAGGCATGACGACCATCGAACCACCGTCGAGTCGGGCGATGAACGAGCGTTGACTCCGTATGATGGGTTTGCACGTATTGTTCGTCTACATGGCATATCCGATCGGTGAGTTACTGCCCAGGCAATCGCACAGAGCTCCCACCCACACGGATCCATGTCCGAATCGTTGACGCTCGGGTTCCACGTCGACGCACTCGACGTTTTGACGGATCCGGCCGCCGCGTTCGAGGATGCACGCGGATGGAGCACGTATGTCGGCGTGGTCGCCGACGAGTTCGGACATCGCGTGGTAAACGACCTCCGGGATAACGGCATCTACGGCGAGGACTTCTTCTCCCGAGTCGACGGCCCCGAGGATCTGGGTACCCTCCGGGCCCGATTTGATACCGGCCGGTACGTGATCGTCGGTCGTGACTCCGACACTCTCGGGCTCGGGGACGATCATAGGTGGGAATTTCTGACGGTCAGTGAGGCTGCCAGGGCAGCCGGATGGGAGCTAGCGTCGGACGATGGAAGGAGTGCCGCCGGGGGCCGAAGTAAGTAAATTACCATTATATCTGGGCTCTATCTACGTGTGTTTGCCGGTCCGTCCCTTGATGAATGACGCGTACCCGACGACAGTTTCTTGCGAGGGCTGGCACGACGGCGGCGGGACTCGCCACTGTCGGGGTGGTTCAGGCCCAGGAAACCCCCACAGTCGCGATGGTGACCGAGGGCGGAGACTACTACTTTGATCCGATCGGGCTGTCCGTCGACCCCGGCACGACGGTGACCTTCGAGATACGGAGCGGATCGCACTCGACGACGGCATACGCCAAGGGTACCGGCGGGGCGTCGGTGACTCGCATTCCCGACGGTGCCGACCCGTGGAACAGTGGCGTTCTCTCGGGACAGGGGACGACCTGGGAGCACACCTTCGAGGCGACCGGGACGCACGACTACTTCTGTATCCCCCACAAGTCCCTCGGCATGGTCGGGCGGATCGTCGTCGGCGAACCCGGCGGACCAGCCGAGGGGAGCATGCCACCGGACGGCGCCGTGCCCAAATCTAAGACCATCGTCGAGCAAGGGGCAGTATCCTATGGCGCGTTCACGACCGGTGGCGCCGGCGGCGGTGCGGACGCAAGGACCGCACTCCTCGGTGCCGGCCTCCTAGGTGGCCTCGGCGCTCTCGCGACCGTCGTCTACTGGTTCGGCAACTCAGAAGGCGAACGGTACCGGGCCGGGAGCGAGGCCTGGAAATGACGGATGGGTCGGGAGTGACGATGACACGGAGACGTGACACGCGATGACGAACACAGGCTATCTCATGTCTTCGATCGGGCTGGGACTGCTCACCATCGGGGTCATCGTTCTCCTCGGACGAGTCCGAAAGTGGCGTTCGTACTCGCCACAGATCGGCGCGGGACAGTACGGGCGTGGGGGGGAGGCGAAGTCGGTTCGGCTGCCGCTGGTCGGTTCGACGAACGCGTGGTCGATCGCCGCGATAGTGTACGTGTTGGCCGTCTTCGCAGTCCTCACTCTGACGATCGGCACACTCGATGAATCGATCGGCGGAGAGATACTCCTCACGAGTCTCGCGATCATCATCGGAGGCTATCTTCTCTACGGCGTGTGCTTCAGCAGCGGGATACCACGTTTCCTTAAACGAGCGGGGTATAGGCTGCAGCGAACCGTCTCGTTCCGACGGAGGCCGCTCTGGTCCATGCTGCTCGGCTACGCCACGTTTCTGGCAGTCCTCCTCACCACCGCGATCGTCGTCCTCGGCCTCTGGATCGCCGGATCTGGGTCGGTCGGCTTCCTGATCGCGCTCTGCGTGCTGGGGCTGGTCGTGGCTCTATACGTGACATCGCACACCGGAGTCAGCGTCATTCCGTCATCCCACGGTGGAGGCGCGCGGACGACGCTGGCGACAGTTCGTGGCTCGCCGGGCAGTATCAGTGGAGAGTCGTCCGCCGGCGAGGGCCGGTTCGACCCTGGCCGGGTCCGTCCAGTCCTGCGTGGCTGGCTAACCATCGCTACGCTCTTGGTGGTCGGTGCAGCGGGGGCCATCGCCCTCTGGCATCTCGGCCGTGGGCCCATCGGTTTCCTCGCGGGACTGGTCGTCGTCATCGCGCTCGCCGTCGGATACGCCGTGGCCGGGACGTGGTGAGCGGGGGCACCGGAATCGACCTGGTCGACGACGAACCGATTGACGAGGGCTCTGTCTGACAGCCGGGCGGCCATAATCCGTAGCTCGCGGCTGGCGGACCGCTGGCAGTATCAGTTTACGAATGAACGGCCCGACGCGCGGGAAATACGACCGTCGAGAAGGGAGGAGCCGGGGCTGGATTCTGGCCACCCGAACTCCTGGACAGCCACCGGAAACCTGTCCGGGGATGACGGTCTGGATGGCTGTAGCGGACGGAGGGATCCCGCTTGGAGATGTCGAAGCGGTGGTGTCACTCGACCGCGAGTCCGACCGGACCACGTTCGAATACGCGCTCGCCTTCGAGAGAATTCCCGAGGCCGGGGCGGAGACGTTCGGCGAGGCTGCCCAGTACTGTCAGGTCCACGAGGCGATGACGACCGATGTGGCGGTCCGCGAAGCGTCCGAATGTCCCGGAGTCGCCCCGACGTGAAACGCGTGGAGAGAGGACCACGACGCCAGCCCAGCCGTGACCGCGTGCAGACTGCCGCCAGTGCAGTCCTTCGGTCGCCACGAGACCGTAATGGTATCGACCGGCAACTGTGCCGGTCTCGGAAAGGAGAGCGGAGTGTGTCGATTTAGGCCACGTCTGTATCGACCACGTCCGCCCGAGTTCCGGTGCGTTGAAGGACGTACACCAGCACGAGCGAGAGCAGTGCCAGGACGACGAAGGTACTGAACCCTCTCGCGTAGCCGACCGATCCCATTGAGCCGACGAACCACCCCATGATTGGCGGCAGGACGAATCCACCGAACGCGCCGAGGCCACCGACCCATCCCGAGGCGCCGCTGACGGCCTCCGGGACCTCCTCAGGTACCTTCTTGAAAACGGCGGCGTTGTTGACGCCGAGGCCGGTTCCGATGAGGGCCGTTCCGACGAGAGCGATCTCGAACGTCCCCGTGACCGTCAACAAGGTCGCACCGGCGAGGAGTGACGTGAGCGCGAGTATCGCCGTGCGTTCGCCGCCGATGCGATCCGCGAGCGAGCCACCGGGAACGCGAATGAGCGAGGCGTAGACGGAAAAGAGGCCGGTCAACAGGCCAGCGGTGCCCATCTCGAATCCGAAGAACTCGGCCCAGTAGGTCGGAAACCAAGCCGTGAGTGCAAGAAATCCGCCGAACGTCGTGAAGTACAGCGCGACGAGGGGCCACGTCTTCCAGACCGTTGCCGACCTGTGCAGACTCTCCCTGGGCGTTCCCTCGGGAAACACCTCTTGCCCGAACTCCGTCGCCATTGACTTGGCCCGATCGACGACTAATCCCTGCTCCCGAAGCTGGAAGTACCACGCGTTGACACCGAATCGATAGTAGACGAGCGTGCCGATAACGAGGAATACGAGCCAGAGCAGGTACGAGAATGGGAGACCGAATGCACTCAGTGCGATGGGAATCAAAAACGAAAAGATTCCGGGCGCAATATTGCCCAATCCCGCGTAGGTACCCAGCGCCCAGCCCTGTTTGTCCTGTGGGAACCAGTATGACGTCTGGCTGATTCCGACCGAAAAGGTGGCGATGCCACAGCCCGACAGCGCCCCGAATAGCAGGAGCACCAGGTACCACTGGGCGTTCAACCCGCCGGGAAACACGGTGTAGAGCACCGCTGTGAGCCCGACCATCCCCGCGACAGACAGGCCCATCAGGACGAGGAACGGTTTTCGCCCCCCGTTCGTCTCACACCACGCACCAAAGGGAATCCGCAGCAGCGAGCCGGACAGCATGGGAATCGATGCGAGAAGTCCCATCAACATCGGATTGAGTGACATCAACTCTCCGAACCGTGCGGCGGTGGTACCGTAGAGCGCGACCGCTGCAAATCCAAAGAAGAACCCGGCGGTCGCACCGAACAGCCCCTCCTTGGGGCTCCCGCGCGGCTCGAAGTCGGCAGTCTCGCTCACGATTGCTCCTCCCGCTCGGGATAGATGCTCTCGTAGCGACGTATCGAGATGTAGGGACGGACGAGGTACCCGAGCGGCGCGCTCCAGAGGTGGACCAGCTTGGTGAAAGGGAAGTACGCCCAGAATAGCATCGTGACAATCACGTGGATCCGGATGGCCAACGGCGCGCTGACGACAGTCCCCACGTTCGGCGAGAGGGTGAACAGGCCCACGAACCACTTCATGACGGTCAGCGAGACGCCGAAGACGCCGACGACCAGTGACTCGTAGAGACCGAGCGAGAGGATAGCGATCAGGAACAGGTGAATGATGTAGTCCTGGGGCGTGCTCATCGCGCGCATCCTGGGCGAGAGCGTCCGCCTGATAAGAGCCAGGAGCGAGCCAAAGAGCGCGGCGACGCCTCCGATCGCCCCGATCCAGAAGAACACGTTCACATAGGTCTGTGCGCCCAAGACGGCACCAGCGATACCGAGCAGGTGACCGACGAATACGAACAGCAGGCCCCAGTGGAGAAACAGCGACGCGATGCCGATGCCCCGGTTGTCGAAGAGGCCACTCGCCCGCGTCGTCCAGTCCCAGGCGATGTCGTTGGTCCACTTCCGGTAGACCGGAACGACGAAAAAGAGTACGATGGCGACGTAGGGGAGTCCGACGTACAACACGAGGTCGAGTGGCGTCGCCATCAGGCCTCACCTCCCGTCTCGTTGACTCGTTCGTCTGCCAATGACAGGCCTTCGAGGTCGTCGACGTCCGGGAGGTCAAGGACGACATCGGGGTCCCCAGTGAGGTCGATCTTGATGAGGCGGTCGACAACCTCGAGCAACAGCCGGTACGGCGTCCCATCGTTCTCGAAGCGCTCGCGCATGGCGGGAAGGAGCGCCAGCAGCTTCCGCTGGAACTCCGCCCGGAGATCCTCGCCGCGGTCGGGCAGCGTCAGCCAGCAAAAGTCGACCATCGCCGGCAGGAAGTCGGGCAGTTCGTCGTTGATCTTGAAGCCGTAGTGCTCGTAGATGGCGTTGAGCTCCACCATGTACTGGTTGCGGTCGGCGTCTGCGACCTCACGGCAGGTTTCGGGCTCGTCGAAAGCGTAGTGACCGACGTACAGGGGACAAGTCGGACTGAGTTCGTGCGTGACGACGAACTCCTCGACCGGCATCGACTCGTACTCGTCGAGAAACGCCCGGAGGCGGCTCGCCGTGTCGTCGTCGACATCCTCGGCGACGGCCGGAAGGACGTCCCGGCGAGCCGTGGCCGCCAGCGTGGAACGGTCCGTCATTTCGGGATTGACGAACAACTCCGCGACGAGCCGGTAGGTCTGCGCGAGCGTCGCGTCCCGGGGGGCGTGCTCGGCGGCAGCGTCGAGGTCCGGGCCCGGCTCCGACGTCGTCGCCATCTCAGTCACCCCCCTCCATCTCCTTGACGTGACCCTGGTGGAATACGCCCCGTCGCTTCATGGTACCGTCGTCCTCGAAGCCGGCGAACCCGCGCTCGATGTAGGGGCTCGTCCCGGTCGCCTCGCTCGCCTTTTTCGGGACGACGAACCGCTCGTCGTAGTGGGCGAGCGAGAGGAGCCGGTGCATCTCGTCGACCTCCTCGGCTGTGAGGCCGACCTCGTCCAGGACGTCGGTGTCGGCCTCCCCCTCGACGTTCTTGCTCCGTCGATAAATCCGCAGTGCCAGTTGCTTCTCGAGGGCCTCTTTCACCTCGCTCTCGTTGCCCGCCGAGAACATCTGGGCGAGGTACTTGAGGGGGATCCGGTGTTCGTCGAGGTCCGGGAACACCGTGGCGTCGCCCTCGCCGACCATGCCCATCTTCCCCTTCTCCTCTAAGAGCGTCCGCATGGGACTCTCCGGCGGGACGTAGAACAGCATGGGCATGGTCCGGAACTCCGGATGGAGCGGGAGGGCGATCTCCCAGTCGACGAACATCTTGTAGGTCGGCGATCGCTGGGCACAGTCGATCCACTGTTCGCTGATGCCCTCCTGGGCTCGTGCCGCCTCGATCACCTCGGGGTCGTTGGGATCCAGGACGATGTCTCGCTGGGCCTGGACCAGGTCCTCGTCGTCGGGCGTGCTCGCGGCCGCCTCGACCCGATCGGCGTCGATGAGCAACGGTCCGAGATAGCGGATGCGACCGACACAGGAGTGGAAGCAGGCCGGCGGCTTGCCCTCCTCCAGGCGCGGGTAACAGAGGATGCACTTCTCCATCTTGCCCGAGCGCCAGTTGTAGTACGGCTTCTTGTACGGACATGCCGAGAAACAGTACCGCCAGGCCCGACAGACGTCCTGGTCGATGAGGACGACGCCGTCCTCGTCGCGTTTGTACGCTGCCCCGCTCGGGCACGCCCCCACACAGGCAGGGTTGGCGCAGTGGTTGCAGATGCGGGGCAGGTAGAACATGAACGCGTCTTCGTAGGAGAGCAGGGCCTCCTGTTCTGCCTCGTCCAGGTCCTCGAAGTTCTTGTCGAGCCACCCCGTCTCCGAGGCGCCACCGGCGTTGTCCTCCCAGTTAGCGTTCCAAGTGATGTCGATGTCCTCCTCGCCGGTCACCTGTGACTTCGGGCGGGCGACGGGCTGCTGTTCTTTCTCCTCGCTCGTGTGGAGGTCCTCGTAGGTGTAGGTGTACGGGTCGTTGCCGTAATACTCGTCCATCTGGGGGAGGACCGGGTTGTAGAAGACGTTCAACAGCTCGGAGGTGCGGCTGCCGACGCGCAGGCGGAGCTCCTCCTCGTCGTCCTTCCAGAACTTCCAACCGGAGTCCAACTCCCAGCCGCCCTTGTACTTGTCCTGGTTCTCCCACTGTTTGGGGTAGCCCATCCCGGGCTTGGTTTCGACGTTGTTCCAGAACATGTACTCCGCGCCCTCCCGGTTCGTCCAGAGGTTCTTGCAGGCGATCGTGCAAGTGTTACAGCCCAGACACTTGTCCAGGTTGAACACCATTCCGTACTGTGGTTGGATTCTCATGCGCCGTCACCTCCCTCGTCGGCGCCGCCGTCGGGACGTGGCGTCGCGTCCGTGGCCTCGGTGGCGTCGTCCTCGCCCAGCGTGTCCCAGTCGACGTCGAGTTCCTCCTCGCGGTAGTCGACGTCTTGGTCGGGCATCTTCCGGACGGCGACGGCCATGTCACGCTCGGAGGGGCTGGTCCCCCAGTAGTTGATGAAGTAGGTGAAGTTGGCGTAGCCGCCGATCATGGTCGCCGGGTTCTGCATGATCCGCGTCTCGGAGTTGTTGTTGCCGCCCCGGAGGCCGGTGACGTCCTCCTCCTGGGCCTTCTCCGAGAACGGGACGTTGACGTGGCGCTCGACCTGGTGGTAGACGATGATCGCGTCACGCGGGACGGTGTGGCTGACGACGGCCCGACAGACCTGGATGCCGTTTTGCGTGTACAGCTCGACCCAGTCGTTGTCGGAGATGTCGAGTGCGTCGGCGGATTCGTCGTTGATCCACGCGACCGGGCCACCCCGAGAGAGGTTTGTCATCTGCCAGGAGTCCCGGAAGTTGCTGTGGATCTGCCACTTGCCGTGGGGCGTCAGGAAGCGGAAGACGCCCACTGACTGGTCCCCGTCGCCGTCGACGACGGGCGCGGCGTGTGACTCGCCGTTTCGGATCGCCTCGGCGCGGTCGTCCAGCTCGCCGGTGACGACATCAGCGTCGGCCAGCTCGCCGGCACCGATGTCGGCCTCCGACGTGTCCACGTCGCCGATGGCTGCCGTGTCGACCGGCGGTTTATACGTCGGCAGGAACTCGCCGAGTTCGTTGTAGGCCTCGTGGTCGAAGTAGACCTCTTGGCGGCCGGTCAGCGTATGCCAGGGTTTGAGCTCCTCGACGTTGATCATCCACGGGGCGTACGTCCGATCGTCGGGCCCCTCCGCGGACTCGATGCCGGACCAGTGCGGTGACGTCAGGGTCCGTCGGGGCTGGGCCTCGAGGTCGTCGTAGTGGGGACTCTCGTCGACTTGTCCCTCGTAGAGGTTGCTCAGGTCGAGTCCGGTCTGCTCTTCCAGCGTCTCGAAGAGTCGCTTGCTCTGGAGGCCGTCGGTCTCGGGGGAGATGCGCATGATCGTTTCCGCGACCTGTTTGGCAGAGTCAATGGATGGGCGTCCGTCCTTCTCGCCCACGAGGTAGTTGTCCTTGAGTTCCTCGTATGCCGGCGTGAGGTCGGTCTCGATCCCCTTGGCGCCGAATCCCTCGGGTTCGTTGCCCTCCGGACCCAGCGTCGTGTACCGGTCGTATACCTTCCGGTAGTCCCGCTCGACGACCTCGATGTTGGGCATGGTCTCCCCCGGCACGGGCTCGACGTCGTCGTCGGTCCAGTCGAAGATCTCGCCGTCGAGGTTGGCGATCTCGTCCTCGGTGTCGGTCATCAACGGTTTGAGGACGACGTCCTTCACGGGGCCGGAGAATCGCTCCTCGGCGAGTTCGGAGAACTTCTTCGCGATCAGCTTGAACCCCTCCCAGTCGTGTTTGGTCTCCCAGGGTGGATCTTGGGCCGGAGTAAACGGGTGGAAGAAGGAGTGCAGATCCGTACAGGTGATGTCGTACTTCTCGTACCAGTGGGCCGCCGGGAGGACGACGTCGGCGTAGTTCGCCGAGGAGTCCATGCGGAAGTTCATGTTGACGAGGAGGTCGAGCTTGCCCTCCGGCGCCTCGCCCTCGACATCGACCTCGTCGATCATTCCCTCCGCACGCTCCTCGCCGAGGACGTTGTCGTGCGTGCCGAGCAGGTGCTTCAGGAGGTACTCGTGACCGCGCGTGCTCGTGCCCACGAGGTTGCCACGCCAGACCCACATGACCTTCGGGTGGTTCGCCTCGTCGTCGACGTTCCCGATCGCGAGGTCGAGGTCACCGTCGACGAGTTCATCTCGCACGTACTCCGCGATTTCCTCGTCGGTCCTGGCGCCAGCCTGCCGGGCCTCCCGGGCGACCTCGATACTGTTCTTGTCGTCGAACTGCGGGTAGAAGGGGAGCCACCCGTTGCGCACGGCCAGCGCGTTCACGTCCGCGGCGTGGTTGAGCTCCGGCAGCTTCTCGGCGTCCGGCGACGTGATCGGATCCAGCTCCATGCCGTCGTAGCGGTGCTGGTCCGTGTGGAAGTACATGTAGGAGGTGTTGTTCTGGAGGCGGGGTTCGTCGTACCAGTCCGACGCCGACCCGAGGAACGGGACGGCCGCGTACGGGCGGACCTTCTCCGTCCCGACGTAGTGGTTGAACCCGCCGCCGTTCTTGCCCATGCAGCCGGTGAGGATGCCCATGATGGCCTCGGCGCGGTAGGTCAGCGTGCCGCCGTGGTACCAGTGCAACACGCCGGAGCCGGTGATGAACATGCACTTCCCCTCGGTCTTCTCGGCCGTCTCGGCCCACTCGCGGGCGACCCGGGTCACGAGCTCCTGGTCGACGCCGGTTTCGTCCTCCTGCCAGGCTGGTGTGAAAGGGCGGTCTGGGTCGTCGTACCCGGCGGGATAGTCGCCGTCGAGGCCCCTGTCGACGCCCATGTGAGCCATCAGCAGGTCGAAGGCCGTCGTCACCCAGCGCTCGCCCTCCTCGGTCTCGATACGCCGAACCGGGACCTCCCGGATGTCCACGTCGGCCGTCCGGTCTGGGGCGTCGGTTTCCCCCACCTTGACCTCGAACGTGTCGGTGAAGTCGGGAAACCGCACGTCGAGCGTCTCGTCACGATCCTCGAGGACGCTTAGCCGCGGATCGAACGGGTCGCCCGTCTCGACGTCCTCCAGCTTGAGGTTCCACTCCTCGTCGTCCGCCCAACGCGTGCCGATGGTCCCCTTCGGGACGACCACGTCGTTTGAGCCATCGTCGAGCATGACCGGCTTGCCGTCGGGGTTCTCGCCCGCGTCCCGGCCGGGGATCGACTCCGCCCGCACCAGCCGGCCGGGGCTGTTGCCGTCCTCGTCGACCTCGTTCAACTCCACGAGGAACGGGAGGTTCGTGTACTGGGAAACGTAATCGGTGAAATACTCCGTTTCGTCCTCGACGTAGAACTCCTGGAGGATGACGTGGACGCAGGCCAGGAGGAACGCGGCGTCGGTTCCTGGATCGACGGGAACCCAGGTGTCAGCGAACTTCGTGACGTCGGAGTAATCGGGGGAGAGGTTCGTGATCTTGCCGCCGTCGTACTTGAACTCCGAGGCGAAGTGTGCATCGGCGGTACGCGTCATCGGGAGGTTCGTGCCGACGACCATCCAGTACTGACTCTGGTACCAGTCGGCGCTCTCGGAGACGTCGGTCTGGTCGCCCCAGATCATCGGCATCACGTGGGGGAGGTCGTGATACCACTCGTAGAAGGAGAGGATTGACCCCCCGAGGAGGCCGTTCAGCCGCTCCCCGGAGATCCAGCTCACCATGCTCATCGCCGGAATCGGCGAGAACGACGCGAGGCGGTCCGGCCCGTACTCCTCGATGGTGTACAGCTGTGCGGCGGCAGTCAGTTCGGCGGCTTCGTCCCAGGTGACGCGGCGCCACCCGCCCTTGCCCCGGGCCTCCTTGTAGGCCGCCGATCGCTCCTCGTCCTCGACGATGGCGGCGTAGGCCGCTACTGGGTCCTTGCCGGCGGCCTTCTCCTCTCTGTAGAACTCGATGAGTGTGCCACGAACGTAGGGGTGTTTGGGTCGGACGGGACTGTACGGATACCACGATGTCGAGATGCCACGCTGGCAGCCCCGCGGCTCGTAGTTGGGCGTGTCCGACCGGATCTGTGGATAGTCCGTCTGCTGGAGCTCCCAACTGATGACGTCGTTCTTCGTGAAAATTTGCCAGCTACACGATCCCGAACAGTTAACCCCGTGGGTCGACCGGGAGACCGTGTCGTGCTCCCACCGCTGTCTGTAGAAGTCCTCCCAGTCGCGGGATTCGGTCGTCCGGTGGAACCACCGACTCCCCGCCGCGTCGTCGGCGTTCTCTGATGGTGATGACATAGTGAGTTCTCGTTGGAACTCTCCCGCGTTTCGGCTGTAAGCACCGCCCCACTATTTCATGGCATACTATGACAGACGGTGTCGAACCACGCCCGGTCCGCATTCGATGGACCTCCGATAACTTTGAGCCGAATAGCCGTCAGGAGTACAGCGAGTACAGCACCACGGCGAATCCGATGGCCGTGAATACGCCCTCTACGGCGATCGCCACGCCACCGGACACCGGGAGGAACTGATCGAGGATCCCCGCGAAGAACGTGCCCAGGGTGATGATTCCGAACCCGGTCGCGAGCGCGAACAACGGCCGAGACCCCGTCCGGCGATAGGCCTTGTAGGCGAAGTACGTGATGAGCCCACCGAGGACGAGCGTGACGGTCTTGATGGCCGCAATCAGGGCGGTCGACTGGACGTCCATTCGACCCTCCCCGAGAGCGGCGTTCGCAGTCCGATCATGGTTCGGATGAGCCGTCAGCGACCGAAAGCTTCCAATCCGTCAAATGATGGCGTATTTTCCGGGAGTCGGTCGTCGTCGACGACGTCGATCGTTCGCTGCTGGTCGGGTAAGTCCGTTCGGTCAGGCGACTGCTTGCAAACGGGTCGTGCTGGATCCGGGCAAAACGACCCATCAAATAGTGGATGCGATCGTTTGGTTACGAGACGATAACCGGGGGACAACCGTGACCTCGAGGGCGGACGACGGAGCGTACGTGTTCACCTGTCGCGAGTGCGGGGCGGAATTCATCGTCGACGACGGGGCCAGAGACGCCCTTCTGGACTACTGTTGTGTCGTCTGTGGCGCGGATGTTCCTCCCGACGCCTTCGAGGGACGGAACGCTGCTGGGTCTTGACCTCGCGGGCACCACCTCGGCGAGGGAGAGTCACGGGTCCGCTCGAACACTGCTCCGTGGAATACCCCCGTCTGGACAATCACGTCTGGCGAAACGGGCATTGGACCTGGCTATCTACAACGAACCTTTTCCTCGACAGGTCCAAGGACCGACTATGGACGACAAAACCGAGCGATGTGGGTTTACGATCGATCCCATTGGGACGATTTCGACCCCGTTCGACGGGACGGCCGACCCACCGCGCCAGGGATTTGATCAGCACGCACGCGGTGAACTCCTCCTCGCGGAACGCTACACTGAGGGGCTTGAGGGGCTCGTGGACGGCGACGAGGTCGACGTGATTTGGTTCGCCAACCGAGCCGACCGGAGCGCCATCCGGGCGCGGGACCGCGGGGTCTTCTCGACGCGCTCGCCGGAGCGACCGAACCCGATCTGTGTCACCCGCTGTACGATCGAATCGATTGATGGCTCAGCGATCGAAGTCCGTGGCGTCGACATGGTCGACGGGACGCCACTCCTGGATCTCAAGGCACCCATCGAGTGATTAGTCCGCTCGAATCGCGAGCCGCCCTGTTTGGTATCGGGTGGGATTTCAGGTCGCAATCATCGGTCCAGGTGGCTGCCACGGGGAATTCTCGGAGGCGCTCGGCTCCACGTCCCACACAGCGCTGCAATCTCTACACACGTGACGGGGGACCGGAATCCGGGAATAGTAATACACCATCATATCGTGGCAGTCCATTCCTTGCCGAGCCCACGGAAGCACCGTCATGTCCGACCTGGAGGGCCGACTCGAGGCGTTCCACACTCACCACGAGGTGCTCATCGAAGATGTCCTCGACCGCCGGGACCTCGTGCTCGATCCGTCCCGCGAGTTCGACCACCGCGAGTACGCGGCGTTTCTTCGCGACCGGGTCATACCCCACGCGGAACTCGAAGAAGAGATCCTGTATCGACGGGTGGACGAAGCTGTAGGTACCGACGTCGCGACGGCCGGCATGCGGGCAGACCACGAGGAACTACAGCGGCGCATCGACGCGCTTGAAACCCTGGAACCGGACGGGGCCCTGCTACCACTGGTTTTGCACGAGTTTACGGCACTGCTCGAACATCACGTTCGGAAGGAGGGGGACGTACTGCTCCCCTCCCTCCAGGGTGTCGTCGACGATGGCCACCTCGAATCACTCCTCGATTCGCTTCTGGACGACCTCGAACACGAGTGATGGGCTCCGACGGTCTGGTCTTGGTACTGGATCGAGACCCGACATCAGTACGGCGTCCGCGACGGATACGGACCGGTGGACCTGCCGATGACTGAGGACGGCCCAACCCGTGTCGGACTGGTCCTGGCGGGCGGCTACTCGCGGCGGTTCGGCCCGGTCGAGAAGGCACTCGCCCCCGTCTATGGGACTCCGATGCTTCGTCGCGTCGTCGACCGGGTCGAGCCCGTGACCGACGCGGTCGTCGTCAACTGTCGGGCCGACCAGCGGGCGGACTTCGCCCACGTCCTCTCGGACAGCGACGGATCCATCGCGTTCGCTATCGACCCCGTCGCTGGCAGGGGACCCCTCGCCGGCGTTCGCGCCGGTCTCGCCGTCCACGACGCCGCCGAGACCGTCCTCGTGGCGTGCGATCAGCCCTTCATCGAGCCAGCCACGCTCGCCGGTCTCTGTGCGAACCGGGGGACTGCCAGCGCGGTCGTCCCCCGCTCCGACGGACACCGCCAGCCGACGCCGTCCGTCCTGTCCACCTGCGATGCCCGCCGAGCGGCGGCCGACGCAGTGTCCGCAGGCGAACGGAGCCTCCGGGCACTGTTCGATCGCCTCGACGTGTGCGAAATCGAGGAACGACGGATCGATCCCCCGGCCGGTCGGGGGGTTCTCCGGGACGTAGATGTACCGACGGAGCTCCCGGATCGATAACTCCGGCTGAACCCGTCCCCGCCTGTCCTACCCCGTCGAGCCGGGTGCGTTGAGGCCCCACTCGACGTGGTCCCAGACCCGCTCGTACCCTGTCGCGTTCTGAGTTGATAAAGCCCCGGAGAAACTGACCTCTCGAAGAG
>JBDGUC010000008.1:0-15629 GCA_042216285.1 Haloferacaceae archaeon
CCTCGTTGACCTCGGTGAGTTCGGCCCGCGAGACGACGTCCCGGGAGGCGAGTTCGCCGTCGTGCGTGGCGTACCCACCCTCGAACATGAACCGCTCGCCCTCGTCGTTGTAGAGGATCCCACCCTCGCCGCGCACCCCCTCGGAGATCAGGACGCCCGTCGAGGGGAGCGTGGTGGGGTGAAACTGGATCATCTCCATGTCCTCGATGGGGACCCCCGCGTGGTAGGCCATGGCCACGCCGTCGCCCGTGTTCGCCACGGCGTTGGTGGTGTGTTCGTACACCTGTCCGAGCCCCCCGGTCGCCATGATGACCCCCCGGCTGGCCCTGAAGCCGTCGACCTCGCCGGACCTGATCTCGTAGGCGACGACACCGTGACACGTGCGCTCCCCGGCCTCGTCCTCGTCGGAGACGGCCAGCCGAGTGACGTACCACTCGTCGTAGACCCTGATCCCGCGCTTGACGACCTGCTCGTAGAGGGTGTGCAGGAGGTGGTGGCCGGTCTCGGCGCCCGCGTAGGTCGTCCGGGGAAAGGAGAGGCCGCCGAACGGTCGCTGGGAGACCCGACCGTCCTCGTCGCGGGAGAAGGCCATCCCCCAGTGTTCGAGCTGGATGACCTCCCGGGGGCTCTCCCGACAGAGCGCCTCGACGGCCGGTGCGTCGCCGAGGTAGTCCGATCCCTTCACCGTGTCGTAGGCGTGATCCTCCCAGGAGTCGCCCTCGCGGAGCGCCGCGTTGATCCCCCCCTCGGCCGCCCCCGTGTGCGAGCGGACCGGGTGGAGCTTCGAGACCAGCGCGACGTCGGCCCCCTCCTCGTGGGCGGCGATGGCCGCGCGCAGACCCGCCCCGCCCGCACCGACCACGATGACGTCGTGTTCGTGCATCCGGAGTCGCTTGGACCCGGGTGAACTTGATACTGTTTCCTCCTCGCGGTCCGCGGTGACCCCGCACCCGAGGGGGGCACCCGAGTCAGGGGACCACCGTGACGGGAACCTCCGAGCGGCGGACCACCGTCTCCGCCGCGCTCCCGAGGATGGCGCGTCCGAGCGCCCCCGACCCGTGGTGGCCCATGACGACGTGGTCGTATCCGTCCTCCGCGACGAGTCTCACGACCTCCTTGCCGACCTGATTGGACCAGCGGAACTGGTTCACCTTGACCAGAATCTCCGGGTCGTCGTCGAGACCGGCCTCCTCGACGATCGACTCGGCATCCTCGACGATCTCCGCCTCCATCTCGTCCGGATGGTCGGTGAAGTGGACCACGTGTACGGTGCCGTCGTACCGGTTCGCGAAGTCGACGGCGAACCGGAGGGCCTCCCGACTGAGTTCGGACCCGTCCATGGGTACGAGAACGTCCATACGTCTTCCGTCTCGCCGTCGTTATATATGACTGGTGGAAGAGCGGCTTCCCCCGTCGGCCGGCGCCCCGGCGCTCCCGTGGATCGGGAACGACCGCCAGTCGTATGCCCGGGACGGGCGTACGCGTCCCCGTGCTCCTCCGACTCGCGGCGCTCGTACTGGGCGCCATCGAACTGATCGCTCCCCGCCCCGTCGTCGACTTCTGGATGGGCCTGGCCACGGCCGACGACCGGGACGTGACACTGCGACCGTGGGTCTACACGGCCGCCCGGGTCGAGGGCGTCGTCCTGCTCGCGTGGGCGCTCCGCCGCTGCACCCGGTCGGGGAGCGACGCCGACGGGGCCTGAGGGGGCGTCGGTCCGCGTCGACCCCCGTCGGTCGGATCGAACGTACCGCCGGACGTGCGATTACTCCGACGATTCCGCCGACAGATCCTCGACCGACTGGCTGATCTGTGTGACGCTCGCGGACTGCTCCTCGGTCGCGGCCACGACCCGTTCGATCTCGTCGGCGATCTCCCGGGCGCGATCCGCGGTCTCGTCGATCGTGCTGGCGACCTCCTCCGTCGAGGCGGCCTGTTCGTCCGTCGCGTTCGTGATCTCCGCGACGCCGTCGGCGGCCTCGCTCACGCAGTCGGCGATCTCGTCCAGGTTCTCCAGCGTCTCCTCGACCATGTCGATCCCCTCGTTGGTCCGGTCGTTCGCTTCCTGGATGTTCTCGACGCTCCGGTCCGTCTCGTCTTTGATCTCGGTGACCATCTCCTCGATGTCGCCGGCCTGCTGTTGGGTCTCCTCGGCGAGCTGTTTCACCTCGTCGGCGACGACGGCGAAGCCGTCGCCCTCCTCGCCCGCCCGGGCGGCCTCGATGTTGGCGTTCAGCGCCAGCAGGTTGGTCTCGTCGGCGATTCCGTTGATGACCTCGACGATGCCGTCGATCTCGTCGACCTTGTCGCGCAGGAGTTCGACGTCCTCGGCGACGCCCTCGCCCGCCTGCCGAACCTCCTCCATGTAGTCGATCACGTCGTCGGCGTACTCCTGGCCTTCCCGGGAGACGGTCTGGGCCCGTTCGCTGACGGCCGCGACCTGCTGGGCGCTCGACGCGATCTCCTCGACGGCGGCGCTGAGGTCCGACATCTCGCTCGCGACCTCGTCCATGTCGTCGGCCTGGTCGCGGGCCATCCCGTTGATCTCCTGGGCGCTCTCGGCGATGTCCTCCGACGCCTCCCGGAGTTCGTTCACGCCAACGCTGATCTCCCGCAGTTCGTCCTCGCGCCGGTCGGTCGCGGACGCGTTCTCGACGGCCACGTCGCCGGCCTGGCCTTCGGTTGCCATGTTCGTACGCCCGAGGGTTCGATAGTAAAGGCGTTCGACCAAATTTCACCATTAATACTGACGGGGGACCTGGACGCCACGGCGTCCCACGACGCGGCCGGTCCGGGGACGCCCGGAATCGACCGACCGCCTCACCAGAATTTGAGGTTCTGCTTGACCGCCTCGCGCTTGAGTTCCTGGATGTGCTCGGTGATCGGGATGTCCTTCGGACAGACCTCGGTACAGGAGAACTGGGTCTGACAGCGCCAGACGCCGTGTTCCTGCCCGGCGAGGTCGAGCCGGCGCCGTTTCATCTCCTCGCCCTCGCGCTCGTCCATGGCGAACCGGTAGGCGGCGTTGATCGCCGCCGGGCCGAGATACTCCCCGTCGCCCGCGGCGATGTTACACGAGGACATGCACGCGCCACACCAGATACACCGGGTCGCGGTCTTGATCTTCTCGCGGTTCTCGCGGCTCTGTCGCTGTTCCTCCAGGTCGTCCTCGGGCCGGTCGGTCGTCTGGAAGTACGGCTCGACGGACTCCATCCGGTCGTAGAAGTGTTCCATCTCGACGACGAGGTCCTTGACCACGTCCTGGTGGGGAAGCGGCTCGACCCGGACCGGTTCGTCGAGGTCGGACAGTTGCGTCTGACAGCCCAGCCGCTGGCGACCGTTGATGAACAGCGCGTCCGACCCGCAGACGGCCTGGCGACAGGAGTGCCGGAAGGTGAGCGAGGAGTCGTAGTGGTCGCGCGCGTAGATCAACGCGTCGAGCACCGTCATCCCCGGCTCGTAGGGGACGTGGAAGTCGTCGAACCGGGGCTCTCGTTTCCCCTCCACGTCGGGGTCGTAGCGGAAGATCCGGAGGTGGGCGGTCTCCTCGTCGGCGTCCGCCCCGGCGTGCTCCGTCTCCGTCTCCGTCCGCCGCGCCGCGCGCGTCCGATCGCGCTCCGCCCGGCGGCGCTCGCCCGGCGATCGGGCCGGCGGTTCGGCGTCGGTCTCGGTTTCCGTCTCGGTCTCGGTCTCGGTCTCGGTCTCGTCGGATACTGGCGTACTCATCATATCACCGGAAGCAGGTCGATGCCCGCCCACGCGTTGGCGGTGCGGATCCCCTGGACGATCAGGACGACGCTGGCGACGACGAGCACCCACTTGACGACGGTGCGTTTCGTGCCCGACAGCCCCTGGTTGACGAGGGCGTTGTAGACGCCGTTGACGCCGTGGAACGTGGCCGCCACCAGGAACAGGACCATCAGCGAGTAGTAGGTCAACTGTTCCATCCGGGCCCGCGAGAGCGCGAACGTCACCTCCTCGGCGTGGTAGACGAAATGCAAGAGGAGGAAGTGGAAGGCGAGCACGACGATCAGGAAGGCGGCGGTGATCCGCTGCAGGAGCCAGCCGCGGCCGCCGGGATCGAAGGAGGTGTAGCGTTCGCTCACGGCGACACCCCCGCCAGGAAGGCCGGCACGCTCGCCACCACGATGGCGCCGGTGAGAACGAGCGAGACGTAGAAGCTCGTGTCCTGGGCGTCGAGTCCCACCCCGAGGTCGACGAGCAGGAGCCGACAGCCGTTGAGGATGTGGAAGACGGCGACGGCCAACAGGCCGACCTCGAGGAGCCGGACGATCAGCAACCCTTCGAGCGTGCCGATCGTCCGGGTGTAGGCGGTCGCTCCCGAGAGCGCCGTCGAGAGCACCGCGATGTGTGTAAAGAGGTACCCGATGAGCACCCAGCCGGTGAACTTGTGGAAGATCCAGGCCCACATGCCGGCGGAGAACTCCCGCCATCGGCCGAAGTCCTCGACGAGCCCCCGATCGTACGACTGGCTCATACGAGTGCGAGGGACGGGGCTGGTATAGAAGTTACGCGTGGCCCCCCCGGCGATCGAAGTCGGTGACGGTGGCCGGGGGACCGCCGCGGGATCACCCCGCCGCGTCGGTGGCTTGCTCGCGCTCGATCGCCCGCTGGGTCCCCTCGTCGAGTTTGACCAGGTGACAGAGCGGGTTTCCGGGGTAGACGACGGGGTTCTCGAGTACCCCGACCAGGAGGCCGGTGAACGGCGCCTCGACGGAGACGTTGTCGTCCTTGAACGGGTTGGTGATGGTGCAGATGCGGTCCCCCTCGTGGACGAGGGCGCCGCGCTCGTAATGCATGTCGACGATGCCGCCGGCGTCGGCCCGGAGCCACGTCTTCTCGTCGCCGTTTCTGATGACCGTCCGCCAGCCGGGCCAGCGGACCGCGCGCTCGGCCAGCAGGCCGAACTCGGCGAAGACGGACTCGACGCCCTCGAGCGCCTCGTCGATGAGGGGCCGCTGGAACCGGTGGGCCTCGCCCATCTCGATCGTGATGGTCGGCACCCCGGCCGCGCTCGCCTCCTGCCGGAGCGCCCCGCTCGGCCCCTCGCCGTCGATGATGACGGTCGAGCCGAACGCCCGGGCGACCCGGGCGACGTCGTCCCGGGACATGTCGGCCCGGGCGTGGAGCATGTTCGTCCGCCCACGGGTCGAGGTGTGAAGGTCGATGCCGAGGTCGCAGGGCTCGACGAAGTTGGTGAAGATCCGGTGGGCCATCCGCCGCGCGCTGGTCGACCCCTTCCTGCCCGGAAACGCCCGGTTGAGGTCCCGGTCGTAGATCGGGAGGTAGCGCTGCTGGGCGAGAAAGCCGGGGACGTTCAACACCGGGAGACAGACGAGCGTCCCGGCGAGCGTCGAGAGGTCCCAGTCGTGAGCCACCGTCCGTACCACCGCGATGCCGTTGAGTTCGTCGCCGTGGGCGGCGGCCGACAGGAAGGCCGTCGGACCCGGGTCGACGCCGTTGACGACGGTGACCGGGATGCGGACGGGATCGCCGAGGTACGTCTCGCTGACCCCGTAGCGGATGTTCTGGGTCTCGCCCGGCGGCACCCGGCCCCCGTCGTACGTGAACGATCCGTCGTCGCTCATACCTCCTGTCCGGGGGGGTGCGGTTTCAACTACTCGGTAGCGCGGAGGCCTCCTCCCCGGGGAGCGCGACGCGAGCGGGGTGGGGTAGTACGCCCTCCGTTCCGCCACGTCGCCGGCACGTCGCGAGCGGGGAGCCGACCCCTCCGGGGCGCCCGCGGGGCCGCAACGACCGGCACGCCTTTGGACGCCCGGCCGATAGTCGGCCGGTATGCCCGATTCTTCGGAGGACGTGCGCGTCGGAGTCCTCGCGCTCCACAACAGCAAGGAGACGAAGGCCATCCTGAACGCCGTCGAGGCCCTGGGGCACACGCCCGTCTGGCTTCGCCAGGAGAACACCGCCGTCAGCATCACCGACGGTGACCTCGCGGTCGAACCCGAGGTGGACGTGGTCGCCAACCGGCTCCTCCTCTCGAACACCGAGGCGCCGATCGAGGGGCTCGGACTGGCGGCGACCTTCGACCGCGTCCGGCCGATGCTCAACGGCCCGGACGCGGTGCTGTCCGCCCTCCACAAGTTCGCTTCCGCCGTGACGCTCGCCGACTGGAACGTCCGCGTCCCCGACGCCCTGCTCGCGCTCTCGAACGACCGCCTCAACCGCGACCGCACCCGCTTTGGCGACGTCGGCGTCTACAAGACCGCCATCGGCACCCACGGCGGCGGCACGTGGAAGATCGACCTCTCCGAACCGGTCAGCCCCCGCGTGGGCAACCGCCAGGCGTTCCTGCAGGAACTGATCGAGCGCACCGAGGAGAACCCCCGGGACCTCCGGGTCTACGTGGTCGGGGATCGGGTGATCGGCGCGATGTACCGCCACGCGCCCGAGGGCGAGTGGCGCACGAACGTCGCCCTGGGCGGCGACGTGACCGACGCCACCGACGACCTGCCCGAGGAGGCCGCCGAGACCGCCCTCTACGCCGCCGAGGTGCTGGGACTCGACTACGCCGGCGTGGACCTCGTCGAGGGGGTCGACGGCTGGTACGTGCTGGAGGTGAACCCCACGGCGGGGTTCAAGGGACTGTTCAGGGCGACGGGGACCAGCCCGGCGCCGTACATCGCCGCCCGCGCCGTCGAGACCGGCGGCGGGAGCGCCGACTCCGACCGCGTCGAGGCGCTGGCGACGACGCTCGACGACTCGGTGCCCGACTGCAAGCCCGTCGCCCCGACGCCGACGCGCGAGGAACTGCCCATCATCGGCTTCGTCGAGGAGGTGGTCGTCGCGGGCACCTCCGGCTCCGAACAGACCCTCGCCAAGTCCGACACCGGCGCGACCCGCACCAGCATCGACACCTCGCTGGCCGCGAAGATCGGCGCCGGCCCCATCCAGGCGATGACGCGGGTCAAATCCGGCAGCGCGAAGTCCGGCCGGGCCCGGCCCGTCGTCGACCTCGTCGTCGGCATCGGCGGCCGGCAACACACCGTCACCGCGAGCGTCGAGGACCGCTCGCACATGGACTACCCCCTCCTGCTCGGCCGGGACGTCCTCAAACACTACCGCGTCGACGTCGGCCGGACCGCGGAGGGGAGCGGCGGCGGTCGGGAGGCCGACCAGGAGTGACGGCGGGGCGGATCGGCACGCCGCCGGTGGCGGGGGCGGGAAGCGCGCTCCGACCGGCTACGGTCCGCGATCTCCCTCGGCACCGTCCCCGGAGCCGCCCTCGGTGCCGTCCCCGTCGAGTCGCCAGAGGTAGCGGCTCGCGTCGCTCCGGTAGGGCGCCCACCGCTCGGCCACCTCGACCATCTCCGCGCGGGTCGTCCCCTCGCCGAAGAGCGTTCGCATCCCCCTTCGGATGCCGAGGTCGCCGACGGGAAAGACGTCCGGGCGGCCGAGCGAGAAGATCAACTGCATCCGCGCGGTCCACTCGCCGACGCCGGTGATCCCCGTCAGCGCGTCGATCACCTCCGCGTCGGACCGGTCGGCGAACTGCTCGCGGTCCCAGCCCCGTTCGCGGAACGTCGCCGCCGCCTCGTGGAGGTACCGCGCCTTCTGCCGCGAGAGCCCGGCGTCCCGGAGCGTGGCCCGGTCGGCGGCGAGGATCCCCTCGGGAGTGATCTCGACGCGGTCGACCAGTCGGTCCCGGGTCGCCGCCGCCGCGGCCATCGACACCTGCTGGCGGAGGACGGAGACGACCAGACGCTCGAAGAGGTCGACCGGCGGCGGGGGCGAGAGCGGGCCGTGGCGCTCGACGACCGGCCCGAGGGCCGCGTCGGTCCGCAACGCCTCGTAGGCCTCCCGGCTCATCGCGTCCCGGTACGGCCGACCCCTACATACCGGTTGTGCGTCCGGTCGGCGCGGGGTAACGGAATCTTTAACCGAACGCCACGACCACACCCGACGACGCTCGGTTGGTGTAGTCCGGCCAATCATGTTGGCCTTTCGAGCCGACGACCGGGGTTCAAATCCCCGACCGAGCACTTCTCGAACGAAGTGAGAGAAGCGCGCAGGGAGTGGATTTGAACCAGGGAACGACCGAGCGCGAGCGAGGGAGTGACCGTGGTTCAAATCCCCGACCGAGCACACCCGGCCCGAGCACGATGGCCAAGAGCGCTCGCACGAGGGAGCGCGACCCCGACTGCGGCCGTCGCCCGGCGTAACGGCCGGTTAACGCCGCGGACGCGGCGGGCCACGACGCCCCGGACGCCTTAACTGGCGTTAACCGCGATGAACCCGACCGGCACCGTCTCGCGGGTTTATCCACCTGCCCGTCCGGCCCTCGTTCACGATGGGGCTCCAGCGAGAGAAAGCCGAGTACGAGACGATCGACGCCGTCATCGTCCGGACGCTGGCGGACGCCACGGGCCAGGATCCGACCGACGTGGACTTTCGCCTGTACGACCACCTGAACCCCGACGCCCTCGAACGTCTGTACGAGGACGCCAACGCGAGAGACGGGGCGGGTTGGCGCTTCGAGTTCGCTGCCGAGGGGTTCGAGGTGACCGTCCAAAGCGACGGACGCGTCTCCGTGACGTGATCGGTGCCCGCCGCGGTGCTCGGCGCGAGGCCCTCGCCGGGCGTCGAGGCTGGCTCCCCGGTCACGGATCGATCCGGGCGCGCGGTCGAGTTCGACGGAGGCGGGGATCGAAGGACGACGAACGACGGCCGACGGGCGGCGAGCGATCCGGCGCGTCACGCGCCGGGGGCCGGTCACCGGCGAAGCCGGTCCAGGGGAGTCGATTCCTGCGTCGAGACGTGGTAGGCCGCCGAGCCGATCAGGACGACGACCAGACCGGCCGCGAGCACGGACGGATCCAGGGCCACGATCCCCGGAACGCCGACGACGTGGCCGAGAAGCAGGAGGGCGCCGAGGATACCGAGCCCGAGGTAGTACTCGGCCCACGAGAGCCCGTACTTCGGGACGACCTCCATGTAGACCGTGACCTGGTCGGCCCCCTCGGCGAGCCGGACGTTCTTCTCGTCGGCGTCGTACGTGACGATGCCGAGGTCGTCGAGCTTCGGCAGGTGCGTCTGGTGGAGCGAGACGTAGACGCTCTGGCGGACGTTCCGGGGTGCCGGTCGTTCGTCGGCCTCGACGCTGGCGATGTGTTCCGAGAGGTCGCGCACCGTCTCGCTCTCCTCGTCGCGCAACCGTTCGAGCACCAGCCGGCGGCGGTCGTTCCGCAACACGTCGTGGATCTCCGACGGCTCCAGCTCCCGGTTGCCGTTCCTCGTGATCACCTCCGGTACGCGGCTGTCCGTCACGGTTCGTCCACTCCTTATTCACGGGTATTGATAAAATAACCTGTGTGTCCTTCCTATTTGATACGACTTCGATCGCTAAGGACGGTGTGATAAACCCACGCACGCGTGCCCCGAAACGCTGATACGACCACGTCCGGGGGTGGTCGTGGGCGATCTCAGGCCAGCCACTCGTCGGGTTTGGTGTCGTAATCGACCTCGCTGGCGGAGATGCGCTCCTCCAGTTCGGGGTCGAGGTCGTGGATCTCGAACCCCTCCCCGTCGTAGCGGATGCGCGTGCCGACCTCCTCGGGCGTCGGCTCGCGGTTGCGACGTCTGGCGATTTCGAGGTCGTGTTCGTCGTACTCCTTCACGACGGTCATGAGGTTGACCGGTCGCCCCCACAGCTCGTAGGTCCGTTCGAGCACGCGCTTTGCCTGCTCGACGTCGAGGCTCACGCCGTTGTACCGGTGGCCGAGCAGCAGTTCGTTCCGGTTCTCGAAGTTGCCGTCGTAGACCTGGACCGTCGGCTTTCCGAAGTTCGTGAACCGCAAGAGGAGCTTCTTTTTCACGTCCTCGTAGTCGCTGGAGGTGACCCGATAGTCGCCGCTCGACCGGGCGTACTCGTAGGTGAAGTAGTTGTTGTCGGTGACGAACTCCTCGGTGAGGAAGGCGTCGATGAAGGTGACGTCGTTGTGGCTCTCGCGCACCTCGCGCATCCGCTCCCAGCCGGCGCTCCGGTCGACGTCCGCGAGCGCCTCGGCGACGTCGGCGTACCGTCCGTCGTCGAACATGTACCGCGACAGCCGTTCGAGGTCCTCGCGGCCGATCCGGCGCAGGAACGAGCGGTTCTGGCGCTTGGCGAGCGAGAAGTGGCGCTCGGCCAGCCCCCGGGTGGTCAGGAGCTTCCAGGGGTAGCGCTCGGCGTCGACCTCCCCGTCCCGGGCGCGCGCGACCGCGTCGGCGTCGACCCGCGGATCGCCCTCGTCGGCCATCGCCGCCAGCTCCGACAGCCGGTCGGGCCCGACGCCGGCGATCGCCGGTTCGGGCGCGAGCAGCGACTCCACGGCGTCGAAGTCGACCGCGTCGTGGAAGTTCCGCCAGGTGATCCCCTCCACCCGGAGCAGGCGCTCGGCGACCTCGCTCCGGTTGGCCGTGTTCTCGACGTACTCCCACAGCTCCTTGCCCAGCTTGTAGGGGTTCAGGCCGGGCGAGCCGAGCACCCGCGACTGGTGGTCCGCGTAGGTGAGGAACTCGTCGTCGCCGGCGAACCGCTCGTCGCCCATCATCAGCGACTCCCAGTAGGCCGCCCACCCCTCGTTCATCACCTTCGTCATCCGCTGGCCCGCGAAGTAGTACGCCTCCGTCCGGAGCACGTCGAGCACGTCGCGTTGCCACTCCGCCATCTCGACGGCGCGGCCGGCCTCCTCGTCGTACTGCATCCCGTGCTCGCGGAGGTACGCGAGCACGTCGCGGGAGGGCTCGTCGAGGCGCGCCCGCTCGATCTCGACCTGCTCGTCCAGCCACTCGTCGTCGAACACCTCCCGGCGTACCGCCTCCGAGAGGTCGATCCCGTCGAGGCGGTCCGCGGGGTCGACCCCCTCGTCGCCGATCGCCCGATCCCCGGCGACGACCATCGGCCGGTGCTGGTCGATCGTGTCCGTCAGGGGGAGGACCGCGTCGATGAACCGCTCGACCTCCTCGCGGTCGATCTCCGGATCCGACATGTACCTCTCGATGGTCTCGGCGTGGCGCTCCAGCATCGCCGCGGCGTCCGGATCCCGCTCCCGGGATCGGTCGGCTCGGTCGCCGTCGCCCGACGACGACTCCCCGTCGCCGCCCGTCGTCCCGCCGTCGTGGCGCCCGTCGGCGAACAGCCCGAACCACTCGTTGTTGGCGAAGAAGTCGGCGTGGGCCTCGACGTGGGTGATGACGGCCTTCTGGTCGGCCGGGTCGTTGGCCTCCTGCAGGAAGGCGTTCGCGGGGTCGTCGTTGTTGACGAGTTCGAACGCCTTCCCGAGACCGAGCCGGTCGCTCTTGCGCTGGCGGTCGTATTTCATCCCCCACCGCCAGTGGGGGTAGCGCGTCTGGAAGCCGTCGTAGGCGACGAGTTCGTTCATCTGGTCGTGGTCGACGATCCAGTAGTTGACCGGGTAGGGATCGAGGCCGAGCCGGCGGGCCAGGGCCGCCGCCTCCCGGACCGGTTCTTCGAGTTCGGCCGCGACCCGCCGCGCCTCGACGCGTCGGTCCCTCATCGGGCCCACGCCTCCTCGTCCGCGCTCGCTCCCGGCCCGCCGTCCGCGCCGTCGCTCGCGGTCGCGAGCACCGTGTAGATGGCGTCGGTCACGTCCCCGGGCTCCGACAGCCGGGCGACGACGACGTCGTCGCGCCCCAGAAACGCCTCCTCGACCTCCTCGGCGTGGGTGGCGTTGATCGCCGTCCCCCCGGGCTGGGTTTCGAGGTAGGCGTGGCGGTTGGCCGGCATCTCCGCCATCAGCGGGATGACGTTCTCGGTGGTGTCGTTGCTGGAGTTCTCGCTGTCGCCGGCGGCGAAGACGTAGCGGTTCCACTCGCGCCACGGGTAGCGCTCGTCGAGGATCTCCTTGGCGAGTTCGTAGGCCGCGGAGATGCGCGTGCCGCCGCCCGACCGGATGCCGAAGAACTCCTCGCGGTCGACCTCCCAGGCCTCCGCGTCGTGGGCGATGTAGACGAACTCCGCGCGGTCGTACTTGCCCTGCAGATACCAGTCCAGGGGGGTGAAGGTCCGCTCGACCAGTTCGCGCTTGCGCTCGCGCATGCTCCCCGAGACGTCCCGGATGTTCACCACCACGACGTTGCGCTCGGGTTTCTCGGTGATCTCCGGGTAGCGGTAGCGTTCGTCCTCGCGCCGGAACGGGATCTCGCGCAACCCCTCCCGCCGGATCCGCTCGACGGTCGGCTCCCGGTCGACCGCCGCGGCCATCTCCTCGAAGCTCTCCCACCGCCCGCGCTCCTCGTCGGGGATCGAATCCCAGGCGTCCTCGATCCAGGCCCGCGAGACGAGCACGTTCTCGCCGCGCGCCCAGCGGAACACCTCGTCGGGCGTCGTCCCCGCGACCCGCATCGCCTCCCGGACGTACGCCTCGTCGAAGTCCGTCGCCAGCTTGCGCTTCAGCCCCTCCTTGAAGAACCGCTCGAAGTCGAGCGTCGAGTTCGGCCCCGTCCGTGTGAGTTCGGTGAACTCCCCCTCGACCTCCTCGGTGACCTCCTTGCCCTTCGGTTCCAGGTCCAGGCCGAGTTCCTCGTCGAGTTCCTGGGCGAACTCCGCCGGATCCATCTCGTAGTACTCGTGGTCGCCACCGCCCTCGCCGGGGTCGCCCTCCTCGCCGTCCTCGCCCGGCTGGTCGATCGGCTGGCCGGGTTCGGGCGTTCCGCCCTGGCCCTGACCGACCCCGCCCATGTCGCGCCGGTCGTAGGCGAACTCCGGCAGGTCGACCACTTTGATCGGGACGCGCACGGTGTCCGGGCCGCTCCCCCCGAGGTCGCCGTGTTCGATGAACTCCGTCAGGTCCTGGCGGCGCTGCTCGCCCACCTCACGGAAGCGCTCCAGATCCTCCCTCAGTCCCATTCGTAGCACACCTCCCGCATCACCTTGCGGCTGGTCAGTTCGGCCGACGCGCGGCTGTATCCCCGCTCGACGAGCCGGTCGATCGTCTCCGCCTTGACGCGGGCGGTCTCGGTGTCCGCGGGCGGGTCGGCCCACTGGTGGGGGTCGAGGTCCTCGAACAGCCGCCGGACGTCGGCCCAGTCGTGGGCGTCGAGCACCGCGCGGATGACGGGGATCTCGGAGAGGTCGACCGCACCGATCTCGAACCCCTCGTCGCGGTTCTCCCACGCGTACCGGTTGAGCGCCGTGATGACCTGCTCGCGGCGGAACCGCTCGACCGCCGGCGTCGGGTCGTCGCCCCGGTAGGCCGCCTCGTCGAACCGGCCGAGGTGGTCGGTCTCGAACAGCTTCATCACCAGCGGATCGGGGTCGACCGGTCCCCGCTCGGTCTCGACCTGGCCGTCGTCGGCCCACGCGTAGACGTGCTCGACGTACTCGGCGACGGTCTCCTCCGAGACGTCCTTCTCGGCGAGCAACGCGTCGAGCACGTCGGCCTCCTGGCGGTCGAAGACGTAGTCCTTGGCCGCCGTGAGCCGGTTCTCGTACTCGGCGGCCTCGGCCCGCGAGAAGACGGGAGCCCCGGACAGCCCCTCGGCCATCGCGTCGAGCACGTCGTCGGGCAGGACGACCGACTCGACCGGCAGGTCCGGATGCGTGCGGTCGCGCTCCGTCGAGAGCAGTTCGGCGACGACGTCGCGGGTGTAGGTGACGGGGATGCCGTGGGTGCCGTCGTCGCCGTCGAACCGGACGTCGTCGATCCCGAGGTGGTCGTCACCGTCGCGGATCCACCCCCGGTCGTAGAGCAGCGCCTTCTCGACCAGCCCGAGTTTCGGCGGGAGGTCCTCGGTGTCGAGACGGGTCAGCACGCTGTAGGTCGCGGCCGCCTCGACGGCGTGGGGCGCGAGTTCCCGGTCGACCACCGTCCCCCGGTCGCCGCGCACGGACATCGTCACGCGCTCGGCGACGCGCTCGCGGAGCGCCTCGTGGTCGTCGGTCGCCCAGACCGCCGTCTCGTTGGTCAGTTCCCGGCGGACGAGTTCGGCCTCCAGCGAGAGGTTGGTGAGATACCGGAAGTCGTGTCTGTCGAGGCGGCGCTTGAGCGCCTTCAGCGGGTCGCGGTCGTTGCGGTCGGCGAACTTGTCCAGTTCGGCGTCGAGGTCGGGGTTCGAGATGACGATCAGCTGGGTGTCCACGTCCATCCCGATGCCCTTGTCGAGTTTTACCCGTCCCTCGTCGGAGACGTTCAGCAGTTTCCGGAGCAGGTCCGAATGCTGGGTGGCGTCCTCGACGATGGCGAGCAGGCCGTTGCCCTGCGAGAGCACCCCGTCGTAGCTGAACGCCTGGGGATTCTTGCGCCCCCGCGAGTCGAGTTCGCGCAACATCCCCGGCATCCACGACCCGACCAGCCGCTCCTTGGGCGTCCCGGCGTCCTCGGCGTGGAGCACGCCGATCCCCCGCCCCACGTCGACGACGTAGTTCGTCACCCGCAGGTGCTGGGGGTCGGCGATGGCCGAGAACAGGTCCGCGCGGCCGGCCCGGCGGTACCGCTCCTCCAGATGTTCGTAGGCCTCGCGGCTGAACGGATCGAGGTCGACGTCGACCGAGACGGGGACGTGGTCGTCGCTCGCGACCGCGAGGTCCGAGAGCAGGTCGCGGCGCACCTCCTCGGGGAAGACCGCGAGCGGGTGGACCTGGACCGGCGAGGCGTACCAGTCGTCCTCGTTGCCGACCTGGCCGCCGTAGGACAGCCCCCGGGAGTCGTCGGCGGCCGCGACGTTCCATTCGAGGGTGTATCGACGGCCCGCGTCGGTCTTGGAGTACGCGCGGAGCCCGTTGATCAGACACCGTTTCAGTTCGGACTTGCCGGTCGCGGTCGGCCCGTCGAACCAGACGATCTTCTCGCCTTTTCCCCGGTCGGCCGCGATGGTCCGCAGGTCGTCGACGAAGCCGTTGAGCACCTCGGTGTTGCCGAGGATGGCGTGCTCGCCGTCGTTGTGGGGGTCGTCGAAAAAGCGGTAGCGCTCGCGCTCCTCGCCCTCCTCGATCACCGTCCGGGTGCCCATCGACTCGATGGCCGCGAGCAGGTATTTCGAGGCGTGGGCGGCGATCGAGGGGGTCTCGAACGCCCGCTCGACGTACTCGGCGAGGCTCATGGGCTCCTCGTAGGCCCCGTCGAGCGCCCGGTCGGCCGCCCGCACGTAGCCGTCGGGGGCGGACGCGCCGTCGCGGTCCGGATCGTCGTGGTCGTGCATCACGACTCGCGTTCCAGTTCGCTCTTTGCCACCTCGGCGCCGGCGAACTCCAGCACCTCCTTTGCGCCCTCCCGGGAGTAGCCCTGATCGACCAGCGCGTCGACCCACGCGTTGCGCTCGTCGTCGTCCAGTTCGTTCGCGCTCACCAGCGCCGAGAAGTTGATGTTGTGTTTCTTGTCCTCCCAGAGCTTCCGCTCCAGGGCGCGCCGGAGCCGGTCGTTGTCCTGGGGGTTGAACCCCTCGCCCTCGCGGGCGCGCCGGGAGACCCAGTTCGAGACCTCCTGGCGGAAGTCGTCCTTGCGGTCGGTCGGGACGTCGAGTTTCTCCTCGACCGACCGGAGGAACGTCTCGTCGGGCTCCTGTTCGCGGCCCGTGAGGTCGTCCTCGACGGTCGCGTCGTCGATGTAGGCCATGACGTGGTCCATGTACTTCTCGCCCTGGCGCTGGAT
>JBDGUC010000023.1:0-14494 GCA_042216285.1 Haloferacaceae archaeon
TCCGCGCCCCGGCGGATCCTGGCGTCCGTAGTCCGCGCCCCGGCGGATCCTGGCGGCGACGGGAGATCGGCCGCGTCGAACGCGAGGCCTTTCTCGACGCGCGCCCGACGGCCGCCATGGTCGATCCGGTCGCGGTCGTCGCCGTCGGGTTGCTGGCCGCCGGGGTGGTCGGGAGCGTCGTGCCGGCGATGCCCTCGGGGCTCCTCTCGCTCGCCGGCGTCTACGCCTACGTCCTCTTCGGGGCGGACCGGATCGGCCCGTTCCTCCTGGTCGGACTCACCGCGGTCGGCCTCGTCGCCGCCGCGGTCGAACAGTTCGCGGGTCCGATCGCGGCGCGGGCGAGCGGTGCCTCGACCCGGACCGCCCTCGCGGCGGCGGCGGGCGGCGTCGTCGCGTTCCTCGTCGCCGGGCCGGTCGGCCTCCTCGTCGGGATGGTCGCGGTCGTCTTCGCGCTCGAACTGCACCGCGGCGCCGGCGCCGAGGGGGCGCTTCGCCGATCGGCGGCCACGGTGCTCGGGATCCTCGTCTCCTCGGCCGTCCAGGTCCTGCTCACCGCCTCGATCCTCGTCGCGTTCGTCGTCGCCCTGCCGGTGGCGTGACGACCGGTGGCGTGACGACCGGAGACGCTCACCCGGAGTGGGCGTGGCCCGCGTGGCTCCCGCCCCCGCCGGCCTCGCCGGTCCGGCGGCTCACGTACACCTGGCCGAGGAAGACGAGCGTGAAGGCGGCGTCGAGATACGCCGTGTAGCCCGACGGCGCGGTCCCGCCGGCCGCCCCCTGGGAGGGGACGAGGCCGAGGCCGCTCCAGAGGTAGTGGACGCAGACCCCGGCGACGACGGCGGCGACGAAGGTGCTGGCAAACAGCACGGCCGCGAGCCGAGGTCCGTAGTAGCGCCGGTAGGCGTCGACGATGGTCGGGACGATCAGGTCGGCGAAGATGAACGACATGACGCCGCCGAACGCCATGCCGTTGGTCCAGAGGATCACCGCGAACGGGACGTTGCCCACCGAGCAGACGAACGTCGCCACGCCGACGACGACGCCGACGACCGCGCTGGCGACCACCCACCAGAGCGTCCCCGGGGCGCCGACGCCGAACAGCGTCGTCCACCACGCCCGCGGGACGAACGCGCCGATCAGGCCCGCGATCAGGAAGCCCGCGACGATGTCGGTCCAGAGCATCCGCCACTCGCCCAGCGCGTTCGTCGCGGCCAGGCGCCAGCCGTCGCGGGTCAACAGCCGGGTGCGCCCGTCCGTCTCCCCCTGGCGGTGCTCCTCGACGTAGGCGTCCCGGCAGGAGGCCGAACAGAAGTACTCGGTCCCGCCGTCGGTGTCGAGCGAGACCACGTCGTCGCTCGTCGGATCGACCGCCATCCCGCAGGAGGGGTCGCGCACCTCCTCCGTCGACCGCAGGTGGTCGCGGGCGGCCGCGAACCACGCGTCCGGGACGAGATACGCGAACGTCGCCGCGAGCAGGCCGATGAGGAGCAGGCCCGCGAAGTAGTCCGCGAGGACGAACTGCCAGCCGAGCAGGACCCACATCACCAGGCCGAGTTCGACGACCAGGTTCGTCGAGGCGAACTGGAAGGCCGCCAGGCTGGCGACGGGCGAGGCGCCCTTCTCGAACAGCGACTTGGCCGTGGCGACGGCGCCGAACGAACACGACGAGGACGCCGCCCCGAACGCCGTGCCGAGCGCCAGTTCGCGCGGCCCGCTCCCGCCCAGCACGGACGACATTCGCTCCTCGCTGACGAACGTCTCGACCGCGCCGGCGACCGTGAACCCGAGGACGAGCGCCCACCACGTCTCCCAGGCCATCTCGCCGGCGAGGCGGAGGCCCTCCAGGAGCGTCTCGACGATCACGGCCGCTCACCTCGAAGGCGGAGCACGGGTGCGAGCATCTCCCTGCAAGTAGGGCTCCCCGGTTCAACAGGTTTGCGCTTCGGATCGTTCGGCCACGCGCCCCGATCGGTTTCGATTCGAAAGCGGAACGGCGATCGGCGCGGATCGGGGACGCGGGCGGGAACGGGCGGACGGGCGCCCTCGATCCGGGGGTCCCGTCGCAACCGCTCGCGACCGCTCCGGCTCGCTACCCCTCCTGGACGTGCACCCGCGCGACCGGCACGCTCTCGGAGTACCGCCGCGGCGTCTCCCCGCCGACGACCGGAACGACCGCCGAGACCGCGACCGCGTCCGGAGGGTCGCCCTCGGGGAGGTCCCACCGGCCCGTGATCGTCGTGGTCGCCCCGGAGATCATCGTCCCGGTGTCGGCGCCGCCGTCGACGGTCCTCCCGCCCTCGGTCGTCACCGGGCCCAGTCGGAACTCGTAGGCGGTGTCGAGGTCGTTTTCCACCTCGACGACCATCTCGAACCGCCACCCGCCGTCGGTCGCGCGAAGCGTCATGTCCGTCACCCGCTCGACCGGGGACGTCTCGGGCAGGAGTTCGTCGCCGACGCCGATCGGGCGCCGGACCGGCGTCGCGGTCGGGGTCGCGGTGCCGTCGCTTCCGTCGTCGCCGCCGATCTCGTGGCCGACGAGGCCGAGAAACGTCGCTCCTTCGACGGCGACCGGAATCCCGATGCCGAGGGCGATCAGCAGACGGATGAGGGTTCGTCGTTCCATCGGTTTCGAGCGGTGTTGGGAGGGGGGCGCGGCGGGGACGGCGCCGGAGTCTTCAGACGGGGATCGGCGGACTCCCCGGCGTGAACAGCCCGTTGGCGACCATTCCGGCCAGCGGTAGCGCGTAGGTGAGGACCACCAGCAGGATGGCGATGAGCGTCCACAGCCGGAGGTTGTCGAGCACGCGCGGGGCGTGCTCCGGCCCGGAGAGGGCGGGGGGGAGATTGCCGTTGACCGACAGCCGGGCGCCCGACCGGCCCATCCAGGTGGCGACCATCACCGCGAGGAACATCACGAGCGCGACGAACAGCAACGTCCCGCCCAGGGCGATCTGGACCCGCATCTCGGAGACGCTACCGAAGACCGCGTCGTAGGTCACGCCGCCGCTGTAGGGTTCGGCGGTGCGCCGCGGCACGCCGGCCAGCCCCGCCCGGTGCATCGCGTTCGACATCAGGGTCATGCCGAGGAACCAGACGTATGGCTGGGCGATCGCCATCCCCCGGAGCTTGAGGCGCTTGCCCGTCACCTGCGGGACGAGCCAGTAGGAGACGGCCATCGCCGTGAGCGCGAAGGCCGTCCCGACGGTCAGGTGGAAGTGGCCGGGCACCCAGATCGTGTTGTGGATGAGGTAGTTGAGGTTCAGCCCGGCGTTGACCATCCCGGAGAAGCCCCCGGCGGCGAACATCAGCCCCGCGAGCGCCATCCCGGAGAAGGCCGGGTCGTCCCACGGGAGCGCGCGAAGCCAGCCGACGTAGCCGTCGCCGCCCCGCTGGCGCGCGCCGTGTTCCATGCTCGCGACGACCGTGAACGCGGTCAGGAGCGACGGCAACAGCAGGAACATCGTGTTGGTCATCGCGATGTACTTGAACCCCTCGGCGATGCCGGGGTCGAGATACTGGTGGTGGAAGCCGGTCGGCGTCGACAGGAGGAGAAAGAGGACGAAGACGATCCGGGCGAGCGGATCCGAGAAGAGCCGCCCGCCGGCGAGCTTCGGCAGGACGGTGTACCACGCGACGTACGCCGGAAGGAGCCAGAAGTAGACGACCGGGTGGCCGAAGTACCAGAACAGCGTCCGGGTGAGCAGCGGGTTCACCTTCGGGATGATGCCGAGCGACCACGGGAGCAGGAAGACGACCACCTCGACGGCCACCCCGAGCGACGACAGATACCACATCAGCATCGTCGTCAGCACCATGAACGTCCGCAGGGGGATGCGCTCGTCGGGGTGCTGCCCGCGCCACGCGAAGAAGGCCTTGAAGTAGCTCGCGCCGGTGATCCACGATCCGACGACGATGAGCGCCGCGCCGAGGTAGAACACCGGACTGGCCTCCATCGGGGCGTACATCGTGTACAGCACGTCGGCGTTGAAGGGAATCTGGCCGACGAGTCCCCCGAGGATCGCCGTGACGGCACAGAGCGTCCCGAAGGTCATCAGCCCGAGGCCCGTCCACCGCAGGCGCGGGTCAAGTTCCCGTTCGAGGCTGTCGGTCACCGCCCAGGTGAACAGTCCGAGGATGAAGAACGTGGTGAACACGAGCGCCATCAGGACGCCGTGGCCCGTGAGGACGGTGTAGTAGTCCGCCGAGGGGATGATCCGGAGGGCGCCCGTGCGGTGGAGCGCCTGGATCAGGCCGAACAGGCCGCCGACCCCCAGGGCGGTGAAGGCGATGGCGAAGCTGACACGCACGTACCGGGCCGCGGACGGATACCTGTCGACGAAGGCCGGGACCTGGCGCTCGCCGGTCGCCTCGGCGTGTTCGTCTCCGGTCACCGCGCGTTCGTCGCGTTCGTCGGCGTACGCCATCAGCGACCCCCCTGGAACTGCGCGGGCGGCACCACGACCAGCCGTCCGATCATCGTGTGATGCCCCGCGCCACAGTACTCGTTGCACTCGATGTCGTACTGGTCGGGCTTCTCGAACCGGACGGTCGCCTCGGTGATCTGTCCCGGAATCACCATCATGTTGACGTTCGTGCCGACGACCTCGAACCCGTGGACCACGTCGGCGCTGGTGAGGTGAAACGTCACCGTGCTTCCCGCCGGAACCCGGATCGGCTGGTTCGTCCCCGGCTGGAAGAAGAACTGCTGGGCGCGGACGTAGACGTCGTAGTGGTTCGGTTCGTCGGTGGCGTACACCCCGGGCGTCCGGAAGTTCGGCGAGTCGGTGGGCTGGGCGGGGTTGGCGACCGTCCCCCCGGAGTCGCCCACCATGGCCACGCCGGGGCCGACCGCGCCGTAGGTCACGGTGGCGATCCACGCCACGATCAACACGAGCGATGCGACGAGCCAGGCCTTCTCGAATCTGTGTATCTCCATGGTATCACCCGATCACCGTCGGTCCGCGGCCGAGGAACTCGACGAAGTAGACGAACACCCACATCACGACGAGGATGAGGAAGTAGACGATGACGAGCGTCGCCGTCCCGACCGGATCGAACTCGTCGTGATCGATCTCGGTCGCCGGCTCTTCGACCGGCGACTCCATCGAGACGTCGCCGTACTCCACCTCCTGGCGCTCGCGAGAGCCGTAGTACTCGCCGAACAGCACCGCGGCGGCGGCGATGCCGGGCAGGCCGAACCCGATCAGGTAGCCGACCAGGCCGACCTCGCCGCCGGGGAAGAAAAAGCGGCTTCCGCCGGCGGCCTCGCCGCCGCCACCGCCGCCACCGCCGCCACCGCCGCCACCGCCGCCACCGCCGCCGCCACCCGCCGACGTGGTCGGCACGTCGTCGCCGACGGCGACGGCGCCTTTCATCCCGAGCGAGCGGTGGGGGGCACAGTAGTAGGTCACGATGCCGCCCTGATCGAACGTCTGGGAGAAGGTGGCGCCGGCCTCGGCGGTGAGATCGCTCTGGAAGTCGGCGCCGCTCTCGGCGGTGACGTTGTGCTGGCCACCCTCGCCGGTCCACTCCCAGGTGACCTTCGTCCCGGTGTCGATCCAGACGGCCGGGGGATCGAACGCGAAGTTCCCCCCGTTGCCCTCGGCGCCGACCGAGATCGTCACCGAGTCCTGTCCCCGTTTGTCGACGGTCGTCCCGTCGTAGTTGCCGACGTCGCCCAGCCAGTCGCCGTAATCCGGCTGTGCGCCGCCACCGCCGCCACCGCCACCGCCCGGTTCGCCGCCACCGCCGGTCGCGGTGCCGCCACCGCCGACGACGACGACGCCTTTCATGCCCAGGGACTTGTGGGGCGTACAGTAGTATTTCACCACGCCCTCGGAGTCGAACGTCTGGGAGAAGGTGGCGCCGGCCTTGCCGATCAGCCCCGAGTCGAAGTCCCCGCCCGACTGGGCCGTGACCGTGTGCTGGCCGCCCTCGCCGGTCCACTCCCAGGTGACTTTCGTCCCGGGGTCGACCTGCACGGCCGGGGGATCGAACGCGAAGTTGCCCCCGTTGCCCTTCGTGCCGACCTTGACCGTCACCGACTCCTGGCCGGTCCGATCGACGACGGTCCCGTCGTAGTTGCCGACGTCGTCCAGCCAGCCGCCGAACGACGACTGTGCCGTTGCCGTGCCCGCGACGCCCGCGCCGGCCCCGAGGGCGGCGACGGCGGTCGCCCCACCGCGCAGGACGCCCCGCCGGTCGAGCAGCGGACGTGTCTCGTCTGCGTCGTCCCGTGTGATCATAATCTGATCCGACCGGGGGCGTCGCGGCCGGCTCACCATCGGTGTGCTATCGGTCGATTGGCCCCCGTCTAATCGGCAGATCGGCTTTCGGAACAATAAAAAAGTGGCGTCGTTCTCACCCGCTGGGAACGCGCGACCACGGTTTATGTTCCCCCGTCCCCCAGGTTGGGGCATGGCATCCGTGAACTCGACGCGGCTCGCCGCGCTGGGACTGCTGGCGCTCGTCCCCGTGGCGGTGTACGCCGTCCTCAGGCCGGCGCCGATCGTGGTCCTGAGCGCGCTCTGTGTCTCGCTCATCGCCGGGAGCATCTACGTGCTCTTCGGCTCCGGCGATGGGGAGCGGGACACGAACGCCGTCTGACCCGCATGAGAGCCGACCGACCGGGAGCGTCCGGACGGGACCGGCGGATGCGCTCTCGCGGCCGTCGGTCCCGCCGGCCCGGGCGCCCGGATTCCACCCGGCCGTGCGAGACGGGACCCGGTGCCCCCGGATCCCCGTCCCGCGCTCCCGACGCCGGCGCACGCGTCCCCCGATGAGCGACGCGAACGCCGCCGGGAGGGCCGACGACTCCGACGCGGCGGACGCCTGTCGCCTCTGTGGACTGCCGACGCCCGACCCGCCGGTGACCGACGCCGACGCCGCCGTCGAGGGGGAGTTCTGCTGTCGGGGCTGTCTGGAGGTCGCCCGGACGCTCGACGCCGCGCCCGAGGCCGTCGACGCGTCCCGCCCCGGGGCGATCCGGGCGGCCGTCGCGGACGCGACGCGGCCGGCCGACGCCGACGCGCGCCCGGACGACGGCCGGGACGCCGGGGAGGACGCTTCCCCGCCGGCCGACGCCGCCGAGGACTTCCTGGCGGTCGAGGGGATGCACTGTGCCACCTGCGAGGCGTTCCTCGAAGGGCGGGCCGCCGCGGTCCCGGCCGTCCACGACGCGGAGGCGAACTACGCCTCCGACCTCCTGCGGGTGGTCCACGACGACGAGACGACGGTCGGGGCGCTCGCCGAGCGGATCGGCGGCCTGGGCTACCGCGTCAGGCCCGTCGACGCCCCCGCCCCGGACGACGACGAGTCCGTCGGGCGTCTGCTCGTCGGCGGCTTCTTCGGCATGATGACGATGCTGTGGTACGTCCTCTTTCTCTACCCCACCTACCTCGGCGTCGATCCCTCGTCGCTCCTGCTCGACGCGTCGGGACCGGCAGGGGCGTACCTGCTCGCCAACATCTGGGTGATGTCGGGGGTCGTGCTCTTCTATACGGGCTTTCCGGTCCTCCGGGGGGCGTACGTCAGCCTCCGGGCCGGGGTGCCGAACATGGATCTGCTGGTGGCGCTGGCGGCGCTCTCGGCGTACGCCTACAGCACCGTCGCCCTCCTGATCGGGCGGACGGAGGTCTACTTCGACGTGGCGGTCGTGGTGGTGCTCGCCGTCGCAGTCGGCAACTACTACGAGGGGCGGGTCAAGCGCCGGGCGACCGGCCGCCTGGCGGACCTCGCCAGGGAGCGCGTCGAGACCGCCCGCCTGAAGGGGGGAGACGGCGTCGAGACGGTCCCCGTCGAGGAGCTCTCGGCGGGCGACGAGGCCGTGGTCCGGGCCGGCGAGCGCGTCCCCGCCGACGGCGAGGTGATCGAGGGGACGGCCACGGTCGACGAGGCGCTCGTGACCGGCGAGTCGCTCCCGGTCGAGAAAGGGGAGGGCGAGGACGCCGTCGGGGGCTCGCGCGTCGTCTCCGGCGCGCTGACCGTCCGCGTCTCGGACGCGAGCACGCTCGACCGGATCGTCTCGCGGCTCTGGCGGATCCAGAGTTCGGGGGCCGGGCCGGGACGGCTGGCGGACCGGCTGGCGGCCGCGTTCGTCCCGCTGGTCGGGGGGCTGGCCCTCCTCGCCGTCGGCTGGCACCTGCTCGCCGGTGCCGACCCGACGGCCGCGTTCCTGACCGGCGTGACGGTGCTCGTGGTCTCCTGTCCCTGCGCGCTCGGGCTTGCGACCCCGCTGGCGGTCGCCGCGGGCGTCCGGGCCGCCCTGGATCGGGGCGTCGTCGTGACCGACGGGTCCGCGTTCGAGCGCGCCGCCTCGGTCGACGTCGTCGCCCTCGACAAGACCGGGACGCTGACGACCGGCGACCTCGCGGTGGTCGAGGCCGCGGGCGAGGAGGAGGCGCTGGCGCGGGCCGCGGCGGTCGAGGGGTTCGTCGACCACCCCGTGGCGGCGGCGATCGCGGCCCACGTCGCGCCGCCGGACGCGCCCGTCGAGGACGTCGAGCGGGTTCCACACGGCGCGAGCGCCCTGATCGACGGCGAACGGGTGCTCGTCGGCCATCCCGACCTGTTCGACGGACACGAGGTCCCCGGGCGGTTCGCCGGGCGCGCCGCCGACGCGCGGGCCGCGGGCGCCGTCCCGACGTACGTGGGCTGGGACGGCGCCGTCCGGGGCGTCCTCGTCGCGGCCGACCGGCCGCGCCCGGAGTGGGAGGCGGTCGTCGAGCGCCTGGCCACCGACGCGCGGGTGGTCGTCCTCACCGGCGACGGCGCCCCCGCGGCGGCCCGGTTCCGCGAGCACCCCGCCGTCGACGAGACGTTCGCGGACCTCCCGCCGGAGGGGAAAGTCGAGACCGTCGAGCGCCTGCGGGCGCGGGGAACGGTCGCCATGGTCGGCGACGGGATCAACGACGCGCCGGCGCTCGCGGCCGCCGACCTGGGGATCGCCGTCGGCGGCGCCGCGGCGCTGGCGACGGACGCGGCCGACGCCGTCGTCACCGTCGACGACCTCGGGGCCGTCCCCGACGGTCTCGGGATCATGGCGGCGACGCGCGGCCGGGTCCGGACCAACCTCGGCTGGGCGCTCTGTTACAACGCCATCGCGGTTCCGCTGGCGTTCGCGGGCGTCCTCAACCCGCTTCTGGCCGCGGTGGCGATGGCGACGAGCAGCCTGCTGGTCGTGGGAAACTCGACGCGGTCGCTGTCGACCGGGGACGCCGCCACGGCGACGTCCGACGCCGACGGACGGGGAAGCGAAGGCGACGGGGCCGCCGACGGGCCCGCCGGGCCGGCGTCGGGCGCCTGACGCCGGGGGGGCTCACTCGTCGACGAGGTGGGAAAGCAGCGCGTCGTGGACCCGGCCGTTGCTCCCGACCAGGGGTTTCCTGGTCTCGGCGTCGTCGAACAGGAGGGTGTAGGTCTCGCCCTCGGCGTCGGTGATCCGGCCGCCGGCCTCCCGGAGCAGGAGGACGCCGGCCGCGACGTCCCACGGGAGCGTGTCGTACTCCCAGACCGCGTCGGCGCTCCCGGCGGCGACGTACGCGAGGTGGAGGGCGGCACAGCCCAGGCGCCGGACCCCGCGAGTCTCGTGGTAGAACTGCTGGAGGAAGTCGCCCGAGGGGTCGTAGCCGCTGAGGAACATGCTCTCGTCGAGGCGGTCGCGGTCGGTCGGCTGGATCGGCGAGCCGTTGTGGTAGGCCCCCCGGCCCCGGATCGCGTGGAACATCTCGTCGGTCTCCGGGCTGTAGACGACGCCGACGACCGGCGTCTGGTCGCCGTCGATCAGCGCGATCGAGACCGCGTAGTTGGGGTTGCCGTGCGCGAAGTTCCCGCTTCCGTCGACCGGATCGACGAGCCAGAAGTACTCCGAGCGGCCGTCGCGCGTCTCGGCCTCCTCGGACCGGAAGCCGTGTTTCGGGAACTCGTTGGCGATGGCCGTCGAGATGATGTGCTGGCTCTGGTAGTCGGCCTCGGTCACGATGTCGGCCTTGTCCGTCTTGTACTCGATCTGTTCGACCTGGCCGTGGAGCCTTCGCAGCGGGTCCCCGACGGCCCGTGCGGCCTCGCGGGCGACCCGGCCGGCCTTCGAGAGGAAGTCCTCGTCCGGGGCGCGGGTGGTCCGGAGCGCGTCGACCGGCCCGTCGTCGTCGACGGTCCGGAGCCCCCACCCGAGTTTCTCCGTGAGCGCGGGCATGAACGGGTCGTCGAGCGAGGTCCGGACGATGTGGGCGACCCGGTCCGAGCCCGTGATCTCGACCACGTCGTCGGACCCGACCGGGACGACCTGCCGGCCGCCGTCCACGACGACCTCGAACTCCGTCTCGGGGACGATCCGGACGGTGGTGGACCCGCTCACGACGATCGGCCTGGCGCCGACGTTGTGGGCCTCGAATGGGACGACCTGGAGGGTGGTGTTGTCGCTCGGGTAGTGGATCGGCCCGCCGTTCGAGAGCGCCCGGCCCGTGCTCCCGGTCGGCGTGCTGACGATGACGCCGGTGCCGAAATACTCGCCGACGTACTCCTCGTCGAGGAAGACGTGCAGGCGGCCCACCTTCGCGCCGTAGGGCACCTCGGGCGGGACCTTCCCGACCGTGATCTCGTTGATCCCGGTCGCGTCCAGGTCGGGGCCCGTGACGTGGTACTGCTGGCGGCCGTTGATCGTCGCCCGGCCACGCAACACCTCCGTCAGGGCGGTGGTCACGTCGGCGGGGTGCACCCGGGCGAGAAAGGAGAGGGTGCCGGTGTTGATGCCGAGAAACGGGATCTCGCGCGGGGCGAAGGCCCGGATCCCCTCCAGGAACGCCCCGTCGCCGCCGATGGTGATGCCGAGCGTCTCGCGGGCCCGGTGATAGTGGTCGTCGGTGACCGCCTCGCCGACGTCGAGGACGGTGAGACCGATGCCGTGGGTCGTCGCCCACGACTCCACCTGCTCGATCCCCTCGTCGCTGTTCGGGGTCGCGATCGCGACCACCTCCTCGGTCGTTGCCAGGCGCCGGCCGTGCATCCCGTCGGGGTTCGACCGACGGGCATATGAATTGTGCAGGGTCGGCTCGGAGATCCGTCGGGAGGTCCGGCGGCAGCGAACGGGGCGCGGAATCGGAAGAGGGGGGCGCGTGCTGGAGCGTCTACCGGTGGTTTTCCTTGTAGACGTTCACCAGATCCTGCATCGTCTCCTTGCCGTCGCCAAAGAGCATGCTGGTGTTGTCCTTGGCGAACAGGGGGTTGGGGATGCCGGAGAAGCCGGGGCTGAGACTGCGCTTGTTGACGATCACCGACCGGGCCTCCCAGACGTTGAGGACGGGCATGCCGGCGATGGGGCTGGAGTCGTCCTCGGTGGCGACCGGGTTCACCACGTCGTTGGCGCCGGTCACGAGGACGATGTCGGTCTGGGAGAACGTGGGGTTGATCTCCTCTAGCTCCTTCATCTTGTCGTAGGGCACGTCGGCCTCGGCCAGGAGCACGTTCATGTGTCCGGGCATCCGGCCGGCGACCGGGTGGATGCCGAACTCGACGTCGATGCCGTCCTCTTCGAGCAACTGGGCCAGTTCGGCCACGGCGTGCTGGGCCTGGGCGACCGCCATCCCGTAGCCCGGCACGATGACGACCCGGTTGGCCGTATCCAGCAGCATCTCGACCTCCTCGGCGGAGGTCTCGGTGATGTTGCCCTCGTAGATGTCCTCCATCTCCTCGCTTTCGGCCTCCTCGCCGAACGCGCCGAAGAGCACGTTGGTGAGCGGCCGGTTCATCGACTCGCACATGATGATGGTGAGGATGACCCCGGACGCCCCGACCAGGGTCCCGGCGATGATGAGGACGCTGTTGTCGAGGACGAACCCCGTGGCGGCGGCCGCCAGCCCGGAGTAGGCGTTCAGGAGGGCGATGACGACGGGCATGTCCGCGCCGCCGATGGAGATGACGAGGATGATGCCGAGCACCGACGCGGCCACGACCAGGAGCCAGTAGGCGGGGACCCAGCCGGCCTGCAGGACCGACGCGAGGAAGTTCGGCTCGACGACCAGGTAGACGCCGAGCGCCAGCGCCACCAGGAGGGCGAGGACCTTGACGGCCTGGTCGCCGGCGAAGCGGACCGACGAGTCGTTCACGAGGCCGTGGAGCTTCCCGGCGGCCACCATGCTCCCACAGAAGGTCACGGCGCCGATGATCCCCGAGGCGGCCCCCGCGGCCGCCACGTCGGGAGGGATGGCGCCGGCGGTCCCGGACTGGAACTGTTCGGACAGCACGGCGCCGGCGACGAGCACCGAGGCCCCGCCGCCGAACCCGTTGTAGAGTCCGACGAGCTGGGGCATCTCGGTCCGCTCGACCGTCACGGCCAGCCAGGCGCCGATCGCCCCGCCGACGAGCAGTCCGCCGAACAGGATGATCGGCGAGAGGATGTTGAGCCAGAGCACCGTGATGCCCACGGCGAGCAACATCCCCAGGGCCGACGTGAGGTTTCCGCGCGTCGCCGTGCGCGGGTGGGTCATGTCCCGCAGGCCCTGGATGAACAGGACCGCGGCGACGAGATACGTGAGCGAGAGCGCCCACTGGGGTACGGTTACCATCTCTCAGCCTCCCTGGTGGAAGTCCTGCAACATGAGGTGACTCACGAGGTAGCCGCCGACGACGTTGATCGAGGCCATGACCACCGCGGCGAAGCCCAGCCACGTGGCGAGGGTCGTCGATCCGGCCCCCGCCACGGCGACCGAGCCGATCAGGGTGATCCCCGAGATGGCGTTCGATCCCGACATCAGCGGCGTGTGCAGGTTGGTCGGGATCTTCGTGATGACCTCGTAGCCCACGAACGCCGCCAGGACGAACAGCGTCAGGTTCCCGATGACCGCCTCAATCGTGGTCATTCGTCGCTCGCCTCCGTCGCCGTCTCGGCGTCGTCCGCCGTCCCTCCGTCCTCGTCTTCGTCCGCGCCTTCGTCCTCGTCGGCCGATCCGTCCGCGTCGTCTTCGGTCTCGTCCTCGTCGTCCGCCTCGTGGGGGTTTCGTATCGTTCCATCGTGTGTCAGAAGCGTCGCATCGACGATCTCGTCGTCGGTGTCGACGACGAGGTCGCCCTCGTCGAGCAGGTTCCGCAGGAAGTCGCTCAGGTTGTTGGCGAAGAGTTCGCTCGCCTGGTGGGAGACGGTCGACGGCAGGTTCGTGGGGCCGAAGATCGTGACGCCCTCGTGGTGGACGACCTCGTCGGCCACGGTGGGTTCGCAGTTGCCGCCGGTGTCGGCCGCGAGGTCGACGATGACCGACCCGTCGTCCATCTCCTCGATCATCTCCGCGCTCACGAGTTCGGGGGCGGGCGCGCCGGGGATGGCCGCCGTGGTGATCACGACGTCGGACTCCGGCACGACCCGGCCCATCTCCTTGCGTTGCTGGTTGTAGAACTCCTCGTCCATCTCCCGGGCGTACCCCTCGTCGTCGCCCGACCCCTCGGTTTCGAGGTCGAGTTCGACGAAGTCGGCCCCCAGGCTCTCGACCTCGTTTTTCACCTCCAGCCGGATGTCGTAGGCGCGCACGGAGGCGCCGAGACGGTCGGCCGTGGCGATGGCCTGCAGTCCCGCGACCCCGGCCCCGATCACGAACACGTCTGCCGGCTGGACGGTGCCGGCCGCCGTCATCAGAAGCGGGAACATCTTGGGCAACTCGTTGGCCGCCATCACGGCCGCCTTGTACCCGCCGATGTTGGCCATCGAGGAGAGCGCGTCCATGCTCTGGGCGCGGCTGATCCGGGGGATCAGTTCGAGCGAGAACGCGCTGACGCCGCGGTCGGCCAGCGTCTCCAGGTCCGCGTCGTCGACGTCGTAGGGGCCGAGCAGGCCGATGACGACCTGCCCCTCCCGGTACGGGTCCACCGGGTTCTCCTGGTTGGCGCCCAGGCCGCGAACCTGCAAGATCACGTCGGCGCCGTCGAACACCTCCTCCCGGTCCTCGACGACCTCGCAGCCGACCTCGCGGTAGTCCTCGTCGGTCCAGCCGGATCCCTCGCCGGCGCCCGACGCGACACGGACCTCGTGGCCCTCGTCGACGAACTCCCCGGCCACGGGAGGGATGAGCGCGACGCGCCGCTCGTCCCCGGCCGTCTCGCTCGGTACCCCGATGATCATGATGTAGACTCCCAGCCCGATGGCTGTCCGGGCGCGGACGCGTTCGTCCGACTCCGCCCCGTCCGGTGATTATTCCCTTGCATGTTCACACGCGTTTGAGTGGGAGCGTCCCACCCGAATCGATTTGTGGTCCGCGCATAAAAGGCAGGGATTTGCCTTCTCGTATAAAAACACTGGATCGGCCGGAGACGCCGAATTATCATCTGGGATATGATATCGTCGTGGCAGTCGTCCGCGCGGACCCGTTCGCCGCTACGATCGCCCGTACCTCCCGCGTTCGGCCGATACCGTCCCGCCCCGTCGAGGGCCATCTCAGAACGGGTATGTAATGATAGATATGTTCCCGTTCCGGGGCGCACCGCGGGGGCCCGAGCGGCCGGCGACGGCCCC
>JBDGUC010000011.1:0-13824 GCA_042216285.1 Haloferacaceae archaeon
CGTGATGCCGTTCTCGGCCGCCTCCACGAGGTTCCCGTTCATCCAGACGTACCCCGGGTTGTCACACAGGTGGAGGCTTAGCGTGAGTTCCCCGAAGTCCCCCGGCTTGACGTCGCCGAGGGCGACCAGCGGCTTCGGCTCCTCGTTGTGCGTGTCGTACGTGTCGGCGTTGTTCGTCCGGAACCCGGTCGTCGGATCGAGGTCCGCGGACAGGTCGGCCCCGTCCGTACAGAAGTCGCCGACCTCTCCTCGACCGAACGCGTCCTGCACCCCGTCGCCGTTCGTGTCCGGATAGGCCTCGATGGCCGTGTTGTCCATGTAGGCGCTCAGGTGCTCGGTCGGGACCCAGACCAGGGGGTCGGTCGGCGAGGGCAACGCGGTGTAGCCGGTGGTGTCTTCCGGCTCCGTCCGGGTCACGCCCAGTCCGTTACCCTGGTCGTCCACGGTCGGATCGCCGAGACCGTACACCTGGGGGAACGAGTAGTGTTCCTCCCAGTCGACTTTCAGGTCCAGTTCACCCGCCGTGAGCCGGTTGTTCTCGAACGTTTCCTGGTCGCTGAAAAACGCACTCGTCCCCAGGCCCGCCCCTGCGGATGCGGCCCCGATCGCTCCGAGCCCCGCGAGCGCTTTCCGCCGTGTCAGTTCTAATCCCTTTTTCTCTGGCATCGGTCACTTCCTCCTCCTCGGAGGACATCCATCGACGGCCCGAACCGGTGCGTTCCGGATGGATGGCCGAGCCAACGCTACTACGGGGGAAAGCTAATTGCGGGTTTGAGAGCTCTAACCGGTGGTTAGGCGTCACTTCTCGGGTATCCCTCCGTCGTTTGGTCGCGGGATGGTTCCGCGCGGATTCGAACCGCGGTCGTTTCGCTCCTCGCGTTCGCTCCACTCCCTGATTCGAATCCTTGGTCCACTATTCGTGCTCACTTCGTTCGCACAGAATAGTCCCGCGCGGATTCGAACCGCGGTCAACGGCTCCAAAGGCCGTTATGATTGGCCGCTACACCACGGGACTGCGCGGACGGGAGTCCCCGTCGACACGGGGTAGTCGCGCGGCCGTCGAAAAGGCTTCGTCTGCGGTCAGTCCGCGGGCGTCTCGACTTCGAGGTGTTTGCAGGCGTCGAGGTCGGCGGCGAAGCAGTCGGGACAGTCGGGGTTGCGGTCGATGATGGTGTCGAGCCGTTCGGCGACGGTGTCGTCGATGACGGCTTCGAGTTCGCGGGCCTCCGCGCGGAACTCCTCGACGCCGAGCACGTTGAGGAGGAACCGCTCGATGATGCAGTAGGTCTGGATGGCGTCCCGGGCCCGTGTGATGCCCTCGTCGGTCAGCGTCACGCCCTTGTACTTCTCGTGTTCGGCCAGGCCGCGCGCCTTGAGTTTGCCGATCATCTCGTTCGCGCTCGCGGGACTGACCTCCAGGGCGTCCGCGATGGCGCCGGTGGCCGCCGGACCGTCCTCCATCTCCTGGACGAGATAGATGGCCTTCAGGTACTGCTCTGCCGTGTTCATCACCGTCGCTCCATCAGTTCCGTCACTTCCTCGACGCCCGTCGCCTCGTCCTCGCGGATGTCCGCGAGCAGTCCACGCAGGCGGTCGCGCCCGACCGAGAACCGGGCGTCGCTCGTGTCGATGGCCGCGATGAGGTCGTCGTAGAACTTGTACGCCGTCTCCTCGCCCCAGAGCTGATCGTAGAGCACCCCGTCGAAGTCGTCGGGCTGGGTTCCCCCGTAATGTTCGGAGACGAGCGCCTCCACCTCCTCGAAGGGGATGCTCTCGGCGTCCAGGTCGTCGATGAGCGACTCCAGTTGCTCGCGGTGTCTGGCCGACTCCTCGGAGGCCTCTTCGAGCAGTGCGGCCACCGCCTCGTCGCGCTCCTCCGCCGAGAGCGACTGGTAGTGGCGGTGCGCGCGGGCCTCGACGACCTCCTCCAGCACGACGCCGATCTGGAGCAACCGGGCGAGTTGCCGGTCGGACGTGACCTCCTGACCGAGACTCACGGCGGCCCCCTCCGGGGCGCCGCCGGGTCCGCGGTCGGTCCCCGTGACATACCGGTCCGTCCGGTGCAGACGGACTTAAGCCGTTTCCCTCGCTCCGGCCGGAGGCGACGGCTCGACGCCGAGGCGAGAGCGGACCGAACGCGGAAAACCGCGGACGACGACCGCGGGGTCAGGACCGGAGGCGCTCGCCGATGAGCGCTTCGAGGTCCTCGCCGAGTTCGTCGACCTCGACCTCGTCGAGGACGGGAACGAAAAAGCCCTCGACGAGCATGTTGCGGGCGATGCGTGGGGGAAGCGCCCGCGAGGTCATGTAGAACAGGTCCTCCTGGTCGACCTGTCCGACCGTCGCGGAGTGGCTCGCCTCCGTGTCGTGGTTGTTGATGATGAGCTTCGGCGAGGCGTCGGCCTCGCTCTCGTCGGAGAGCATCAGCGTGTTCTCGCGCTGGTAGGAGTTGGTGTCCCACGCCTCGCGGCCGACGTGCTGGACGCCCTCGTAGACCGACCGGGCCGTGTCGTCGAGCACCCCGCGGGTGACGAGGTCGGCGGTGGTGTGCTCGGCGTTGTGCCAGACCCGCGCGTTGACGTCGAAATGCTGGTCCTCGTGGCCGAAGAAGGCCCCGACGACCTTCGTCTCCGAGCCGTCGCCGTTCAGTTCCATCTCGATGTCCGAGCGGGTGAGCCGCGATCCCAGGTTCCCCTCGATCCAGTTGATCGTCGCGTACCGGTCGGCGATGCCGCGCTTGAGGGTGTACTCGTAGACGTCGGGGTCGAGCGTCTGGAGCGAGCCGTACTGGACGTAGCTGTTCTCGTCGGCGTCGACCTCGACGAGGTTGCCGAAGTAGCGGTTCCCGTCCACGCCGGCGGTTCCACCGCCTTCGGACGAGGCGCTCCACGCCTCGCCGTTCGAGATCCGTTCGAGGATGGTCGCGGAGGCGTTCTCCCCGGCGTCGACGAGCGTGTGACTGAACAGCGACCGGGAGTTCATCTCCGCCCGGATCGTCACGTCCTCGGCGTCGACGCCCGCGGGCACGCGGACGTACGTCCCCGTGGTGAACAGCGCGACCGACAGCGCCGTCAGGTAGTTCGTCTCGGGGTCGATCACGGAGCCGAACGTCGCCTCCACGCGGTCGGGATACTCCGCCACGGCCTCGGTGAACGGGAGCACCGCCGCGCCCTCGGCGGTGACGCGCTCGGTGTCGTCGCGCTGGTCGAGCGGATCGACGAGCGCCTCGAAGTCGAGGCCGGCGAGGTCGGTCCACCGGCGACCGGGCGTCTGGATGACGTCCGGCAGGTCGAGGTCGGCCAGCGCGTCCAGCGCGTCCAGCCGGCGCTCCAGCAGCCAGTCGGGTTCGTCGCGCTCGGCCGCGATGTGCCGAACGGTGTCCTCCGAGATGTCGGCCGGTACCTGCGTGCTCATGTTATCCGAGTGACCCTTCCATCTCGAGTTCGACCAGCCGGTTGAGCTCCACCGCGTACTCGATCGGGAGTTCCTCGGTGATCGGTTCGATGAACCCGGAGACGATCATCTGCTTTGCGTCGTCGTCGTCGAGCCCGCGCGACTGGAGGTAGAACACGTCCTCGTCGCCGATCTTGCCGACCGTCGCCTCGTGGGCGACGTCGACCTTCGACTCGTTGATCTCCATGTAGGGCATGGTGTCGGAGGTCGACTCGTTGTCGAACATCAGCGCGTCGCACTCGACGGCCGTCGAGGAGTTCTCGGCGCCGTCGGCGATGTGGACCAGTCCCCTGTAGTTGGTCCGGCCGCCGTCCTTCGAGATCGACTTGGACTCGACCGTCGACTTGGTTTCGGGCGCGTTGTGGTAGACCTTCGCGCCCGTGTCGATGTTCTGGCCCTCGCCCGCGAAGGCGATGGTGATGTGGTTGTCCGACGCCCCGCGGCCCTTCAGGATGCTGGAGGGGTAGAGCATCGTCGCCTTCGACCCCATCGACCCGGAGATCCACTCCATCCGGCCGCCGCGCTCGACGATGGCGCGCTTGGTGTTGAGGTTGTAGGTGTTCTTCGACCAGTTTTGCACCGTCGAGTACTGGACGTGGGCGTCCTCGCCCACGAACACCTCGACGCCGCCGGAGTGGAGGTTGAAGGCCGAGTACTTCGGGGCCGAACAGCCCTCGATGTAGTGGACCTCCGAGCCCTTCTCGGCGACGATGAGCGTGTGCTCGAACTGGCCCATCCCCTCGGAGTTCATCCGGAAGTACGCCTGGACGGGCATCTCCACCGTCGTGTCCTCGGGCACGTAGACGAACGACCCGCCCGACCAGATGGCGCCGTGGAGCGCGGCGAACTTGTTGTCGCTCGGGGGGACGCACTTCGTCATGAAGTGCTCCTTGACGATGTCCTCGTGCTCCTGGACGGCCTCGTCCATGTTGCAGAAGATGACGCCCTTCTCCTCCCAGCGCTCCTGCATGTTCTGGTAGACGACCTCCGACTCGTACTGGGCGCCGACGCCCGAGAGGGCGTTCTTCTCGGCCTCGGGGATGCCGAGTTTGTCGAAGGTGTCCTTGATGTTGTCCGGGAGTTCCGTCCAGTCGTCGACGCCGCCGCGCGTCTCGACGTCCGGCCGGATGTACGGGACGATCTCGTCGACGTCGACCTCCGAGAGGTCCGGCTGGCCGGGCCAGTCGGTCGGCATCGGCATCTTCTGGAACTGCTTGAGCGCGCGGAGGCGGCGCTTGAGCATCCACTCGGGCTCGTCCTTGTCCTCGGAGATGAGCCGGATCGTTTCCTCTGTGAGTCCCTTGTCGGCCTCGAACGCCGACGACTCCTCCTTCTTGAAGTCGAATCGGGACTCGGTGTCGGTCTCCTTCAGGTGGTCTTGGTCTGAGCTCATGAATCTAGGCCGTGCCGTACACTTGGTCGCGCACCCAGTCGTACCCCTCGTCCTCGAGTTCGACGGCCAGTTCCGGTCCGCCGCTCATGGCCACCTCGCCGTCGAGCATCACGTGGACGTGATCGGGCTCGACGTAGTCGAGGATGCGCTGGTAGTGGGTGATCTGGAGGATGCCGGTTCCCTGTTCGTCGCGCAGGGCGTTGATCCCCTTGGCGACGTCCTGCAGGCGGTCGATGTCCAGCCCCGAGTCGATCTCGTCGAGCACCGCGATCGACGGCTCCAGCAGGGCCGCCTGTAACACCTCGTTTTGCTTCTTCTCCCCCCCGGAGAACCCGGCGTTGAGATACCGCTGGGCGAACTGCTCGTCCATGTCCAGCAGTTCCATCGTCTCCTGCATCCGTTGCTGGAACTCGGCGACGCCGATCTCGCCGTCGTCGGCGGGCCCCTCCATCGGGGAGGTCTCGTAGCCCTCCTCGTCCTCGCCCTCGTCGCCCGCGGCGTCCTCGTCCGCGAACAGTTCCTCGCGCTCGTCGAGGCGGGCGTTCAGCGCCTGGCGCAGGAAGTTCGTCATCGTGACGCCCTCGATCTCGGCGGGATACTGGAACCCCAGGAAGATGCCGAGCGCCGCCCGCTCGTTGGGCTCCAGGTCGAGGAGGTCCCACGTGTAATCGTCCTCGTCGAGGGTCGCGTCGACGTCGGTCACGTCGTCGTCGTCGAGACGGAGGACGATCTCCCCCTCGGTCACCTCGTAGGCCGGGTGGCCGGCGACGACCTTCGCCGTCGTCGACTTGCCGGATCCGTTCGGACCCATCAGCGCGTGGATCTCACCGCTGTTGACGGTGAGATCGACGCCACGGAGGATCTCCTCGCCCTCCTCCGCTACCTCGGCGTGAAGGTTCGTGATTTCGAGTGTTGCCATCGTGCGTGTCCGAAGGGTGGAGAGTGTCGGTCATAATGCTTACGCATCCCCCCGGAAGGAGTTCACGACGTGGAAAAATCAATTCCCGAATCGGAAAGAAATCCTCACAAAACGGACCGGTGACGGTTACTATTGCTCGTTAGATGCAACCGGTATCGGTTTCATCGACGGAGGCCGACGCCGGGGGCCGCTCGCGCGACGGAACGACCGCGTGGCGGCCTCGTCGCTAGACGACGCCCGACGTCCGGGGCCGGGCCTCAGCCGAACTGTCCGAGGCCGGTCTGGCGCTGTCCGCTCTTGACCTCGTCCCAGGAGACGCCGAGCGCCTCGATGATCCGCGCGATCGGTCCCCGCAGGGTCTTTTCGAGCATCTTCCCCCAGTCGACCTCGAACTCCTCGGGGAGCTGGTCGGCGTACTCGAAACAGATGACGTCCGGGTCGCGCTTGAACTCGGCGTACAGCGGGTCGTCCTGTGGGTTCAGGTCCCGTTGGGCCTCCACCCGCTCGAAGAAGTCCGGGTGGACCTTCTCCAGGTAGAGGCGTTTGGGCTTCGACCCGCGGGCGAAGTTCGTCCCGAGCAGGAGGTTCGCGTACTTCGCCCCCCGGACCTGGGCGGTGTCGGTGTCGTAGCCCGACAGGCGCTTGCCGATTCCGCCCGGGATGCCGACCTCCTCCAGGTCGACCTCGCCCGCCTGGAAGGAGGTGATCTCCTCGTGGAGGAACTCCTTGACGTCCTCCAGGGACTCCCCCGTCACGATCATCTCGATGACCCGTCGCTGGACCCGCTTGGTGATCGCCGCGATGTCCGAGCGCTTGTACTCGAACCCCGTGATGTCGATGTCGTCGACCGCCTTGCCCTCCTTCCAGACGATGTGGCCCGCGTACCGCTTCTTCTTGCCCGCCTGGAAGAATCGCCGGTAGAGCTTCTCGAACTCGATCTGGAAGCGGTGCTCGACGGCGTCGAGTTCCTCCCGGGCGAAGTCGTCGTACCGGTCGTTGATGTGAGACTCGATGTCGAAGGACTGCTCGATCGCCTCCCCGGTGGTGGCGTCGCCGCCGAGTTCGAGCATGACGGAGTCGGTGTTGTGGAGAACGATTCCACCCAGACCGTCGACGAAGTTCTCGTTCTCGGCGACGCTGAGGTCGTAGACGTAGCCGTCGTGGTCGACCTCAGTGAGGACCGGGTCGCGGCCCCGACCGTACGAGTCACACGTCCGGATCGTGTACGAGTCCTTTTCGTCCCGATATTTCAGCGAGTACGTCCGCCCTTGCTGAGTGAGCAACGTCGAGAGACCGGCGGCGAGTTCCCGACTCGTCGTCTCGAAGTCGAAGTTCCGTTCCGCGTCCGCGTCGGAGTATCGGGGGAACACCCGGGAGCCGTCGCCCTCGATCAGCACATCGACGAATCGGTTCTGGTCCGACGCCGGGAGATGGTAGACAAACGACGGAATCCGCTTTTTACGGGAGGTCTGCCCCGCGAACGCCCGAAAGAAGACCGCCGAGAGTTCGTTCATCATCCGGAGCTTGAGGGTTCGATCGTCGTAGGTCACCGACCGTTCGCCGCCGACGGTGTCGTAGTCGATCGTTCGTTCGTCTCGGGAGTCGCTGGCCGTGATACTGGCCGTCGCGTTCTCGAACAGCCGGTGGTAGTCGTCCTGGAGTCGTTCGAGCCACTCCCGTCGGGGTTCCGCGATGCTCGCGCCGAACCTCGTCTCCGTCGTCTCGATCGTCGACGCGCTCCCCTCCGAGACGTACGCGGCGAGCAAGCGGATCAGCGCCCGTCCCTCCTCGCCGTCGATCTCGACGTGCCGTCGGACCTTGACCGTCGAATCGAGTTCGTCGTAGTGGGCGTGACCGAACCAGACGTACTCGTCGTTCGCGTGGACGCGCTTCGTTTTGACGGTCGTTCCTCCAGTCCCGCGTCCGTCCTCGTACTCCCGCTCGTAGCCCTGCAGCACCTCGTACACGTCGATCGTCTCGGCGGGATCGACGTCGGGAATCCCGGGTATCCGGAGGGGCTCTTCGACCTGCTCCGGCGTCGCTTCGACGTACTCGCCGTCCTCCTCGACGACGTAGGAGTGATCGCGGGTTGTCGTGGACTCGCCGAACTCGTGCTGGAGTCTGACGATCCCCGTGTTCGTCTCGTGTCGGATGACCCGTTCGATCGGTTGCCACTCCGACTCGCCGGACTCGTTCAGAGAGAGCGCCTCCCACCCGTCGATCGCCAGCCGGTCCTTCGAGAGCCCCGCACTGGCGACCGGGCCGCCGTCCGCGGTGACCAGAACCTCGGATGTCGAACCGGACGTGGCGTGCTCGAACAGGTCCTCGATGGGGACGATCCGGACCCGTCCGTCGGGGTCGCGGACGACGATCGGTCGATCGCCGGTGACGCTGTCCCCGTATATCACCTCCTCGTCGAGTTCGTTCGCCGCCGTCTCGGTGAACTCGATGACCTCCCGGCCCGTCGCGGTGACCGCCGCGCCCATCTCCTTGTCGTAGAGGCGAAAGCGGTCCCATCCGAGAACGCCGTAGAGCGACTGCCCCACGAACTGGAACGTCCCGTTCCGTCCGGCCATGAGCGTGTGGTTGTCCGCCACTGTGACGCAGTAGACGCCCTCGTCGGCGGTACTGCGTCCCCCGGAGCGGTGCATTCGGAAACTGTTCTTCGCGTCCTCGGTACAGTAGATCCGCCACGCCCCGCCGTCGCGGTTGTAGCTGGCGGTCAGGCCGACGTGCGCACAGAGCCGCAACACGTCGTCGCGGAGCCGTTCGCTGGCCGTCGAGTACCGCCAGCTGTTCACCTGCCAGTCCCCGTCGCCCGCGATGAGCGTGTCCAGAAACCGCCGTTGCTGGTCGCGACTGACCCCGAAGACGAGGTCGGGGATCCGTTTCTCGAAGCTATCGTCGCCACAGGCGTCTTCCAGCCACCGTCCGAGAAGGCGAGACGTGAACCGGTACCCCGTCTCGTCAACGTAGTAGTCGAAGCCGAGTCGGTCCAGCAGGTCGCCGATGGTGCCGTGGTGGTCGGTCCCGCCGCCGTCTGCGACCGCGTCCTGTGCGAGTTGCACCGTCGTGGACGACCCCCGGAAGTGCTCGCCGAACTGTCTCTCCTCGGAGGTATAAACGGACCCCTCGGTGACGTACCACGCGAGCAGGTCGAGGAAGTCGTCGCCGTCGTAGAAGCGCGGGATCCACTTCCGGCCCCGCTCCGAGTGGACGTAGAACTCCGAGCAGTGGTCGTCGAGATACTCGCGGTGGGCGTCGAACTCCTCGGCGGAGAACACGTACCCCGTCTCGCTGACGTCGTTCTTGAGCACCTTGTCGGGGTACCAGCCGAGTTCCGCGGCGAGCGTGTGCCCGTGTACCTCGTTGTTCGCCCACACCTCGTAGTCGCCGTCGAGGTGCTCGAGGACGTCGATCGTATCCAGACGCTCGCCGGCCGGCCCGTCCCAGTCGTGGGGGAGTTCGTAGTGCGAGGCGCGGTCCAGATTTCCGGCCTCGACGAACCGGTAGTCGTCCCAGGTGACGCCGTTCGTCTCGTTCTTCCGGACGAGCATCCGGTGATTCGGCGTCACACGGAAGTCGATCTTGCTCGTCTCGACGTCGACGAGATCACCGCGATACGCCGGATACGCGTGCGTGTCGACGACCGGCTTGACCTCCATCTCCATCGTCTCGGGATCGAGCGAGTACACGTCGTCGCCGACATCGAGTTCACGGATGTCCCGGACGCCCTCGGGCGTCAGCACGTCGGTATCCGGCGTGAAGCAGTTCATGATCACCTTCACCGCCGCCTGCTGGCGGTCGAACTGCTCGTAGGCCTCGCTCGTCGGGTCGTGTTCGTTCCGGGCGGTCTTCTTCTCCTCGCGTTCGGCCAGCAGTTCGTCGACCATCTCCCGGATGATGCCGTCCGGAGTCCGCCGGAAGTGGGTCCCGTTGGGCGCGCGATAGGTCTCACCCCCGTACTCCTCGGGATCGACCTTCGTCTCCGGGCTGGCGTTTATCGTGACCATGCACATGGGGTACAAACTCTTCAAATCCAGTACGGTGACGTTTTCCTTGATCCCCGTGATCGGGTCGAAGACGGCGCCGCCCTCGTACTCCTCGTCGGCCTCCGCCCGTCCCTTCGAGGGGAGCGCGAAGTCGCCGTGGACCTTGTGGAGCACGTAGATGTCCACGGCGTCGCCGGGCGTGGGCGCGTCCTCCAGTTTGCAGCCGACGAACGTGCGCACCTCGTCCCAGAAGGCGACGATCTCCTGCTTGCGGTCGAGTTCGACGCACAGTTCCACGTCCCGGAGGTTGTACTCCAGCAGGCGCTGGGGGTCGCGCTCCCAGAGGTCGCCGATGTCGCCCGAGTAGCGCTCCTTGCCCACGTCGAGTTCGCGCTCCCCGACGGCGTCCAGCCGGTAGGACTCCAGTTCCGTGAACTGGGTGCGCTTGTAGGCGTAGAGCAGGTCGAAGACGACCCGCCCCTTCACGTCCGGGCCGCCCCAGCCGCTCCGCCAGACCTCGCCGACGCGCGAGAGCCGTTCGGCCGACAGGTCGTGGTCGGTGCGGGGGTCGAGCACGTCGAGGCGGTCGAGCAGGTAGGGGGCGTCGAAATCCTCGAAATTCCAGCCAGTCATGACGTCCGGATCGGTCTCCTCGATATACGAGATGAACGCGTCGAGCATCGCCGCCTCCTCCTCGAACGCCCGGATCTCGTAGTCGGCGTCCGGGTCGAGCTGCTCGTAGCCGTCCAGCGACTCCGGGACCGAGCCGTCGCCGTCCGGGGCGACGGAGAGCCAGCCGACGTACTCGTCGCGCCGCGAGTCGTGGCTGGTCAGGCAGACGATGGGCTCCTCGCCGTCCTCGGGGAACCCCGACCGGTCGTCGACCTCGATGTCGAACGTGTCGATCCGGGGGTCCGCGTCGACGGTGGCCGGCCGGACCTCCTCGTGGGGAACCTGCACGCGGCCGTCGTCCAGACGCCGGTCGGGGACTTGGATCCCGTCGCGGACGTCCTTGTCGATCAGGAGACGATTCGGAAAGAGGATGTCCGCCTCGTAGTGGTCGAAGTCGTCGCGGATGGCCCCCACGTCCCGGGGGGTGCGCGCGACGACCTTGGTCAGTCGTTCGCCGCGGATGCTCTCGAACGGTTCGCCGTCCGGATCGGTCTCGCGGCTGTCGACCACCGCGTCGTACTCCTCTTCGGGCGGCGCGTCGAGCGAGTCGGTCGGGGCGTAGAAGTAGGGCTCGAAGCCCAGCACGCGGACGTGTTCGGCGGTCCCGTCGGCGGTGCGGCCGAAGACGTGGACGACGGGGTACTCGCCGTCGCCGCTCCCCTCGATCGTGTAGTCGACCTGGGTGACGGTGAGTTCGAGCGTGCCGTCGGGGTCGGGAAACCGGTGGTCGGCGTCGGCCACCTCGCCGACCCGGCCGTGTCCGTCGCCGGCGACCGCCGCCGCCTCCGCGGCCGGCCGGTCGTCGCCGGACTCCGCAAACTCCGAAAGCGAGGGCTGCTCCATGCACCCCCGTTCGGCAGGTCCGGGTAAAAGGTTCGTCCTCACGGGTGGGTGAAGACGAGCACCCGGTCGGACTCGCGCGCCACGCAGAGGTCGACCCGCCGGTCGGGACGGAGGCTCTCGGTCCGCCGCTCGCTCGCCAGGACGCGCTCGAACGGTCGGTCGCAGGCCGGACAGGCGACGTCCCCGCGATTCTCGTAGAGCGCTCGCTCCCCCGACTCCCGCACCAGCTTCAGTTCGTGTCGGTGCGCCCGCAGGTCGAATCGCTCGTCCATCGATCGGGGGGACGACCTCCACCCACCTGACGGTTTCGCGAACGATACCCGGACGAAAAGAGCTTTAATGTGTCACTGATTACCACACGGTGATGCCCGACCACCACGCTGACTCGGCCGGATCGGAGGCATCGCGCGGCGACTCGACGCACCCCGGAACCGGGACGGTGGAGGCCTACGAGGCCGACGGGAGCGTCGTCATCTACGACGCCGAACAGCCGCTCGCGTGGATCGAGGCGTCGACGTCGGTCGCCCTCGCCGACGCTCGGTAGGCCGCTCGTTCCCCCAGGACGAACCGTTTTCCGCGTGGCGGGTCCCACGGGGACCATGGCCGCGTTCGATCCCGAGAAGTTCGAGGACAAATACGTCCACTATCTCGACGAACTCCAGCAGGCGTATCGGAACGCCTTCCAGGCGATGCACGGTCGGTACGATTCGACGCTCCTCCGGGCGATTGACCGCCGCGTCCTCGACGAGAGCGAACCGTTCTACGAGGGAAACGGGGAGTTCCGTGTCGAACTCCCCGCGGATCCGCGCGACCGCGTCGGCGAGCTCCCGGTCGACGACGAGGAGTTCGACGCGGTCCTCTCGGAGTTCGTGACGCGAGTCGAGGACGAACTGCGTCGCGTCTTCGGGTTCGAGTGACCCGCCTCTCGACCCGTCGGGGACGGCCGTGCCGGACGCCCGTCCGGCGTCGCCGGGCGAACCGACCGGCGGCAGGTGGCCGTGTCGAACGCTTTAACAGGGGGCCGATCGACCGGGTAGCCGTGCATCCGGACGGTCGACGAGGGGGTGCTCGGAGCCCGTGACCGACGGCGGAGAGCCGACCGTCTACCACGTGGTCTGTCGGGACTGCGGGAAGTTCGAGGAGATCTACGAGTCGCAGATCCGGGCCGGCCTCGAGATGGGAAAACACATCCTCACGACCGGCCACAGGGTCGTCGTCGAGGAGGTCGCGGCGGAGTGACGACGGCGCCGGGGTGACGGGATCCACGCGAACGACGGCCGTCCCTCAGCGTATTCGAGGCGGAGCCTCCGGCCTCAAGGAGCGAGCGAAGCGAGCGAGTAGGCCGGAGAGGGAGCCGACACCTCCGCCACATTTCACGAACTGTTGCCGCCGTTTCTCCCCAACGTTGATAAACCACCAGCCATACATCTGACGTATAGAAGTGCGGCGAACTGTCCCAGTCAAACTCGACGTGGACAGCGACACCGCCGCACTTCTCCACGAAACGGTTGATGAATTTCTGCGGAAAGTCAAGGAGAGAGCCTCGCCGTTTACGGCGGGGAGGATCCGACAACTCGGCCCCAACCGCCAGTATTACGCCCCCTGACAGCGAATCGTGTGGTACGCACAACGGGCAAAACTGGCGGTTGGATTGGGGTCCGCCCGGACGACGAAGACTACCATACCGTTCTCGAGAGGGCGTCTCCGAGGCCGTGGCGACACGGCAGGCAAAAAGCGACCCTCGCCCGATTGTGCCTGCCCACCGTGGCACGAAGGGCAGGCAGGCCGATGGCACGGCCCGTGCCCGGACGCGGGGAAACCTGCGACCGGGGGCATCCCCGCCGTCTCTCCGAGACGAACGGGATGCACGGTGCAAGCGGATACCGCGTCCGAACGGACGCCGAACACGCCACACCCCTCGCGGGGCCGACGTATCGCGCACAACCCCGGTATCGCCTTGCCGGACCCCGTTCGGCAGGCGAGAAGTTGCCAGCGGGGACGTGGGACCGCCCCGCTGTCCCGCGCTGGAATCCTCGCCCTTCAGGGCGGGGAGGATGTCAAAAGGAGTAGCCGTGGACGACTTCGAGCAGGCTCGTGAGCGCCTCCTTCGTGGCTCCCCCGGTGAGACCCAGGTCGCGGTCGGCGGTGGCGCCGAGCGCCTCGACCGCGGCGCGCTTCTCGGGGACCTGGGCCGGGTGGTTCCGGGCGAATCGGACCAGTGCGATCCGGACGTGTGCGCGCACGTCGGGGTCGGGGTCGTCGAGGCGGTCGACGAGTGCGCTCGCGGTCCGGGGAAAGGTCCCGGGCGCGACGGAGAGGAGCGTCGCCGCACACAGCGCCCCCGCGGACCGGACGTCGGGGGCCGGATCGGCCAGCGCGCCGGCGACGCCGCGGTCGGCGCCGGCGACGCGGTCCGGATCGGACTCGGCGACGGCGGCGATCAGCCGGAGGGCCGGCCGCCGTCGCGTCGTGTCGGTCGCGGTGACCGCCTCCAGGGCCGCGTCGGCGCCGGCCGCGGCGGCCTCGGGGTCGGCGTCGGCCAGGTGGGCGAG
>JBDGUC010000016.1:0-2808 GCA_042216285.1 Haloferacaceae archaeon
ACGCCACCTCGTCCACGGAGTGGATCGACCCTCCCAGGTCGGTGACGACCTCCTCGACGGCCTCGAAGCGCACGTCCTGCCCCTCGATCGTGAGGATCACGTTCTCGACTTCCCTGTCGGTCTCGACGAGGCTGGCGTCGACGCCGGCGACCCCGTCGCTCTCGTCCACCGCCTCGGCGAACGCGACGAGGTCGGGGTCGTGTGGTTTCAGGACGTCCAGCACGAGACGGAGCACCGGTGCCATCGGGGCGCGACGTTGGCGCGGGAGGCGGTTATATCTTCGCGGGGCCCCGCTCGCCGCTCGGACGATCCGCGGCACCCGATCGAGCCGCGAGGCGGCGTCCGTGACGTGGCCCGCCGCACCGAGGAGGTCCAGCACGCCGTTCACGGATCGCGGCGGGGCACCGGCGTTCCCATCGGGTCGGGCGGCGAGCGCGGACCACGGCACGGGCGGCGAGCGATTCCTACCCGGTGGGAAGACCGAAGGCATTGATCCCTGGGGCTCGTGGCTGTAATGCACATGGACGCCGGACGTGCGAGCGGACGGGAGACGAATCGCCGACGTGACGCGGGAGCGTGCGAGCCGTGACCGACCTGTCGGGGCTGTTCGACCCGGATCGCGTGGCGGTCGTCGGCGCCACCGACCGCGAGGGATCGGTCGGCCGGGCGCTGCTCGCCAACCTGTCGACGTTCGACGGCGAGGTGATCCCCGTCAACCCGAACCGCGAGACCGTGATGGGAACGCGGTGTTACCCGTCGATCGGAGCGGTGCCGGACGCGTCGTCGGTCGACCTGGCCGTCGTCGTCGTCCCCGCCCCGGCCGCCGTCGACGTCGTGCGCCAGATCGGCGAGGCCGGCGTCGGGAACGTCGTCGTGATCACGGCCGGGTTCGGCGAGACGGGGGAGCGCGGCGCCGGGCGGGAGCGCGACCTGATCGCGGTCGCCGAGCGCTACGACCTCGACCTCGTCGGCCCGAACTGCGTCGGCGTCATCAGCACGCCGACGGGGTTGAACGCGACGTTTCTCAGGGACACACCCCCCGAGGGGTCGATCTCGCTCGTGAGCCAGTCGGGGGCGTTCATCGCGGCGGTCCTCGGCTGGGCGGCCCAGCGCGGGATCGGGTTCAAGGACGTTGTCTCGCTCGGCAACGAGGCGGTCCTCGACGAGGTCGACTTCCTCGTCGAGTGGGGGACGGATCCGGAGACCGACGTCATCCTGGCGTACCTGGAGGACGTCGACGAGGGCCGGCGGTTCATCGACGCGGCCCGCGAGGTGACGACGGAGACGCCCGTCGTGGTCATCAAATCCGGGCGGACCGAGGCGGGGGCCAGGGCCGCGGCCTCACACACCGGGTCGATCGCCGGCAGCGATCAGGCCTACCGGGCCGGGCTCCGGCAGGCGGGAGCCCTGCGATACTCGACGGTCCAGGAGGTGTTCGACGCGAGCCGGGTGCTCGCCGGACAGCCGTCGCTGGACCGCGACGGGATCGCGGTCGTCACGAACGGCGGCGGGCCGGGCGTCCTGACCGCGGACGCCCTCGGGGAGTCGCGGCTGGAACTCGCCGAGTTCGGGGACGGCGTGCGCGCCGCTCTCGCCGACCTCCTCCCGGCGGCGATCGACGTGACGAACCCGCTCGACCTGGTGGGCGACGCGGGGATCGAGCGGTACCGGCGGGCGCTCGACGTCGTCCTGGACGCCGACGGCGTGGGCGGTGCCGTCGTCCTCGCCTCGCCGACGGCCATGTTCGAGTTCGACGACCTGGCCGAAGTGATCGGCGAGAGCCAGCGCCGTGCCGGCAAGCCCGTCCTGGCCTGCCTGATGGGCGGGGCGGAGGCGGACCGCGCGGCCGCCGAACTCCAGGCCTACGGCGTCCCCAGCTACTTCGATCCGGCCCGGGCGGTCGCCGGCCTGGAGGCGCTTGCCGACTACCGGGACGTGACCGAACGGGTGTACGACTCGCCGGCGACGTTCGACGTGGACCGGCGCCGCGCCCGCGAGGTCCTGTCGGGAGCGATCGACCGGGGGGTGGAGTATCTCGGCGTCGAGGCGATGGACCTGCTCGACGCCTACGGGATCCCCACGCCGGCCGGCGCGCTCGCCGAAAGCGAGGCGGAGGCCGAGGCGATCGCCCGGGAGATCGACGGCCCGGTGGTCATGAAGATCGCCAGCCCCGACGTCGTCCACAAGTCCGACGTCGGCGGCGTCGAGGTCGGCGTGCCCGTCGCGGACGTGCGCGAGGTCTACCGGGCCATCCACGGACGGGCACGCGAACACGACCCCGACGCGACCGTCCTCGGCGTGCGCGTCGAGGAGTTCGTCGACCCCGGAGAGAGCACGGAGACGATCGTGGGCGTCAACCGCGACCCCCAGTTCGGCCACCTGCTGATGTTCGGCCTGGGCGGGATCTTCGTCCAGATCTTCGAGGACACCTCGTTTCGGGTGGCGCCGGTGAGCGAGCGGGAGGCCCGCGAGATGACGACGGAGATCCGGGCGGCGCCGATGCTCAGAGGGGCACGCGGACGGACGCCCGCCGACGTCGACGCCGTCGTCGAGACCATCCAGCGGATCTCGCAACTGGTCGGGGAGTTCCCGGCGATCACCGAACTCGACGTCAACCCGCTCGTCGCCGCGCCCGACGGCGTCCGCGCCGTCGACCTGCGACTGACCGTCGACCGGGAGGAACTGGCGGCGTCGCTCGACGCCGCCTGACCGGGACGGCCCCCTCCCCAGCTACGTCGATCCGGGCCCGGATCCCGACGCGCCGGCCCGTCGTTCCCGGGCCCGCTGGCCCGTCGTTCCCGGGCCCGC
>JBDGUC010000016.1:2908-13667 GCA_042216285.1 Haloferacaceae archaeon
CCGACGCGCCGGCCCGTCGTTCCCGGGCCCGCTGGCCCGTCGTTCCCGGGCCCGCCGGCCCGTTGTTCCCGGGGGCCGGGAATTCGAGCGCATTTAATGGACGATCCACCCCCAGAGCGACCCATGTTCGAGAACATCCTCATTCCCACCGACGGAAGCGAGGGGGCACAGCGGGGGGCCCAGCACGGGCTGGACATCGCCGAGAAGTACGGGTCGACGGTCCACGTCCTGTTCGTCGTCGACGAACGCCTCCGCGGGTCGACGCCGGCGCTGAGCAGCGAGGAACTGGCCTTCGAGCAGTGGGAGAAGGCGGGCGAGGAGGCGATGGCCACGATCGTCGAGCGGGTCGAGGAACTGGACCTCGACGCGGTCACCGAATGCGTCCGGGGCCATCCGTACGCGGCGATCCTGAAGTACGCCGAGGAGAACGACATCGACCTGATCGTCATGGGGCTCCACGGCCGCTCGGAGACGCGGCGCCCCCACATCGGGAGCACGACGGAGATGGTCCTCCGGGAGTCCGACGTTCCCGTCCTCCCCGTGTAGAACCCGGCCGCCTGCGGTTCCGGCGCTAGCGGTCCGGCTCTCGCCGACGCTCGCCCTCGTCCTCGCGTTCGCCCCCCTCGGCGAGCGTCCGGGCCTGCTCGATCCAGTTTTCGATCCGTCCGGGTGAGATCTCGGTCTCCGCGGCCAGCGCGTCGGGATCCGCGGCGGCGAGCGCGGGCAGGTCCTCGACGCCGGCCTCGCGCAGTCGGGCGGCGTAGGCGGCCCCGACGCCGTCGATCCGCTCCAGGTCGCGGTCGTCGTCCGTCGATCGGTCGGCGAACCAGGCCGCCACCTGGGGCCACAGTTCCGCGTGCGACCGCGACCCGACCGAGAGCCCGATGTGGCCGGTGGGGAACTCGATGACCTCGGTGTCGTCACTCGCCACCAGGTCGGTGAACGGGACGCTCGAATCCGGCGGGACGAGGTGGTCGTACTCGCCGACGATCTGGAGGAGGGGCATGTCGATCCGGTCGAGGTCGACGCGTTCGCCGTCGAGGCGCATCTCGCCGCGCGCCAGCCGGTTGTCCTGGTAGATGTCCTCGATGAACTGCCGGTAGGTCGCGCCGGCGACGTCGATGCCGTCGGAGAGCCACGTCTCCATCCGGGCGAAGTTCTCGACGAACTCGTCGTCCTCGATGTTGTCGTAGAGGCGGACGTACTTCGTGACGAGGTTCTCGACGGGGTCCATCAGGGCGAAGCCGACGTCGAGGAAGTCCGACGGGACGTTACCGTACGTGTCCGTAAGTCGCCCGGGGTCGTAGTGGTCCTCGTCGCCCCAGCGTTCGAGGACGCCGCCCGTGTCGTCGAAGTAGAGTCCGGTCGCCAGCAGGCCGAGATACCTGACGCGTTCGGGGTTGAGCGCGGCGTACATGGCGCTCATCGTCCCGCCCATGCAGTATCCGAGCAGGCCGATGGCGTCCTCGCCCGATCGCTCGCAGACGACGTCGACGCAGTTGTCGATGTAGCGCCGGACGTAGTCGCCCAGCGTCAGCGTGGTGTCGAGCCGGGAGGGTTCGCCCCAGTCGATGAGATACACGTCGAACCCCTGATCGAGGAGCGTCCGGACCACGCTCCGGTCGGGCTGGAGGTCGAGGACGTACGGGCGGTTGATGAGCGCGTAGACCACGAGGAGGGGGACGTCGTACTGCTCGTCGGTGCGGGATTCGTAGTGGTGGAGTTCCAGCTTGTTCTCCCGGTAGACCACCTCGCTCGGCGTGCTCCCGACCTCGACCTCGGCGGCCCGCTCGACCTGGTCGGGCAGGGTCGCCCCCCGGTCGAGGAGGTCGGCGGCCGCGTCCAACTGCCGGCGCTGGACGTCGAGGGGGGTGGTGGGACTGAACGGGTTCACGTCCCCTCCTCCCCGTCCAGAGCGGCCAGCACCTCGTCGAGTTTCTCCTCGACGGCGTGCTGGCGGCGCTCCAGTTCCACGAGGCGGGCGCCGACCTCCTCGACGTCGCCCTCGGTGGCGAAGCCGAGCGAGTGGAGCGTCTCCTCGGCGGCCGCGTCGATCCGCTCCTGGAGTTCCATCGCGTCCCCGACCGTCTCGCCGGTCGCGGCCGCGAACGCGGACGTGTTCATCACCTCCTTGAACGACCGGTTGGCGGCGTTGAGCCAGATGTCACGGAAGTCCTCCGGCGAGACCTCCTCGCCCTCGATCGCGTCGGCCGTGCGCTGGAGTTGCTCCTCGGCGGCCCGCATCCACGCCTCGTAGGCCCGCGCGTACCCCTCCATCCCCTCCGTGACCGTCTCCGGGGAGGAGGCCCACGAGTCGTCGACGGCGTCGAACCACGACTCGACGAACCTGGCCTGCGCCTCGACGTTCTCCTCGACGGCGTCGAACCACGACTCGTTCATCTCCTCGACAAACTCGGCCCACTCCCGGGCGTCCTCCGGACGAACGTCTGAGTCTGACATGGTTATCGCCTCGGCGTGTGGGTCGGCGAACGCGCCACGGTTATCCCGACGCGCTCTCGGCGGACCGCTCCTGGTAGCGAGCGAGCACGTCGAGGAGGTCGTCGTAGGAGTCGTCGACCGTTTCGAGCCACCGATCGGCGAACTCCTCGGAGACCTTGGCGTTCTCCTCCATGGCCTCGTGGAACGCGTCCCAGGTCTCGGCGTTCATCTCGTCGAGCGCGTCGAACTGGTCGTCGATGACGGCCTTGAGGTTCCGCTGGGCCTTCTCGTCTCCGGGCATCGTCTCCGCCACGGCGTCGGCGTACGCCTCGACGAGGACGCGCGCCACGTCGTTGCTCCCGTGCTGGACGGACTTGCCCGACTCGATGCCGCCGAGCGCGATCCGGTTCGCACGCTTTCCGATCTCGACGCTCCGGTGGAGAGCCCGCCTGCTCTCGTCGATCGAGCGTCGTTGCAGTTCCATCATCGCCGCGAAGGGGGTCGTGGCCTCACTCATCTGAATCACCGCGGTCGAGAGGAACGACGAACGCCTGCACGAGGTCGCCCTCGCCGATGTCGAGGGCCTCGCGTTCCGCGTCCGGGATGCTGATGCGGCCACCGCTCTGGACGCGGGTCTTGAACACCGCCGCGTGCATGCTCATCGTGCCCAGGTCGCCGAGCGATCCGTTCGTCGGGGTGCCCCCGGAGAGCATCCGGTCGAACCACTTCCGCTGCTGGGTGGTGAACTCCTCGCTCGCGCGCTGGAGCTGTTCGGCGAAGGCCGCCGGCGGAAACGCGATCTCCTCGTCGCTTGCGTCCGTCATCTCTCGACCGGCACTCCGCACGCCACGCGCATAAGTCTTCCTCCAAATGGCGCGAAATGGTAGAGAACACCATTTGATGGTACGGAATGTGGTTAGCGGGGTGACGGACGACGGTGGACCCGCCCGCCGGGGGACGCCGACCGCCGTCGGGACGCCGGTCTCCCGGCGGACGGATCCGAGTAACTAAGGTGCCGTACGGCACCACACCACGTACGGATGAACGGTCACGACGCGGAACCGGCGGCGGACGGGGGAGAGACGGTGGTCGCGGAGGCCATGGACGCGTGGGTACGCGCGTCGGGCCACATGACAAACAGCATGATCGAGGCCAACCGGGCGACCCTCGCCGCGTTCGGGTTCGACGGACGGACGGGCGGCGAGGAGGGCGTGGAGTCGGTGGCGTACGAGCGGCCGGAGTGGTCGAGCGAGCGAACCGTCCGGACGCCCGGAGCGATCGACGTGGGCGACGCCGTGCACTTCTCGAAGCGGTTCACCGACGACGAAGTGCGGACGTTCGCGGAGTTGAGCGGCGACACGAACCGGCTCCACCTCGACGACGAGTTCGCCGAATCGACCCGGTTCGGACGCCGGATCGTCCACGGCACGCTCGTCTCCGGGCTCATCAGCGCCGCCCTGGCGCGGCTCCCCGGGCTGACGATCTACCTCTCCCAGGACGTGCAGTTCCTGAAACCCGTCGACATCGGCGAGCGCGTGACCGCCCTCGTCGAGGTGGTCGAGGACCTCGGCGACGGCCGCTATCGCCTCTCGACGGAGATCGCCGACGACCCCGACGACCCCGACGACGAACCGTACGTCCGTGGCGAGGCCATCGTCCTCATCGACGCGATGTCGGACGAGGACGACGAGGAGGCGTGACGGACGGGGGCGGCGCGAACGAGGTGGACGACACGGGCGGGACAGGGGACGAGTGAGGGACGGACGCGCGCCCCCGGCCACGGACCGGCCGTCGCGGGCCTGCCCGCGAGGAGGACGAGCGACGGGGAGTGGCGCCGACCGGGACGACCCGAGCCGGCGCCGACCGGGACGGTGACGCGGATATCCGCCCTTGTTCTCAGTCGGCAGGACCTACCACGTCCGACTTTTGTATCGCCGTACAACTCTCCGATCGAGCCCAAGTGATGCACCCCTGCTGGCGACGAACTCGGAGTGCTCGGTGGAGCCTCGACCGGACCGTCTCCGCGCGAGACCGCGGCGGTCGACGATCCGATCGGGGGCCCACTGACGACGAACGACGAACCACCTGCGACGATACGGATCCGACGCGATCGGACGTGAACTACTAGGCAATGGAACCGGACACAGACCTCACCGTCGACCTCTACGTTCGGGCGGACGCACCCTGCCCGGAACGACGAACGACCGTGATCGAACGACTGAAACGACTCGAACGAACCAACCGGATCGCCGGCTTCACCGTCCACCCCTGGCCGCGGGCGGTGAGCCTGGATCTGGCCGCGGAACTCGACGACGACGACGGGATTCTCGGCGTCTTTCGCTCCCTCGAAACCGGGGCGGACCGCAAGGGACACCGGATCCGTCCGCCCTTCGACGTGCGCACCTCCCGCTCGACGATCACCGGCGAGACGGACGAACGCCTCGTCCTGCCGGTGCTCTGTCTGGCCGTCTACGGGGACCGGGACCTCCTCGGCGTGTATCCCTGTACGGCCGGAGAATCCGTCCTGACCGTCGGGGACGCCCTCGACGCCCTCGCCACGGGCGACGAGACGGTCCTCGGCCCGCCACCCGAGGACGCGGCGCCACACGGGGACGCGGCGCCACCCGGGGACGCGGGCGCCGCCGGGAGGCACGCGGAGCGGGACGAGCACGAGCGCGAACACGAGCGCGCGGCCCGGGCGCCCGGGGTCGACCGCGGGCGCGGGAACACGGGACTCAACGGATAACGACGAGCATGAGTACCGAACGACCACGGTTCGACCGGGAAGAACCGACGACCGCGACGGATCGATCGTTGCGCGACAAGACCTGCGTCGTCACGGGCGCGTCGCGGGGGATCGGACGGGCGATCGCGCTGGATTTCGCGCGTCGCGGGGCGAACGTCGCCGTGAACTACCGCTCGTCGACGACCGCCGCCCGGCAGGTCGTCGAGACGATCGAGGCCGACGGGGGACGTGCGTTCGCCGTCCAGGCTGACGTCGGGGACCGCACCGACGTCGACGAGATGGCGGACCGCGTCCACGACGAGGTCGGTGCCGTCGACGTGCTCGTCAACAACGCCGGGGTGAACGTCGACAGGCGTTTCGACCGGATGACCTGGGAGGACTGGCGGCGCGTCGTCGAGGTAAACCTCGGTGGGGCGTTCCACTGCACCAAGGCCTTCTACGAGGACGTCCGGGACGCCGACCAGGGGCGGTTGATCAACGTCTCCAGCGTCGTCGGCCAGCGGGGCAACTACGGCCAGTCGAACTACGCCGCCTCCAAGAGCGCGCTGTTCGGGTTCACGCGGTCGCTCGCGCTCGAACTCGCCCCCCACGGCTCGACGGCCAACTGCATCGCGCCGGGGTACACCCGCACCGACATGGTCGAACGCGTCCGCGAGGACGTCCGGGAGCGGATCCGCGAGCAGATCCCCCTCGACCGGTTCGCGTCGGTCGAGGAGGTCGCCTGCACCGCCCGCTTTCTCGCCCGGGACGAGACCTCCTACGTCACCGGCGAGGTCATCAACGTCAACGGGGGGCTGTATGGATAACGCCACCAACCCCGTCGCGAGCGGCTTCGAGTCCGTTCGCGCGTCGGACGAGGTCGGTACACGCCACGTCGCCGCGCTGCTCGAGTCCCTGGAATCGCCAGACGGAAAACTCGTGTGTCTCTATCTCGCCCTCGTGGAGGAGGCCCGCCCGAGCGAGATCAAGGAGACGCTCGGACTGAATCTGCTGACGATCTATCCCCTGCTCGACGGCCTGATCGAGCGCGGACTCGTCGTGCGCGACGGGCGGCGCTATCGCGCCCGGCTGTCGGAGTAGTTCGACCGGGGACGGCCGCGCTCGCCGGCGAACGAGGCGCGGGGGATCCGGTTCACGGCCCCCCGCCCGGCAACAGGAAGTTGATGGCGGCGACCACGAGGCCGGCCAGCCCCATCCGGATCCCGGCCACGTACCAGGTGATGTCGGCGATCGATCCCATGTAGGCCCCGAAGACGAACAGCAGTCCGACGCCCAGACAGACGGCGAGCGCGGTCGCCTCGACCATCGTCAGAACCACCCCTTCGAGCAGGAAGGGCGTCATCGGGACGAGGACGCCGATGATCGGCCCGACGCCGCTCGCCACGGCGTTGATCGCCCGGGCCCCCCGCTGGCGGCGCTCGATCCGCGTGTCGTCGAGGTCGGTCAGCATCGCCCGTTCGAGCCGCCTGATCTCGGCGCGCTTCTCGGCGCGTTCGATCTCCCAGACGCTCCAGACCCCGGACGTGCCCAGCCCCACGGCCGCGCCCAGTCCGATCAGGAACGTCGTCCGGCCGGCGGAGACGCCCGACAGGAGCGCTCCCATCGCGACGCCGATGCTCGTGAGCGTCCCATCGAAGCCGTTCGAGACGAAATACCGCCGCGAGATCGAGCGCACCTGCTCGTCGCGGAGCACGGCGACGAGGTCCCGGCGCGTCCAGGTCACGGGCGGTCCCGGGGCGCCTCGTTCGCGTCAGCGCCGGGCGGGCGCTCTCCACGGACGACCCGATCGATCGAGTGGACCGACGCGCCCCGTGCGTCGATCGTCGACTCGACCGCGTCGACGTCGACGGCGTCTCCCTCGATCGTGAGCTTGATCGTCTGGATCTCGGGGGTGACGTCGACGACCACGGCGTTGACCCCCGCGACGCCGTCGACGTCGGCGATCAGTCGGGCGAGGTCGACCGTCGAGGGGTCGGCGGGCTTCAGAACGTCGAGGACGACCCGGCGGACCGGGAGCATGTCGAAGTACAACGCGGTCACGACATAAGGAAGTACACCCCGACGACCGACCACGAGTAGGACACCCCGGCGATCGGCCACGAGGTAGGACACTCCGACGATCGACCACGAGGACGGACACCCCGGCGCAGTCGGGCGACGGGGGACCACTCCGGGGGGCGGAATTCTCACGCCCGAAGAATCGCCGACGTGCTTTCCCGCTCGGGCGGAGTTCGTCGAACGTGACCGGGACGTTCGTGGTGATCGGCGGTGACGCGGCGGGGATGAGCGCTGCGAGCAAGGCCAGACGGTCCGATCCCGACCTCGACGTGGTCGTCTTCGAGCGGGGGCAGTGGGTGTCGTACGCGGCCTGCGGGATCCCCTACTACGTCGGGGGCGAGGTCGAGACGCTCGACGACCTCGTCGCGGTCACGCCCGAGGAGTTCGTCGAGGAGCGACGGATCGACCTGCGGACGGCCCACGAGGTCACGGCCATCGATCCCGACGCGCGGACGGTGACCGTCGAGGGCGACGGGGACCGGTTCGAGCAGTCCTACGACCACCTCCTCGTCGCCACCGGCGCCAGCGCCGTGGCGCCACCGTTCGACGGGACGGACCTCGACGGCGTCTTCACGATACGGGGCCTGGACGACGCCGCCGCCGTCCGCGACGACGTCGAGGGGTGGAGCGGGTCCGGGAGCGGGGCCGGCGCCGGAGGGAGACGGGAGTCGTCGGAGGCGACGACACCGCGGGCGGTCGGCGTCGTCGGGGGGGGTTACGTCGGCATCGAGATGGCCGAGGCGTTCGCCGCTCGGGACGCCGAGGTCCACCTCTTCGAGGCGCTCCCACACGTCCTCGACCCGTTCGGCGAGGCGACCGCGGGGGTCGTCGAGGACCACCTCCGCGAGCGGGGCGTCTCCCTCCACCTCGACACCCCGGTGGAGGGATTCGTGGGCGACGGACGCGTGACCGGCGTCGAGACGGAATCGGGGACCGTGGCGGTCGACGCGGTCGTCGTCGGGGTCGGCGTCGCGCCGAACGTCGACCTCGTCGAGGGGACGCGGATCGAACGGGGCCCGACCGGGGCCATCGCCACCGACGAGTACGGCCGGACGAACGTGGATGACGTCTTCGCGGCCGGCGACTGCGCCGAAGCCCGGCACGTCGTCTCCGGCGCGCCCGCGTACGTCCCCCTGGCGCTCACGGCCAACCGCGCGGGCCGCGCCATCGGCTCGACCGTCACCGGGACGCCCACCGAGGTGGGCGACATCGCGGGCACGGCCATCCTCAAGGCGTTCGACCTGGAGGTGGCGCGGACGGGGATCCTCGACCACGAGGAGGCCCGGGAGGCGGGGTTCGATCCGGTCACCAGCACGATCACCGACCGCTCGCGGGCGGACTACTACCCGGGCGCCGAGGAGATCACCGTCACGCTCACCGCCGACCGCGACACCGGGCGCGTCCTCGGCGGGAGCGTCGTCGGCCGCGACCGCGCGGGCAAGCGGATCGACCCCGTGGCGACCGCGCTCCACGCCGGTATGACGGTCACCGACCTCCAGAACCTCGACCTGGCCTACGCGCCCCCCTTCAGCCCGGTGTGGGACCCCGTGCTCACCGCCGCCCGGGTGCTCCGGGGAGAACTCGACGCGTGAGCGACCCCCACAACCCCGGAGGGGGAATTTGATGCGTGCCTTGCTTCCCCATCCGTGATGCGGGAAACGTTGGTCGAGAGGTCTGCGACCTTTTCTGCACTCGTTTTCGGCTCGCTGGGAACTGCCCACCCAACAGCCGCCATCACCACCTCAGCGTGACCGTTCAGGAAGCTCGGAGGAGAAGGTGCGTCCAGTAGGTCGTCCCCTGGTAGGAGACGAGGTACTCACCGGAGGGTGACGGTGCTCGACTCGTAGAGACCGGGGTGTGACCCTCGAACCGCTTCGAGATCGACCGGAACGCGTCCGGAAGTGCGTGACCGTCACTCACGGTGTAGCCTCTCCCCTGTTGGATCGCCGTCGTCAGGATGGCGGCCTCGTCCGAGGAGACGTTAGAGAGCGTGAAGCCGTACCTGTTCTTCATCCGACTGCCGTAGTGCGCGTCGGACGCGATCTCCTTCGCGGTGTAGTGGTACGTGGAGACCGTGACCGACGTCCGATTTTTGATGGAGATTCGCGCACGGTCGTTCGAGTCCCACGTGACGATCGGTTTCGAGGGAGGTGGAACGAGAGCGGATTTGGACTGTTCTGCCTTCGTGTAGGTGAGTGTCGTCGCGACACCGAGCGATGCGCCGTTATCGAATCCGGCTGCGGCGAGCTTCGTACGGTCTACCACGGGGAGGTCACTATACTCGACGACGTCACTCGAGTCCGCGGCGGAGGAGGCGTCCGAGAAGGCGACCGTGTACTGCGTGGCCGACGTCCGGTCGGTCACGTTCTTCGAGACGCCGTAGACCGTCTTCTGGAAGGTGATCGGCCGGGCGGTGGGGAGAGGCTCGGAGGTCGCCTCGACGGTCGCCGATCCGTTCCGGGCGAGAGCCGAGACGAGGTCTGCGTGGGTCGTCTGCTGGGAGACCGTCATCGTCATGCGCGAGGTCATGTCCGTCGTGGAGACGGACTCCATCTCGATCCGGGCCTTCGGTGCGTGGCCTTCTCCGACCTGGCCGCCGCCACCGCCGCCATGACCGGTATCGGTGCCGCCGGTACTGGCATTCGAGGCTGCTGGGCTGTTCCCGGTGCAGCCGGCGAGGCCCAGGACGGCGGCCGTGGGGGCGGTTGCGAGGATGGTTCGTCGGGTCATCTTCGTCGACGGGGAGGGCCGTGTCGTATCCATGTCGTGGGTGATCGTCTGGGAAGTGAGAGCGGAGAAGACGTCGTCAGCCGTCTCGTCGTCGAGCGCGACGACGTCAGGACCCCCTTCTGCGGAACGCTTCGGGTCCGTGGGGGCGTGTCGAGAGAGAAGTTCACTGATCGAGGCCATCTGAGGATCTTTTGGATGCACGACGATGGACGTTCGCGTGGGTTAAAGACCCGTTTTACACCCGATTCGAGTCCGAAGAGAGCAGCGGGAGCGTGGGGCACCCCCGGCCTATTTCCGAGTTGTCGTTGTGAGCATTCGCGCGACGGTCGAACCGATACAAAATCCATCGTAACCCAGTTCGTCCTGATCAACACTCGGCAGTCCCGTCACCGTCCGCGGGACGGAGATACTCCTCACCCCACGATTCGAGGGCCGCGATGACGTCCTCCAGTGACTCGCCACGATCGGTGAGCGAGTAGGAGACGCGGACGGGTTTCTCCTGCACGATCTCGCGCTCGACGAGACCCTTCTCTTCGAGGTCGTCGAGGCTGTCCGACAACACCTTGTTCGTCACGCCGCCGATCTCGTCGGAGAGGGCGTTGAATCCCAGTTCGTCGTGGACGAGCAGTCGGTGGATGATGACGGGATGCCACTTGTTGCCGATGAGTTTCAACGTGCAGGTGACCGGGCACCACTCGTCGTCCGCACACCACACCGCGATGCAGTCCTCCTCGGGTAGTTGGATAGCAAGTCGTGACCATTTCGTAGCTCACTCATTGCTGGCGC
>JBDGUC010000055.1:0-11554 GCA_042216285.1 Haloferacaceae archaeon
GTTGGAAGCGTACCTGAGACGCGAGGACACCTACTATCGTGTCGGATTTGCGAATGGTGACCACGTTATTGCCCACCCCGACCACTGAGTATACTGCCGTCCTCCATCACTGCTTTCAACGTTTCAGTCGTGATGAATACGCGCCCGCTATTCAGCCCGATCTCACCAAACTATCATCAACATGTGATTTCAACGGAGCCAACGAGACGCGTATCCCGCCCTCCCGACACCCCGCGCGCCCGTCCCCCGACGAGCATTGATGTCGGTCGACCGCCGTTCTAGACCCGGGACGACCGATGTCAGCGGACACCCGCCGCCTCTACATCGCGGCCTGGAGCACCCGATTCTGGGCGTGGCTGATCGACGTGCTCGTCGTCGGGGCGGTCGTGAACGCGTTCTGGGGCGTCGTCGGAGCGACGGCCCTCCCGCTTCCCCCGGTCGCCGTGGGCCGACTCGGCGAGGCCGGGGGGCTGAACGGCCTCGGCCTGTGGCTGTACTGGACGCTCCTGGAGGGCCATCGGGGGCAGTCGATCGGCAAACTCGTCTTGAACCTCCGGGTCACGGACCGGGAGGGCGATCCGATCACGTACGGCGCGGCGGCCATCGAGAGCTTCGGGAAGGCCTTCCTGTTGCCGATCGACCTCGTCGTCGGCGTGCTCGCCTACGAGGGGCGCAAGCTCCGTCTGTTCAACCGCCTCTCGGAGACCATCGTCGTCGAGACGGACGCGGCGGCCCTCGACGCACCCGAAGGCGTCGAGTACGTCCTGCCCGAGGACCGGTAGCCGACGGGCGCTCCGGACCGCGGGGTCGGGAGCCGTCGCCGGCGCGCCGGCGTCGTCCGTGCGACAAGACCTACCTCCCCCGGGGGAGAACGGACGCGCATGGCAGACGACGCGGCGGAGACGGCGGCGGCGCTCAGGGCGGCGGCCGAGACGGCGATCGGGGAGTGTCTCGGCGTGACGGCCGGCGAGGCAGTGGCGGTCGTCACCGACGACGAGCGCCGACGGATCGGCGACCTCCTGTACGAGGTGGTCGCGGAGACGACCGGGGAGGCGACGCTCGTGCGGTACCCGCCGGGCGAGCAACACGGCGAGGAACCGCCGGCGCCCGTCGCCGCGGCGATGGCGGGCGCGGACGCCTTCATCGCCCCGACGACCAAGAGCCTCAGCCACACGCGGGCCCGGGGCGACGCGACCGCGGCCGGCGTCCGGGGCGCGACCATGCCGGGGATCACCGAGGCGGTGATGATCGCGGGCCTGGACGCCGACTACGGCGCCATCGCCGACGCCTGCCGGGCGGTCTACGACCAGGTGGCCGGCGCCGAGACGGTCCGCGTCACCACGCCGGCGGGGACGGACGTGACCGTCGAACCGGGCGACCGCGAGTGGCTCCAGGACACCGGGATGGTCCACGAGCCGGGGGCGTTCTCGAACCTCCCGGCCGGCGAGGTGTTCGTCAGTCCCGAGACGGCGAACGGGGTCTACGTCGTCGACGGGACGATGATGCCCCACGGCCGGCTGGACCACGAGATCCGGTTCGAGGTCGAGGACGGCTTCGTCACCGCCGTCTCCGACGACGCGGTCCGTGCGGAACTGGAGACGGCCGCCGACGCGGTCGGCGACGCGGCCTACAACCTCGCCGAACTGGGCATCGGGACCAACGTGGGCGTGGCGGACCTGGTCGGGTCGGTGCTGCTCGACGAGAAGGCGGCGGGGACGGTCCACTTCGCCGTCGGCGACGACGAAAGCATCGGCGGAGACGTCGAGGCGCCGATCCACATGGACGGCATCCTGCTGGAGCCGACGGTCTACGCCGACGGCGAGGCGGTCGACCTGCCGGCGCAGGCGCCCTAGACGCACGGCTTTTACCCCCGAGCCGAGTAGACGGCGGCATGAGCGACACGGAGCGGGCCGAACGCGTCCCCGTCGACTGTCCGGCCTGCGGCGCGGAGACGGTCCACGAGGTGCTCGCGCCGGGCGGGCAGGCGACGGTGCGCTGTGGCGACTGCGGCCACACCCACAAGGCGACGATCGACCCCGACCCGGAGACGCCCGTCGACGTCGTCGTCTCCCAGGACGGGGAGTCCTTCCCGACCGCCGTCGACGCGCCGCCGGACGAGCGGGTCGCGGTGGGCGAGGAGTTCGTCGTCGACACGCCGGAGGCGCTGATGCAGGTCCGGATCACCGCGATCGAACTCGGCGACGATCGCCGGGTCGAGGAGGCCACGGTCGCCGACGTGGCGACCCTCTGGACCCGCGTGGTCGACAACGTGGGCGTGAACGTGACCGTTCACCCGACCGACGGCAACAGGGACGAGTCCCGGAGCCTGCGGGTCTACGTCCCCGGCGATCGGGAGTTCGTCGTCGGCGAGACGGAGTCGCTCGGCGACGAGTCCTTCGAGGTCGTCGGGATCCACGTCCGCGACGACGCCGCTGGCTACCGGTTCGACACGTTCGACCACGAGGGCGACGCGGTGTTCGCAAAGGACGTCAAGCGCCTCTACGGCCGGGACCACACCGCGGCCGCCTGGTCGGGCTGGTAGCCGGGGATGTGGGGAAACTGGGGCGATCCGGACGAGCCGTCGAGTGACTCCCGCGCCGACGGCTCGCCGGACGTCGCGGCCGCCCGGGAGCGACTCGTCGACCGGCTCGCGGAGCGAAGCGACGTCGAGCGCGAGGCGACGCTCGCGGCGCTCCGGGCGGTCCCCCGCCACGAGTTCGTCACGGCGTCACAGCGCGACCACGCCTACGAGGATCGGCCCCTCCCCATCGACGAGGGACAGACGATCAGCGCACCCCACATGGTGGCGATCATGACCGACGCGCTGGCGCTCGCGCCCGCCGATCGCGTCCTCGAAGTCGGGACGGGCTGTGGCTATCACGCCGCGGTCACGGCCGAGGTCGTCGACGACGGCGCCGTCTACAGCGTCGAGTACGAGTCGGCGCTCGCGGCCGACGCCCGCGACCGACTCGACCGCCTCGGATACGACGTCGCCGTCAGGGTCGGCGACGGCCGCGAGGGCTGGCCCGCCCACGCCCCCTACGACGCCGCGTACCTCACCTGTGCCCCCTCCGCGGTGCCCGACCCGGTGATCGAGCAGGTCCGCCCCGGCGGACGGGTCGTCGCGCCCGTGGGCACGGCCCGCCAGCGGCTCGTCAGACTGGTCCGGCGGGCCGACGGGTCCGTCGAGCGCGAGGACCTCGGCGGCGTCCGGTTCGTCTCGATGCAGGGCGGGTGACCGCACCGCGGCATCCTTATTACGTCGGGGATCCGACGCCGGGGTATGGATCCCGCGGTGTTGCGCGACGACATGGTCGACGGGCTGGAGTACGCCCTCGACGGCGTGGACGAGCGCGTCGCTGCGGCCATGCGGACCGTCCCGCGGCGACCGTTCGTCGAGGAGGGCACCTACGACGACCGGGCGAGCACGCACGCCGCCACCGGGACCCGCGTCCTGGCGCCCACGACGGTCGCCCGCCTGCTCGACGCCCTCGGTCCCGGTGCCGACGACGAGGTCCTCGTCGTCGGCGCCGGCGTGGGTTACACCGCGGCGGTGCTCGCCGAGATCGTCGGCCCGACCCGGGTCCACGCGGTCGACATCGTCCGCCGGGCGGTGCTGGCGGCCCGTCGCAACCTCGACCGGGCGGGTTACGGCGCCGTCCTCGTCGACTGCCGCGACGGAGCCGACGGACTCCCCGAGTACGCCCCGTTCGACCGCGTCCTCGTCGAGGCCGCCGCGGTCACCCCCCCGCGACGGCTCCTCGATCAGGTCGCCGACGGGGGTCGACTCGTGTTGCCGCTCGGCGGCCCCGACCAGACGCTGACCGCCGTCGCGCCCGACGGACGGACCCACCGCGTCCTCGCCGAGCACGGGGCGGTCGGGTTCGATCCGCTCCTCGTCGACGGCGAACAGGCGGGCGCGCCGACGCGCAACCGGACCGAGCGCGAGGACCGCGAGTTCGCGGCCCAGGGCTACTTCGCTCCGACGGGCTGGGAGTACGAGTGGGTCGACTGGGACGAGCGCCTCGACGGGGGACGGGGCCACCACGGAGACTGAGTGCCCTCCTCCCGTCCGTCCGCACCGTCACCGGCGTCCTTCGAGGCCCCCTCGGGAGCCCACGACCGGGACCACGACGCCGTAGTGGGCGGGTCGGCATCCGGCGGTCGCGCGCCCGGCGCCCTCGTCCGCGTCCTCAGTCGTGTGCCGTCGACACGAGTTCGACGTGTTCCGAGTCCTGGTTGAGCGCGAGGTTCGCCGCGATCTGGGCGTTTCGCATCGCGTATTCGGCGGTCTGTCGGAGCCCGACGAGCACCTCGCGCACCTGCAGGAGCGTCTCGTTCGGGAGTTCGGGCAGCTCCCGGAGGAGGTCCTGCTCGGCGTCCCGGACCGCGTGGAACCGCTGTCGGCAGTCGACCGAGAGTTCGTAGTCGCGGTCGATGAGCGACCGCACGGCGTCGGCGGTCAGCGCGTCGATGTGGTCGGCGAACTCGCGGATCTGACGCACGGTCGACTGTTCGACGTCCAGGGGTTCGCCGTCGCGTTCGACGACGATCACCGCGATGTCCTGGGCGTTGTCGGCGGTCAGTTCGAGGTTCTTGGCGACCGAGCGGTAGCCAATCAGCGGGAAGCTGGAGTCGAGCCCGATCTCGGGGACGAGTTCCGGATTCTGGTAGGCGGTGAACGTCAGTCGCAGGAGGAGGACGAAGATCTTGTTCGCCTGGCGCTCGCGTTTGACGACGCGGGTGGCGAGATCCGGGTTCCCGTGGGCGAACGCCTTCATGGCCTCCTCGCGCATCGTGCGGCCGGTGCTCTCCAGCCGTTCGAGCAGGTTTTCGAGGTCGAAGTCCGACGCCTCGACCGAACAGCGGATCGTGATGTCCGCCGGGGTCTCCTCGATCACGCCGAGACCCATGAGCTGTGCCTCGGCGTCGTAGACCGCCTGGATGTGGTCGCGGTCGAGGTTGCCCTCGTCGGTCCGCACGTGGAGGACGTGTCGCCCCAGGACGTACTGGGCGATGATCGCGCGTTCGAGCCCGTCGGCGTCGAGGCGGTCCGCCCAGATGATCACCTCCGAACTGGTCCCGCCCCGCGACGCGAGCACCGTCAGCGCGCCGTTGCTTCCCTCTCGGATCGTCACTTCGTCCCCCTTCTCCACGTCGTACGTTCTGGCCCACTCCGCCGGGAGCGTCATCGCCAGCGTCGACGGGCCCAGTTGCTGGACCTTCCGGGTTTCCATACGGGTATCTCGCGCTACGCCGTCTTATCACATCCGACTCGCACGACCCCGTTGTGCCCCGACGGCCGCGAACTCACGACTCACCTGCGTCCCCCGCGCACGACGAGCACCTTCGCGTTCCCTCGCCGGTCGCGGTAGCCCCCGGCGGCGGGCGGTTTCACGTCGATCACCAGCGTTCCCTCCTCCTGATTCGGCCGGAGCGACGGGGAAACCGACACCGACGCGGTCCCGTCGTCGCCGGTCGTCGCGGTCGCCACGCCGTCGAGCGACGCGCTCCCGGCTTTCACCACGACGGTCGCGTCCGCGACGGGCGCCCCGTCGCTCCCCACGACCGTCACCTCGACCGTCGCACTGCCGGGAGCGATCACCTCCGGCGAGGGGCGGGCACCGAGTTCGGTCGTCGTCAGTCCCTGGACGCCCGAGAGCATGTTCAACATCAGACTCAGGCTCGCCACGCCGACGACGAGGGCGATGACGAGCCGGATCGGCAGTCCCTCGATTGCGCGGGTGTCACACCGGAACGTCTCGAACCGCGACCGGACGGACATGGGCCGGGTGGCCGCGTCACCCGACTTCAACCCTCGGCCGAGGGTTCAACTGCGATGCCGGGACCAGGCGGCGACGATGTACGTACTCGGCCGGCAGTCCGGATCCGACGCGGGCCCGACGGCGCGCCTCGGACGGTACCGGGCGCCCGACGGGAGCGACGGCGCCCCCGTGTCGCTCGACCTCGACGGCCCCCACGCGGGCCCGATCGTCGGCAAGCGGGGCTACGGCAAGTCACACACGCTCGGCGTGCTCGCCGAGGGGGCGGCCCGCGCCGACGGCGTCGCCCCCGTCGTGGTGGACCCGATGGGGGCGATGGGCGGGCTGGCGGCGACCGACGCCGGGCCCCCGGCGCGGTTCGTCGACCGCCCAAGGGTGTGTGCCGGGGCGCTCCCGGCGCCCGCGTGGCCCGAGTTGCTCGGTCTCGATCCGACCGGACCGGCGGGCGGCCTGGTGTGGCTGGCCGCGAGCGAACGCGGGACGCTGTCGGCCATGCGCGACCGGGTGGCGGCGGCGGACGCCGACCCCGCGGTCCGCCGGGCGGCGACCAACTACCTCCGGCTCGCCGAGTCGTGGGACGTCTTCGATCCGGACGGCCTCGACGCGGCGGCGCTGTGTGACGGCGCGGCGACGGTGCTCGACTGCTCGGGGCTCGACCCGGCGCCGGCGAACGCCGTGGTCCACGCGGTCGCGCGCGGCCTGTACGCCGCCCGCGTCGCGGGCGAGGTCCGACGGCTCCCCTGGCTCCTGCTCGACGAGGCCCACGCCTTCTTCGCCGGTGCCGCCGCGCCGGCGCTCCGGACGCTCTGCACCCGGGGGCGGGCGCCGGGCGCGAGCCTCGTCGCCGCCACCCAGCGCCCCGACGCGGTGCCCGACGTGGCCCTCTCGCAGGCCGACCTGCTGATCGCCCACCGGCTCACCGCCGGCCCGGACGTGGCGGCGCTCGCCCGGGCGACGCCCACGTATCTGGAGGGGACGCTCCGCGAACGCCTGCCCGCGGCGCCCGGCGAGGCCGTCGTCGTCGACGACGCCACCGAGAGCGTCCACGGCGTGCGCGTCCGCGAGCGGACGACGCCCCACCGCGGGGACGACCCGCGGGCGAGCGCGGTCGGGACGTGACCGCTCCGTCCCCGGCGCCGGGGTGTAACACCCATTACCCCCCCGGGCGAACGGGCACCACCATGCCCGTCGATCCGGATCCCACGTCGTGGGGAGCAGTCGAGGGAACGCTCGTCCGCGGGGGGACGAGCCGGGGGCTGTTCCTCCGAGAGACCCGGCTTCCACCGCCGGGGGCGGTCCGGGACGCACTGCTCGTCGAACTGTTCGGCTCGCCGGACACCATCCAGGTCGACGGGATCGGCGGAGGAGAGTCCCACACGAGCAAGGCGATGATCGTCGAGCCGTCGGCCCGCGCGGGGGCGGACGTCGAGTACACGTTCGGCCAGGTGGAGGTCGAAGAACCGGCGGTCGCGTGGGGAGCCAACTGCGGAAACCTCACCGCCGCGATCGGGGTCTACGCGATCCTGGAGGGGATGGTCGACGCCCGGGAGCCAGCCACCGACCTGACCCTCTACAACACCAACACCGGGACGACCGTCGAGCAGACCGTCCCGGTCCGGGAGGGCGAACCGGACGTCTACGGCGACTACGCCATCGACGGCGTGCCGGGGACGGGCGCGCGCGTCGACTCGACGTTCGTCGATCCGGCCGGGTCCGCGGGTGCGCTCCCGACGGGCACCGAGCGGGAGGTCCTCGACGCCGGCGGCACGGCGTACGACGTCTCCATCGTCGACGTGACCAACCCCAACGTCTTCGTCCGGGCGGCCGATCTCGGTCTCGCGGGGACCGAACTCCCGGACGCGATCGAGGGCGACGCCGACCTGATGGCCGAGATCGAGCGGATCCGCGGTGCCGCCGCCGTCCGTCTCGGATACGTCGACGACCCCGCCGACGCCGCGACCGAGAGCCCCGAGGTGCCGTTCCTGCAGCTCGTCTCGCCGCCCCGGTCGTACGACTGCTCGACGGAGGGACGCGTCGACGCAAACGAGATCGACGTCACCGGGCGGATCATGTCGAACGGCCACCCCCACCACGCCTACGCGATGACGGGCGCGATGTGTCTCGGCGCGGCGGCGCGACTCCCGGGGACGGTCCCGAACGAGGTCATCGGTCCCGGGGAGGGCGACCTCCGGATCGGCCACCCGAAGGGGCAGGTCGCGGTCGGGGCGGACGTCGACGACGGGCGCGTGGCGGGAGTCACCATGAGCCGGACGGCGCGCCCGCTCTTTCACGGATCGGTCTACTACCGGTACGTCGGCGAACTGGCGGCGCTTCGGTGATCGGTCGCGTGCGGATCGGCCGATTCCGCCCCGGCGCGGCCCCCGGACCGTGGATCCCGGGCCCGGTCTCGACCTACTCGAACGCGCGCCGGTACTGCACCGGCGGTTCGTCGCGGTCCTGCTGGCCGAGGGCCCGGGCGGCGTGGAGTCCGAAGTAGGGATCCCGGAGGAACTTCCGTCCGACGACGGTCAGGTCCGCCCGTCCGTTGCGGAGGATCGCCTCGGCCTGCTGGGCCGTCGTGATGCCGCCGACCGTCCCGACGGCGACGTCGGTCCCGCGGCGGTCGCGGATCCCCTCGGCCAGCGAGAGCTGGTAGTTCGGTCCCACCCAGTCGGGCGACGCGTCGGGAACGATCCCGCCGCTGGAGACGTCGACGAGGTCGATCCCGTCCTCGGCGAGGCGGTCGACCAGGCGGATCGACTGGTCGAGCGTCCACGCGTCGCGGTCCGGCAACCAGTCGGTCGCCGAGATGCGGACGAACAGCGGGTCGGTCGCGGGCCAGACCTCCCTGACTGCCCGCGTCACCTCCCGGACGAGACGGGTCCGGTTCGTGAAGCTTCCGCCGTACTCGTCCTCGCGGTCGTTCGTGACCGGCGAGAGGAACTGGTGGAGGAGGTAGCCGTGGGCGGCGTGGATCTCGGCCACCCGGAACCCCGCCGCTCGCGCCCGCTCGGCGGCGTCCCGGAACGCGTCGACGATTCGGGCGATCCCGTCCCGGGTGAGGCGGGTGGTCGCCGGGGCGCCGTCTTCCCCCTCGTAGGGCCAGGGACGCTCGCTCGGCGCGACGACCGGCCATCCCCCCTCGTCGGGACCGAGCGGTTCGCTCCCCTCCCACGGCCGCGTCTTCGACGCCTTCCGGCCGGCGTGCGCGAGCTGGATCCCGGGGACGGCGTCCCGGGACGCGACGAACTCGGCCGTGCGTTCGAGCGCCGCGGCGTGCTCGTCGCTCCAGATGCCGAGGTCCTGGGGCGAGATGCGTCCCCGCCGTTCCACGGCCGTGGCCTCGGTCACGACGAGTCCCGCCCCGCCGACGGCCCGCGACCCGAGGTGGACGTGGTGCCAGTCCGTCGCGACGCCGTCGCAGGCCTCGACGGAGTACTGACACATCGGCGAGACCATCAGGCGGTTCGGGAGCACCGTCTCGCGCAGTTCGAGCGGCGTGAAGAGCCCGGGGGGCATCGGCGGACGTTCGCCGACGCCGGGGAAGCCACTGTCGATGCGTGGCCGGCGGCGCCCGCGTCCGGCCGACTGCGAGCGGTACGCCCTTCGTCGTCGCGCCCCTCGTGGTGGACGTGGCGCTCCTCCCGGCCGACCTCCGACGGCTCGCCGACGACCGTCCCGTCGTGACGCTGATCGGGGCCGTCCTCGCCTGCGAACTCGTCGGCGCGTCGGGGTCGGTCTTCACCGCGCGCGGCCTGGCGTCGTGGTACGACACGCTCGTCAGGCCGGCGATCGCGCCGCCCAACTGGGTGTTCGGCCCGGTCTGGACCGCGCTGTTCGCGCTGCTCGGCGTGGCGGTCTGGCTCGTCTGGCGCCGGGCCGACGAGGCCGCCCTCGCGCGCCGGGTTCGCATCGCAGTCGGCGTCTTCGTCCTCCAGTACGCGGTCAACGTGGCGTGGTCGGCGGCCTTCTTCGGGCTCCGGTCGATCCTCGGGGGGCTCGTGGTCGTCGTCGTGCTGTGGCTGCTGGTCGCCGTCACGGTCCGGGCCTTCGCCGTCGTGGATCGCCGGGCGGCTCTCCTCCTGGTCCCGTACCTGGCGTGGGTGAGCTTCGCCGCGTACCTGAACTACCGGTTCTGGGTGCTGAACTGAGCGGTGGACGTCGCCGCTCGCCCCGCCCGGTCGCGTCGCCCTCGAGTCACGCGCGTCGGTCGTCCGTCGGCTCGCGGGCGACGCCCGAAATCTCGAAGCGGGCCCCGCCGAGGTCGCCCGTGGTGACGTCGACGCTCCAGCCGTGTGCCTCGCAGATCCGTTCGACGATCGAGAGTCCGAAGCCCGTCCCGTCCGTCCGCGTCGAGTAGCCGCTCTCGAACACCCGGTCGCGTTCGTCGGCCGGGATGCCGGGGCCGTCGTCCTCGATCGCAACGCCCGTGGCGGTCGGTTCGACCCGGACCGTGACGTCGGAGCCACCGTGTTCGACCGCGTTTCGAAGCAGGTTCTCCAGCAGTTGCGAGAGCCTGTCGTCGTCGGCCTCGATCCGCCCGAACGCCTCGTCGGCGAGCCGCAGCTTCGCCGTCGTCTCCTGGTCGGCGACGATCAGCCAGGCGTCCTCGATCGCCTCGCGCAGATCGACGGGATCCGTCGGCCCGATCTCCTCGCCCTGGCGGGCCAGCCACAGCACGTCCTCGATGATGCGATCCATCCGATCCAGACCGTGGCCGATCCGATCGAGGTGCTCGGAATCGCGTTCCTCGCGAGCGAGTTCCAGATACCCCTGTGCCGTCGTCAGCGGGTTGCGAAGGTCGTGACTGACGATGCCGGCGAACCGGTCCAACTCGTCCCGTTGTTTCTGGATCGTCTCGTACTGTCGCTCGCGCTCGGTGACGTCCCGGAGGACCGAGAGGTGTTCGCCGGGGATGATGTCGGTGGTCGCGGCGTACTCGACGGTCCGCCGTTCGCCGTTCGCGCGGACGAGAGGGAACGTTCCCTGCTCGTCGTCGCTCTCCTGGAACCGTCGCCACGCCGCCTCGAAGTCGAACTCCCCGGGGGCGAACTCGGAGATGCGGCGCCCGAGGAGGTCCTCCTTCGGGAGGCCGAAGAGTTCGCACGCGCTCTCGTTGACCTCGACGTACCGCCCGTCGTCGTCGGCGATCACCATGGCGTCGAAGGCCTCCTCGAACGCCGCCCGGTACCGGGTCTGTCCCCGTTCCCTCTCGGTGCGGTCCGTGGGGTCTCTGATGATGACGACCAGGCCGCGCTCGCCCCCCCACCGGATGCTCCTGGCGGTGATCTCGACGGGGACGGATTCGCCGCCGAGCGTCCGGATCGACCGTCTCGCCCGGACGATCGAGCGGTCGTCACGCTGGACCTCCGTGATCGCGTCGAGCACCTCGTCCCGGTGGTCGGGGGGGACGAAGTCGGCGACGGCGGTCCCGACGAGGTCGGTTTCGTCGCGGGCGTCGAACAGGTCGACCGCCGCGCGATTCGCAAAGACGTGCTCGCCGTCGACGCTCACCACGATCGCGTCGGGCGACGCGTCGAGGATCGTCTCCGCCCGCCGGCGCCGCTCCTCGACCTCGGCCGTGGCGCGATGGCGCTCGACGGCCCGGCGGACGCGCCGCGCGAGCACCGCGTACTGGTCGGTTCCGGTCTCCCTGCGCAGGTACCCGGTGACGCCGGCGGTGATCGCGTCGCTCGCCACCTCCTCGCTTCCCGTCTCCGGAAAGAGGACGAACGGGAGGTCCGGGCGTTCGGCGCGGACGCTTTCGAGAA
>JBDGUC010000041.1:0-10433 GCA_042216285.1 Haloferacaceae archaeon
TCTCGTGTATTAGATGTCATGTTAGTCGAGGTTCTGACTGTTTGGTCTGCGTGCTTTACTCTCCAACTCGCCGAACACTACATCCCAATGGGGCATAGGCCTTGTGACCGAGACGTGGCAGACGACGTTCGACGGGAAAGCGCGACGGAACGGGTGCCCGGCGGTCGCGCCACCGATCCGGGGAGAGACGGACCTAAAGCACGGGGAATGTTCCCGGGGAGTGAAACGGTCACCGCCCCTATTTGTTCCGCCCCCGCCACGTTCCACCCATGTCGGGCGAATCGGCCCCCGTTCGAGAGGCCCAACCGCTGCTCAGGCCGCCGTCGAACGCCGTCGCGTACGTCGCGGTGCTCGCGGCGCTGGTCGCCGGCGGCGTCCACCTCCTCCTGGCGCCGCGGGTGATCGGATTCGACCGGACGACCGGGATCCTGTTCTACCTCAACGGCCTCGGTTTCGTCGGGGGCGTGGTCCTCTTTCTGAGCCGATACTGGCGTCGCGAACTCTACCTCGTGGCCGGCGGGTACGCCCTGGTGACCATCGTCGCCTTCTTCGTGCTGAACGGTCGCCTCAACGCGCTCTCGACGGTGTCCAAGGCCGCCGAGACCGTCGTCGTACTCACCACGATCCACCTCTACCGCTCCCAGCGGTCGTCGTGAACCGACGATCGGGTCGAGAACCACCGTCTCCCCCGGTCGACCGCCCCGTCGACGCCGGTGGCGCCGACGGCTCCGGGCCGCGGTGCAGTCACGCGGGGGGCCCCGGGACCGGCCCGCTGGCCGGTTCGTCCCGTCGGGACGCGAGGGGAGCTGACTCGACGACGCAGGGCGCGTCCGCCGGATCAGAAGCTTGAAATCGAAGAGCGGTATCACGACGGAACATGTGTGACCTGGATCCCGTGTTTCGAGCGCTGGCGAACAGGCGCCGGCGCATCGCGATTTCCTGTCTCCAGCGCCACCATCTGCTCTCGCTCGCGGATCTGACGGAACTCGTCGCCGAGGAGGAACTGGACCGGAACGTGGCCGCCATCTCCGGCGAACGGATACGCGACCTCTATCTCTCGCTCTATCACACGCACCTCCCGCCGTTGATCGACGCGGAACTCGTCCGCTACGACCAGGAGGAGGACCTCGTCGCCCGGACGGAGCGGACGACGACGCTTCTCACCGGCGTCCGCGACCGGGTCGACGCGCTGGTCGAGTAGCGATCCGTCGAACGGCCGGGGGCGTCGACGACGTCCCGCCGCCGATCCGACCCGTCGGCGACCGCCGGGCTAGTGGATCGACCGCAACAGCACGACGAGCAACAGCGAGAACAGGAGGGTTCCGACGAAGATGACGTCGATCAGCAGATCCGAGACGGGACCGGTGTCGATGCCGATGACCCCGGCGACGATCGAGTGGTATTCGTCGATGCCGAAGACGCGCTCGACGACGTGGATGGGACGCCACCGCCGGGCTGCGACGCCCCGCGTGTCGTCGGGATCGTCCCAGCCGGGCATCGTCGGTTCGTCCGGATCCGACATACGCCGGCCCTCCGCACCAGGCGTATAAATAGTTGGCGCGGGGGGTGCCGACGACGGGAGCGGTCACGTCCGCGTGCCGGGTGGATCCGGACGGTCAGACGCCCCGCCCGCGCCGGTCCGGCGACGTGTTCGTCGGGATCCAGCCGATCGACGGGGGAGGCTCGTCGCCGTCGGAGACGAGCTTGCCGTAGACCCGGAGCGTGACCCGGAAGTTCCGGTTGACGTCCTCGTTCTCCCACTCCTCGAAGATCCAGTCGACGATCGCCTCGGCGGCCTCGCGGTCCGAGAGCGACGCCGCGAGCAGGCCGTCGTCGACCTCCTCGGCGATCCGGACGCAGTGGCGGAGGAACTTCTCGTGGCGGCGGTCGCGCTTCGCCTCGTCGAGGGCGTCGCTGAACTCGATCAGCCGCTCGGCGTCGGCGTCCCCGACGTCGGGACTGTCGGCGACGCGCTCGCGGAGCGTCTCGATCTCCTCTCGTGGGGCGGTCATTTGCCCGACGTTTCCGGCCCGCTGGGATATAGGTGTCGCGGGCGGCGCGGGCCGCGCCGCCCGCCGCCCCTCCGGGAGACCGCGTCGACCGGCGCGGGGCTCCCGTAGACTCTTACTGCCGGAGGCCGAACCGCCGACGATGACCGACGAGGACGGATACTGGCGATTCTGTGACGTCATCGAACGGACGGTCATCACCAGTCCGACGATCACGTCGGCCCCGCAGATCGAGAAGGTCGTGCTCGAACAGCACACGGCGACCGGCGCGTACCGCGTGCGGTCGCTGGACGACGTGACCGCAGAGGCCGACCACGAGTAGACGGACGTCCGTCACCCGCCTACACGCCCGACCCGGGCGCCTGGCGTTCCGTTCCGGTCGATCCGCGCGCGGACGACCGTGCCACACGGGGACGTCCGTGACGCCTTTGTCGATCACGGCCGAGGGACGAGTGATGCACGCAGTCGTCCCGGCGGCCGGCGAGGGGACCAGACTCCGGCCGCTGACCGACGAGGTGCCGAAGGGGCTCGTCGAGGTGGCCGGAAAGCCGCTCCTCTCGCACGTCTTCGACGCCCTCCGCGGGATCTCGCCCGACGGGGTCGTCGTGGTCGTCGGCTACCGCGGCGAGGCGATCGTCGACCACTACGGGAGGTCGTACCGCGGCGTGCCGATCACCTACGTCGAACAGGAGGAGCGACGCGGACTCGCGGACGCCGTCCTGCGGGCCGAACCGGCGGTCCCTGGCCCGTTCGTCCACGTGAACGGCGACAACGTCCTCCGCGGCGACCTCGCGCCCCTGGTCGAGCGCCACCGCGCGACCGACGCCGCCGCGACCTGCCTCGTCACCGAGGTCGACGAGCACGAGGCGCGCCGGGGCGGCGTCTGCGAACTCGACGACGACGGAGGGGTCGTCGGGTTCGTCGAGAAACCCGCCGACCCCCCCTCGACGCTCGCGCTCGCCGGGGCGTACGTCCTCTCGCCGCTCGTCTTTCCCGCCTGTCGGCTCGTCTCACCGGCCGACACCGGCGAGTACGAACTCTCCGACGCGCTCGACCTGCTGTGTGCGGCCGGGCGACCGGTCGAAGTCGTCGAGTTCTCCGGCCGGCGGTGGAACGTCAACGCGCCCGCGGACGTCGAGCGCGTCGAGGCACGTCTGAGGAGCGAGTAGGGGCGCCGACCGCGCCCGACGCCGGGGCCGGATCGCCCCGGGACACCGCTAGGTTGAGGTGTGGCCGGAGCGATCGGGAACCCGGAGATCAGCCACCATGTCCGACGCCAGCCGATATCTCGACCGCGAGGACCCGGGGAGACTCGACCACAAGACCTGTCTCGTCACCGGTGCGTCGCGGGGCATCGGGCGGGCCATCGCGCTGGAACTCGCCCGCGTCGGGGCGACGGTGGTGGTGAACTACCGGTCCTCGCACGACCGGGCCGCGGAGGTGGTCGCGGCCATCGAGGACCACGACGAGCGGGCGATGGCCGTCAGGGCCGACGTGGCGGACCGGGAGGCGGTCGCGGCGATGCGCGACGAGGTCCACGACGCGGTCGGCGAGGTCGACGTGCTCGTCAACAACGCGGGGATCACCGTCGACCGGAAGTTCGAGAACATGACCCGCGAGGACTGGGACCGCGTCATCGACGTCAACCTCGGCGGGACGTTCAACTGCACCAAGGCGTTCTTCGAGGACGTACGAGCGACCCCCCACGGACGGCTGATCAACGTCTCCAGCGTGGTCGGCCAGCAGGGCAACTACGGCCAGGCGAACTACGCCACCTCGAAGGGCGGGCTGTTCGCGTTCACCCGGACGCTCGCACTGGAACTCGCCGACAGCGGCTCGACGGCCAACTGCGTCGCGCCCGGGTTCACCGAGACCGACATGCTCGACAAGGTCCCCGAGCACGTCCGGGAACACATCCGCGAGCGGATCCCGCTCGACCGGTTCGCCACGCCCGAGGACCTCGTCGGCGTGGTGCGCTTTCTCGCCAGCGACGAGTCGTCGTACATGACCGGCCAGGTGCTCGGCATCAACGGCGGGATGGAGTGGTAGCGGTCGGCTCCCCGCCCCCGGACGCCGCCGACGCGCAACCCGTCCCGGGGAGTTTTTGCGCGCGCGCGCACAGCACCGGCCATGTCGTCGAGCGCGCTCGCCGATCGCATCGAGGGACTCGTCCACGCGGAGACGCAGGTCCACGAGGCCGGCGTCGACCTGACCGTGGCATCGGTCGCCCGCGTCCGCGAGGCGGGCCGGATCGACTTCGGCGGCGGCGAACTCGAAGCCGCGACCCGGGAGCCGATCGACCCCGCGCGTCGCTCCCCGGCGGACGACTACGGATGGTGGGACCTCGCCGAAGGCCGGTATCTGGTGACGTTCAACGAGCGACTGACGGGCCCGGAACCCGTGCGGATCGAGCCCCGGCGGGAACTGGCCGCGCGCGGCGGGTCGCTCCCGACGGTGACGACTGCCGACCTCGATCCGCTCGCGCTCGCCACGCCGACGGGGGTCGGCGAGGGCGCGACGCTCCGCGTGAAGGAGAACGCGCGGATCGCGACCGCCCGGCCGGTCTGAGGCCGCCGGGCGCGTCACGGCCGGTGGCGCCGCTGTGGTGCGATCGTACGATCGTGCGTCGTGGACGCGGCCGGCCGCGCCCCGGCTCACGCGATGTGGAGGCCGTGTTCCTCTCGCGCGTGTACGACCAGCGCCTCCGTACTCTCGAACGCCTTCCCGCAGCTACAGAAGTGGTACGCCGGCTGCGAACGCTGGCCTGTGGCCATGCTCGAACCTACTCCCGGCGACTATAATATTCTTTCGTGTGGGAAACGGTCACATACTGGGAGCGGGCTCCGGGGGGCGGATCAGTGGAGTTTCAGTTCCACCCGCCGGCCGTCGGGGTCGCGGACGTACGCCGCCCACGCGCGCCCGCACGCGCCGTAGCGTTCGCGGGGTTCGCCGTCCTCGACGGACACGCCCGCGGCGCGCAGGTCGTCGAGCAACGCGTCGAGTTCGGCGCGCGAGTCGGTCTCGCTCGACCGGAGCAGGAGACAGACGTGTTCGCCGTCCGCGTCGAACGCCTCCTCGGTCGGCACGAGGTGGAGGTGGCGTCCGCCCGCGACGACGGCGACGTAGGGCACCTCGCCGGCCTCGAACCGCTCCCGGTCGCGGACGGCCATCCCGAGCAGGTCGCGGTAGAACCCGAGCGCCCGGTCGAGGTCGCGCACGCGCATCGCCACGTGGTCGACGTCGACCACGTCCGCGAGCGGGCCGTCGAGAGATGGGTCGGTCATGGGGGTCGTTCGCCCTCAGGGATCAAGCCGCTTGCCCTCCAGGAGGGCCCGCGTCCGGCGGTGGCGGTAGCGAAACATGGGCTCGAAGCCGACGCGGGCGAGCGGACCGAGCGCCCGCCCGACGTCGCCGAGGGGGAGTTCGTAGACGACCCGGTCCTCGACGACCGTCTCGTCGCCGTCCGCGAAGAACGCGTGGGTGTGCTCCCACGCCGGGAAGGGACCCTCCTCCATGCGGTCGACGAACCACGCGCGGCCGTCCTCGCGCTCCCGCTCGACGATGCGCGACACCCACCGCCGTCGCGGACCGACGCCGAACGGGCGGACCGACAGCCGAACGCGCGTCCCGACGTCGAGCACCTCGGGGTCGCGCTCCCCCTCCGGACCGCGCACCGCCTCGACGGTCAGCCGCATCCACCCCGGCGTGAGCGCCTCCAGCCCGGAGATTCCGGAGTGAAACGACCAGACCTCGTCGAGCGGTGCCGCGACGCGGGTCCGTCGCCGGTAGACCGACATGCGTCCTCGTAGGGGCTCGGCGCGCAAAAAGCGCCGCGACGCGCGGGGTCGTCAGTCCGCGTCGGGTTCGACGGCCACGTCGCGGTCGCGCTGGTCGGCCGGGAACCAGGCGAGGTCGTGGTCGGCCTCCAGGTCGAGGTGGACCCGCCGGTCGAGGGGAATCGCCTCGTCGTGGTTGTGCATGCACTCGACGGTGGTGCCGTCGTCGAGTTCGACCTCGTAGAGGATGGTCGGCCCGAGGTAGCGCCGGGTCCGCACCTCGCCGTCGCCGGCGTCCGTGTCCCGGCCGTCGGCCGGGATGGCCCTGATGTCGTCGGGACGGACCAGCAGGTCGAGGTTGACGCGGTCGTACTCGTCGGTCAGTCCGTGGACCCGGTCGCGGGCGACCGTCCCGAAGCCGATGGTCACCTCCTCGCCGTGAACGTGGCCGGGGAGGAAGCTGGCGTGGCCGAGGAAGCTCGCGACGAAACGCGAGCGGGGCTGCTGGAAGACGTGGGCCGGCCTGCCGATCTGTTCGACCTGTCCGTCGTTGATGACCGCCACCCGGTCGCTGATCGACAGCGCCTCCTCCTGGTCGTGGGTGACCGAGACCGCGGTGACGCCGGCCTCCTTCAGGATGCGCCGGACCTCCTCGCGCATCTCGATGCGCAGGTCCACGTCCAGGTTCGAGAACGGTTCGTCGAGGAGCAGGACCTCGGGTTCGGGGGCGAGCGAGCGCGCGAGCGCCACGCGCTGCTGTTGGCCCCCCGAGAGTTCGTCGGGGTAGGAGTCGCCCTGGTCCGCCAGGCCGACGAGGTCGAGGAGGTCCGCCACCCGGCGCTCGCGCTCGGCGTCCCCCCGACCCGTGAGGCCGAACCCCACGTTCTCGGCCGCTGTGAGGTGGGGAAAGAGCGCGAACTCCTGGAAGACGACGCCAACGCCACGGTTCTCGGGGGCGACGTGGGCCGAGGGAGACGAGACCGTCTCGCCGCGCAGGCGAACCGTCCCGTCGTCCGGGCGCTCCAGCCCCGCGATCAGGCGGAGCGTGGTCGTCTTGCCACAGCCCGACGGACCGAGCAGAGTGACGATCTCGCCCTCGACCACCGACAGGCTGAGTCCCTCGATGACCGACTCGTCGCCGTACCCCTTCGCCACGCCATCGAGTTCGAGCACCGGATCGGCGTCGGGGCTCACGCCGGCCTCCGCGTCGCCACCGGCCAGTCCGGCGGTGCCGACGGCGGCGTCGCCGCCCCGGTTGCGACTCCGATCCCGCCCCGCGTCGTCGCGTTTGAGCGTGCTATCTGCCATCGTAGTCCTCGCGTGGGGTGGCGACGGACGTCGAGCGTCCGGCGACGGACCCCGGCGCCGACGGGACGGTGAGGTCGGCGCGTCCCTCGCGGGCCGTCGAGACGGGCGTCACGAGCGTCCCGCGTCGCCGGAGCCGTCGATCGCCCCTCACGGTCGTCACTGGAGTATTAGGTTCGCCTAAACACTTAAGTCCTATCGATTCGTCGCCGCCGCGGTCCGGTCGACGGGCGCCAGGCGGTCGAGACAGTCGAGCCAGTCGCGCATGTATCGCCCGACGTGGTTGAGGAAGGCGCCGTTGGCCCACCGATCGAACTCCCCGCCGGCGAGGACGGCGGCCACGTCGGCACAGGCGTCGGCGAAGGAGTCGGCGTCGCCGGCCGCGCCGTCGACCACCCGCCAGAGGTGTTCGTTCAGTTCCAGCGCGGGCGCCTCGGCGCGCAGGTCGTCGAACGTCGGCCGCGGAGCCTTGTCGTGGCGACAGAGGGGATACCCCGACAGCACCTGCTTGCCCAGCACGTCGGCCGCGCGCTTGAGGACGACGCCGCTCCAGATGTCGTCGAACCGCCCGACGTTCCACGCGTTGTCGTCCATCGGAAGCTGGTAGAACGCGGGGACGACCCCGCGCTCGAACGCGAGGTTCATCGAGCAGACCGTGAGGTAGTTGCCCGCCTCGACGACGAACTCCGCGCCGTAGTCCTCGACGGTCGTGCGCGTCCGGCCCCGGCCGCGCAGGTCCCCGTCGGCCAGGATGCGGGCCGCGTCGATGTCGGGAACGTTCGTCCACAGCCCCTGGGAGGCGACCACGTCCGTCGCCCGTCCGCGGCGAGCGTGGACCGTCTCGCCCATCGCTCCGTACGGATACCCCCGGGGGTAGAGGCCGTGGTCGTCGTGATTCCGGTGGAGGACGTTCACCCACCGCTCGTCGGAGCCGACCACCTCGACCGGACCCTCGTAGCGCAGGTTCCGCATGTGCCGCCCGAAGAAGTCCCACCCGTCGAGGGGCCGGGTGTCGTCGTCGACGAACACCCCGTAGTCGAAACCCTCCGCCCAGAGGTAGAGGAGGCCGAAACTCGTCTGGGCGTGACTGGCCTCGGGGATCAGGTGGGCGTACTCGCCGACTCCCCGCTCGTCGAGCCACCGCTCCCGGTCCGCCCCGTCGAAGACCGCCCCCTCGACCCCCAGGTCGTCGAGCATGGCCGCCATCCCCTCGGTGTCACAGAACCCCTCGGTCACCAGACAGACGAACAGCCGATCCGTGTCGAACCCGTGGGCCCGGGCGTTGGCGACGTACGACCGCACGCACTCGTACTCGCGTATCGTCGGCACGACGACGCAGACGTCCGCTGTCATCGTTCCCCTGGTTTTAGGGTGGCCTAAAGTACCTGTCGATCGCGGACGGTCGGACCGTGGGGGGTCCGTCCCGACCGACCGCGGCGGCCGCCCGGTCGTCGGCGTTTTGCCCCTCGACCCCCTTCCGGGGGCATGGACCACGATGTCACGGGGGGGACGGGCGGACGCCGACCGCGGTGACCGGCGGCACCTACACCCTGGTCGTCGACCTGCCCGCGCCGGCGACGATCGAGGTCGGGGCGCTCGGCGCCCGCGCGTTCCCGGCCGGCGCGTACGCGTACACGGGAAGCGCCCTCGGGAGCGGCGGCTTCGCCCGCGTCGACCGTCACCGGCGGGTGGCGACGGGCGACCACGACGTGCGCCACTGGCACGTCGACTACCTCACCGGCCATCCGGACGCCTCGCTCGTCGCCGTCCACGCCGAGGCGGGCGCCGACCGCGAGTGCGAGGTGGCCCGCGCGCTCCCCGCGGGCCCGGTCGACGGCTTCGGCGCCTCGGATTGCGACTGCCGGTCGCACCTCGCCCACGCCGACTCGACCGCCGCGATGCTCGCGGCGGTGGAGGACGCGTACGGGTGACGGTCGCCGGTCGCGCGGCGGTCCGACCGCCGGGACCCACAATTTACATTCTTCCTCTTTGTTCCTTGTAATAAAAACAGTCACGTATATCTACTCTGACAGAGTATACGTCTGTATGTTCTCACCGAACAGACGTGAGTTTATGCAATCTACGGGTGGGATCGTTGGTGGCGCGTTCGTCGGGTTCCCACCGCTCGACGGTGACCTCGCAGCGATATCGCCAGACGACATCGACCGATCGACGCCGTACGTCTTCCTTCACCTGGATGGGATACCGGGCGATGCGACAGCCAAGGGTCACGAAGGAGAGATCGTCTGTTTCGCCTGCCGGTGGGGCCTCGACGATAGTGTGGGCGGCGGGAAGGGTCGCGCTCGGGAACCCATTCGGGGTCACGTCACCGTACTCAAGGCGATGGACAAAGCGACACCCCTGCTGTACGAGGCCACAGGAGGCAATAGGAGAGTGAAGACCGCGAACGTCACGTTGGAGCGCCCGGTCGAGGACGGACGCACCGAATACTTCGTGCTCACGCTCGAGGACGTAACGGTGGTCTCGCTCGAAACCGCGCAGTACGGTGGGACGAGTTTCGAGCGCTGTGTCCTCGATTCGAACGGTGGAATCGACATCGGAATCAAGACCCGGACCTGAGGGAGAGACGGCCTCCGAACCGTTCGTCCACGTCGTCAACGCGACTTTCGAGCGCTTCAGGGGAGGCCGATTCAGCACCTACTGAACGCATCCTCCGTATGCAGCATCCGGTTCTCATCAGCCGTTGGGGGGTTCAACGGTGCCAAATGACGCGTCCACGTACGACCGGGGCTGTCGACGGATCCTCGTGAACGCTCGGGGAAAGACACGACTGCGAGGCGGGTGGATTATTGTCCGCGGCGATCCAAACCGAGGTATGTTCGTCGTTGCGAACCGATTCTCGGTGGCGGAGGGACAGGGGGACGCGTTCGTCGAGCGGTTCACGCGGAACGTGAGCCGCGTCGAAGACCAACCCGGATTCGTCCGGTTCGACCTCCTCGTCCCGGCGGACGACGGGAACGTCTACGTCGCACAGACGTACTGGGAGTCCCGGGAGGCCTTCGAGACGTGGACGGAGTCCGAGGCGTTCCAGGAGGCACACGACGAACACCCGCCGCGGGAGATGTTCACCGAGCATCCCACGCTCGAACGGTACGAGACGGCCATCTCCCGCGAGTGACAACGGCTCCCCGTCCCTCCCGAAGACGCGTCCGACGGACGGCGTTTCGATAGGGTGTCGCGTCCTCGTACTCGCTGGCATCTTCGGCGGGTCACCGGTCTCGTGGCCGAACGACGGAACTGGAAGCCGTCGGTGTCGGCGCCCGTGGTCCGTCAGTCGAGTGCGGCGGCGAGTTTCTCCACCGGATGCGGGATCGACTCGTCG
>JBDGUC010000028.1:0-8725 GCA_042216285.1 Haloferacaceae archaeon
TGGTCATCCTCACGGACATGACCAACTACTGCGAGGCCCTGCGCGAGATCGGCGCCGCCCGCGAGGAGGTGCCCGGCCGGCGTGGCTATCCCGGGTACATGTACACCGACCTCGCCACCCTCTACGAGCGCGCCGGCCGGATCGAGGGCCGCGAGGGGTCGGTCACGCAGATCCCCATCCTCACGATGCCCGGCGACGACGACACCCACCCGATCCCCGACCTGACGGGCTACATCACCGAGGGCCAGATCTACGTCGACCGCGACCTCAACTCACAGGGCGTCCGCCCGCCGGTCAACGTGTTGCCGTCGCTGTCGCGCCTGATGGACGACGGCATCGGCGAGGGCCTCACCCGCGAGGACCACGCCGACGTCTCCGACCAGATGTACGCCGCCTACGCGGAGGGCGAGGACCTCCGGGACCTGGTGAACATCGTCGGCCGCGAGGCGCTCTCGGAACGCGACAACCGCTATCTCGACTTCGCCGACCGGTTCGAGTCCGAGTTCGTCGACCAGGGCTTCGACTCCGATCGCTCCATCGACGAGACCCTGGAGATCGGATGGGACCTGCTCTCGATGCTCCCGAAGACCGAACTCAACCGCATCGACGAGGACCTCATCGCGGAACACTACCGGGAGGAGGACGTCGAGGGCGGCACCGAAGAGGAAGTCGCGGCGGACTAGTTTTTCCGATCGGCGCGTCCCGGCGGCGGGAATCGCGCGTCCCCGTCGTCTCAGTCGACCAGCGGCATCGCGTATCCCGTCTCCTCGGCCAGCACCGTCTCCCAGACCGCCTCGCAGTCACAGGAGACCTGCTCGAAGACCGACGGATCCTGTCGGAGGTCGAAGTCCTTTATCGCGTTCCGGACGGCGTCGTCGCACTCCCCGCAGTTGTGGGGGCCGTGGGACTCGCCGGCGCCGACGGGGTCGGAGACGACGAGGGCGTCGACGTCGGCGGTGTCGCGCAGCACCGCCGCGACCGACCAGAGCCACGGCGGCCGGTATCCGCCCCGGTAGTGGAGTTCGTCGACCATCGTGTACCGCTGGACGTTGCAGGGGTTCATCGAGACGGTGTGGCAGTGCTCCGCACACCGACGGATCGACTCCCTCATGTCCGCCATCGCCGCCGACTCGGAGAGGAAGGGCGGCTTCATGAGGAGGTAGGCCTTCACGCCGCCCCCGGCCGCGTCGGCCTCCTCGCTGGCGGCGACGAACTCCGCGAAGTCGAAGTACTTGTTGACGCAGTCGTGACGGACGCGGTCGGTGGCGGTCTCCAGACCCACGGCGACGTCGACGGCGAGGCCGCGGTCGACGAAGGCCGCGAGTTTCTCCCGGTCGACGAAGTCGGGCAGCGACTCGACGACGATCCGCTCGCGGTCGGCGAACGTCTCGGCGATCGCCTCCCGCGTCTCGGCGGCCACCTCCCGCTCGTCGAGGAAGGACCCGGAGGTGTAGATCTTCACGAGGGCCGGGGGGTCGTCGGCGTGTTCGCGCTCGTGGGCGAGGCAGGCGTCGATCTGATCCAGCAGGGCGTCGTGGGGGACGCGCCCGTCCTCGACGGACTCGGCGACGTAGCCACACATCGTACAGCCGCCGGCGCGGGCCCACCGACAGCCCCCGGTGTTGAGGACGATCGTGAGCGACTCCCGGACGCCGTCCGGCGTGTTGTCCTCGTCGAGCCAGACGCGCGTGGGCTCGTGGGGATCGTAGGACGCGTCGTTTTGCGCGCGGATCTCGCGCATCGCGCGGTTGTGGGCGTCCATCCCCCGCCCCCGCTCGTAGACCTCGGGACTCGGCTCGCTCATGCGAGCGGTAGCCGACCGCCGCCTAAAGCGGCTTCGGGAACGGTCCGGCCCGCGCCGGTGGCGCCCGTGGCCCGCCCGGCCCTCCGCAGGGGGGCGTGCGAACCGAACCGTTATCACTCCGAGCCCCCGCCCGTCGACGTGGACCTCTCCATCGTCGACCTCTCTCGCGTCCCCGACGGCGGCACCGCGACCGACGCCTACGCGAACACCGTCGAGACGGCACGGCAGGCCGAACGGCTCGGCTACTCGCGGGTCTGGGTGGCCGAACACCATGGCCGGGCGAACGCCCTCGCGGGGACGGCCCCCGAGGTGTTGCTCGGGCATCTGGCCGCCGAGACGGATTCGATCCGGCTCGGCTCGGGGGCGGTGTTGCTCAACCACTACAGCCCGTTCAAGGTCGCCGAACTGTTCGGCGCGCTGGACGCGCTCGCGCCCGGGCGCGTCGACGCCGGACTGGGCCGGGCCAACGGGACCCCGGCCGTCGACCGCGCCCTCGGGACCGAGCGGTACGTCGAGAACCCGGACGAGGACCACGCCGAGAAGGTCGAGGCCGTCGTCACCCACCTCCACGACGAGTACCCGGACGAACACGCCTACGCCGACCTGGAGATCCCACGCTCGGGCGAGGCCCCGCCGGTGCCGTGGGTGCTCGGATCGAGTCCGTCGAGCGCGGCCATCGCGGGCGACCTCGGACTGCGCTACTGCTTTGCGGCGTTCATCCGCCCGCAGTTCGCCGGGCACGCGTTCGAGGAGTACCGCGAGCAGTTCCGGCCGTCGGAGTCGGCCGGCGGCGTCGCGGAGCCCGAGGGGATGGTCGCGGTGAACGCGGTCTGTGCGGAGACGGACCGCGAGGCGGCGCGGCTCCGGGCGGTCGCCGAGGCCGTCTACCGGCGGATGAAACGGGGCGCGACCGGCGCCCCGTCGTCCGTCGAGGAGGCCGTCGACGAACTCGGTGGCGTCCCCGACCCGACGCCCGCCACGCTCGACGCCGGGGAGTGGCCCCGGGCGATCTCCGGCGATCCGGAGACGCTCGCCGGCCTGCTCGACCAGCTCGCCGAACGGGTCGGCGTCGACGAGGTGATGGTCCAGCACGCCGTCGCCGACCACGACGACGCGCTCCGCTCCCACGAACTCCTGGCCGAGGGCGTGGGGCTCGCGCCCCACTGAGGCGTCACCGATCCGCCCCCCGGACGCGTCGCGCCGGCGGGGAGGAGCCGCCCGATCCGACGCCTGATTTTAGGTTTCCCAAAACTCAATTTTCGATGAGGTGGAGAATCATACGTATACCGTAAGTCCTTTTCGGGAGCTGACCCTACCCGTCGTCGGGGCCGATACTCGCATGGCATACGAAGCGTACGTACTCGTCTTCGTCTCGGGACTGATCGCGGCGTTCGGGACGAGCCTGGGCGCAGTACCGCTGTTCTGGATGGACGACATCTCGGATCGGCTGGACGTCGGCCTGTGGGGGTTCGCCGGGGGATTGATGGCCTCGGCGTCCGTCTTCGGACTGCTCTACGAGGCCTACCTCCACGACAGCAGCGTCTGGCTGGTCGGGGCCGGTTTCGTCGCCGGCATCCTCCTGGTGATCGGTGCCCACCGGCTGGTCGAGCAGTTCCAGGACTACGAGCCGGAGGACATGGCGACCGCGGACTTCCAGACGATGCTCAACATCCTGATCGTCCTGTTCGTCCACTCGTTCCCCGAGGGGATCGCCATCGGCATCTCCTTTGGCGAACTGAACGCCATCACGCAGGGTCACGGCATCCACGTCCTCGGGTTCGCCATCCCCCTCGTCGCGGTGGTGTTGACCCTCTCGCTGGCGATCCACAACATCCCAGAGGGGGTCGCCACGGCCATCCCCATGCGCGGGACGGTCTCGAACTCCCGGATGTGGGGAGCGGCCTTCTTCACCAGCATCCCCCAGCCGATCGGAGCGGTGGTCGCCTTCTACTTCATCCGGATCTTCGAGCAGTTGCTCGGCTTCGGATACGGCCTCTCCGCCGGCGCGATGCTGTATCTCGTCGTCGCCGACGTCATCCCCGACGGCCTGGAGTCGGGCGAGGACCTGCCCAAGAGCGGTCGGGGCTATCTCACGGTCGGAGCGGTGATCGGCTTCGTCTCGATGATCCCGCTGTTGTTCATCCTCTGATCGGCCGCGACCGTCCGGGGTCCGGGACGGCGAGGTCGGCCACGGCCCGCCGCGATCCGCCGACGTCCGTTCTCGCTCGACGCCGCGACGATCGGAGAGCGACCCGCGGCGACCTCGTGAACGTCCGTTCGTTTATGAACGTTTTTCGAGTTCGAGTCCACGTCCATGACGGACTATTTCCGGCCATTCGTCTACGGAAAGGTAGTTCTGTCGGAGCGGGAACGACTGAAACGGAAAGACGGAAAACCCTCCGGTGGAAGGATTACGTGGCATCGACGCTTCCCGCGCCCCCGTCGTGAGGCGGCGGACGCGGGGGGAGTCGATCCGGCGTCAACGACCAAAACAGTACTAACTAAAACATGATACGTTTGGTACACTCCCCCCGACAGTCGAGGGTGGGGTTCGATGCGGCGTGAGACCGTCGTCATCGTCCTCCTCGTCGCCGTCGTACTGCTCCCGATGTGGTACGCCGCGCTCACGAGCGGGACGGAGGGCGGTGGCATCGGCGTCGGCACCGGGGCGGACCCGGTCGCCGTCAACGCGACCGCCGGCCTCCGGCCCACGGGCGGCCCCCTGGCCGGTCCCGTCGAGGTCGGCGTCAACCAGGCCGGCGTCGTCGCGTGGATCGCGCTCCTCGGGATGGTCGCCGTGATGGTCGGCGCGAAGCGCTTTCACGACCGCGTCGGCGACCGGTCCGTCGTCGCCGACGGCGGGGGGTCGGCGGTGTCCGTTCCCCCGTACCTGCGGACCGACTCCCGGCGCATTCTGGAGTACCGCCCGGCCGTGGCGTCTCGGACTGGCCTGCTCGCGGTGGCGCTCCTCTCGGGGGTGGACGTGACGGCCGCCGGCCTGCTCGTCGAGGAGGGCCTCGGCCCGGCGCGGACGCAGTTGCTCGGCGCCTACGCCGGGACGCTGTTTCTCGCGCTCGCGCTGACGGTCCTCGCGTACACGGCGTACTTCGTTCCGGACGTCACCGTCGTCGAGACCAGGGACCACCAGGAGACGGACCATGACTGATGGAGAGACCGACGCCGACGGACGCGACTCCGAGGCCCCGCTGACGGACGAGGAGCTGACGCGACGGAACGTGGCGAAACTGCTCGCCAGCATCGGCGGTGCGGCCGCGTTCGGCGGGTTCGCCGTCGACTACGTGTCGGGGCTCCCCGGCGACCTGAAGACGGGGAGCGGACGGCTCTACGTGCGGGGCACCCGCCTCCTCGACGAGAACGGCGATCCCCTGAGCGCGTCGGACGCCCTCTCGACCGACCAGTTCGACGAGATGGACGTCTTCCCGGAGAAGCAGGGCGGTGGCGCCCTCGTCACCCACGACGCCACCACCCTCCTGCTCCGATACCCCGAAGACGAGTACGCCCCCCCGACGAACCTCGACGGGACGGCGAAGGGGTACGTCGCCTACTCGAAGGTCTGCACGCACGAGGGCTGTCTCGTCTCGGGCGAACGGGGTTCGAACCTCGAGTGCCCCTGTCACGGGAGCGTCTACGACCCCCGGAAGGGGGCGTCCGTGGTCGGCGGACCCGCCCCCCGCGCGCTCCCACAACTCCCGCTCGGCATCGCCGACGACGCGAACCGGAGTCTCCTGCTCGCGACGGGCCCCTTCGAGGGACCGATCGGACCGGAGGACTGAACCGATGACGGACTCACACGACGACGGCGGAGACGACCCGTCCGACGGGGACCGCCCCGGCCGGGACGGATCGCGGGACGACCGTTCCGAGCCGGCGACCGACGGCGGCACGAGCGACACCCTCGCGGAGACCGACGTGACGATCCACACCCACGAGGGGTATCCGAACAGCCGTCCGTTCGACTGGCTGGACCGGCGACTCGAACTCGATCACACGATCCTCGGCAAGGCGTTTCCAGAGGACGGTTACGGGTCGTTCCTCCTCGGCGAGATCGCGCTGTTCACCTTCGTGATCCTCGCCGTCACGGGGACGTTCCTCGGACTGCTGTACAACCCCACCGTCCACCGGGTGACGTACCACGGCAACGCCCTGCGGTACGCCGGCACGCAGGTGCCCGCGGCGTTCGCAAGCGTCCTGCACGTCACCTACGACACCCGGTTCGGGATGTTCCTCCGGATGATGCACCACTGGGCGGCGTACGTCTTCATCGCGGCCATCGCCCTGCACATGTTCCGCGTCTTCTTCACCGGCGCGTACCGGAACCCGCACGAACCCAACTGGTTCATCGGGAGTTCGCTGCTGTTGCTCGCCCTGGTCGAGGGCTTTTTCGGCTACGCGCTCCCGTTCGACAACTTCAGCAAGACGGCGACGACCATCGGCTTCCAGATGACCGGCACGATTCCCGTACTCGGGCCGTTCGTACAGTCGCTCGTCTTCGGCGGGGCGTTCCCCGCGGCGGCCGACCAGGTCATCCCGCGCCTGTTCTTCCTCCACGTCTTTCTCGTTCCGGCGACGCTCGTCGGCATCGTCGGACTGCACATGGCCGTGTTGCTCCGGCAGAAACACACCGAACACGCGCCGAGTTCCCGGGGCGACGGCCGGCCGGACGCGAGCGACGACTCCGTCGTCGTCGGGACGCCCCTCTTTCCCCAGCAGTTTCTCGTCTCCACCGTGGTCTTTCTCCTCACGGCCGCGACGGTCTCGGTTCTCGCCGGGGTCTTCCCCGTCCAGCGCATCGCCCTCATCGGCCCCGCGACGCCGACGTCGACGCCCGCCCACGTCGGACCGGACTGGTTTTTCATGTGGGTCTTCGGATCGCTGAAGATGATGCCGGCCTGGCTCGGCGACTGGGGGCGCTTCGTCGGCGGCGTCCTCCTTCCCGTGACGATCATCGGCGCGATGACGATCTGGCCGCTCCTGGACAACCCGGAGCGTCCCGTCCACTTCACGGCCGATCCGCTCGACCGGCCGCTCCAGACGGCGCTCGGCGTGGCCGCCATCATGCTCGTCGTCGTGCTCTCGATCGACGGGATGAAATCCACCGTCGTCGCCGTGCTCGGCGTGCCGAAACCCCTCCTGTATCCGGGGCTCGTCGCGCTGACCGTGGGGATGCCCCTCTTCGACTTCGTGGTCGTCTACTGGCTCCTCGACCGACGCGCGCGACGACTCGGGAGCGGCGGGTGAGTTCGTGGACGTTCCGCTCTCGCGGCGCGCGTTCCGCCTCCTCGACGGCGCGTCGAAGGCCGTCGGCCTCGCGGCCATCGTCGCCGCCCTCGGCGGCGTCGCCTCCCCGCACTCGGTGCTCGTGGGGCTCGTCGGCGTCGGCGTCGGGGTCGCCACCGCGTTCCTCTCTCCCCGGGAGGCGCCCGCCGACCCGCCGGACGACCGCGAGGACGGCCCCGACGACGCATACGGGTGGCGACCGGTCACCGGACTCGCGCGGCGACTGTGGCACGACCGTCTGGCCCGCCTCGGCGGCGGCCTCTGGCTCGCGGCCTTCGGCCTCGCCGGAACGGGCGTCGCCCTGCGCGGGGCCGGCGTCGTCGAACCGGCGACGACGCTCCTCGCGCTCTCGGGACCGGTCGGTCTGGGTGGCGTCCTCGCCGTCGCCGTGGCCGGCGGCAGGCACGCGATCGGTGCGCTCCGGGCGTGACCGCCCGGAAGAGCCGCGAGCGGTGGGCGGGTGAATCGCCCGGCCATGCGTTCCGGGCGGCGGCTATGGGTCGCCCGGGACGCCAGCCGGTCACGGCTCGACCCCGTCGACCGAACCACCGAGCGAGAACTACTCGTGGAGGGCGATCGCGTCGTCGAGACGTTCCAGTGTGCCGTTCCGGATCGGCCTCGCGTTGTGTCCGATTTCGACGTCTTTGGCGATCCACCGGTCGTCCTCGTCCCACGGACGGATCTCGTCGGTGTGATCCGCTCCGTCTCCGGTCGACCCGGTATTGTCGCCACCGATCGAACGTCGAACGTGCGCCCGGAACACCACCGGCCGAGTTTCTACTAGTATGCTCGGTGGAAGTAAATCCCTGAAATCTGCGGGTTGAAAACCGACGGACGTGAGAAATTCACTCGTTTTCGAGTGCGTCGTAAATCTCGCGATGTTCGTCCCGGTCGGCCTTGGCGACTCGCAACACGAGTTCTCGACGGATATCCTCCATCACGTCGTCGAGAGGGGTGCGTTCGGCCGTCTTCTCTTCCGTCGCCATGACCGTTTCTTGTCCGTCGGTGCGGTTAATCGTTCGGGTCCGACGATTCGTCGGACAGTTGATCGAGTCCGTACGCGACCAGGTCACCTCGCCACTGTTTGACCACGTCATTCAGATCAATCTCCGTCGTATGTGTTCGGAGATATTCGAGCACGTGATCTTCGCCAACCATCGATTCGTCCGTTCCGAACTGCTTGAGTAGTTCCCTGATCTCGTCGTCGTAGTCGAATCGATATCCATTGAGCAGATAGAACACGTTCGTCGCGTTGAGTGCAGTGCGCTTGTTGCCGTCCACGAACGGATGATTGGCGACGAGGAGTCGAAGCAGATGAAACGCCTTCTCGTGAACCGCCTCCGGAACTGAACCGAAGCTCCCTTCGCTGATGTACTCCAGCGCGAATTCGACGTCGCCACGGCTCTGGATGCCCGACCTCGTGTCGGGATACTCCGAGACGATGTCCTCGTGGATGTCGAGGACACTTTCGACCGACGGATACCAGCACGAGTCGGTCATCGCCGGAGTCTCACGCCGAACAGTCCTATTGTTTTCTCTCTACGACTGTACGAGTCTCGGAGCTACTCCGCAGATCGTCTGTGAGTAGGAGCATAGTATCGCAGAATGTACGCCCGGAACACT
>JBDGUC010000038.1:0-8685 GCA_042216285.1 Haloferacaceae archaeon
CGCCCGACACGCTCCCGCCGTACTCGACGACCAGGTCGGTGACGGCGTCGGCGATCGACTCCATCGTCTCGACGCCCTCCAGCGTCTTGGTGTTGATCAGCGGCCGGACGTGGAGACAGCCCGGCCCGGCGTGGGCGTAAAAGGAGCCGAACGTGTCGTTGTCCTCGAAGACGGCCTGGAAGTCGGCGATGTACTCGGGGAGGTGTTCGGGCGGGACGGCGATGTCCTCGACGAACGCGAGGTGTTTCTCGTCGGTGGTGCGCGACAGGAGGATGGGCGTCGAGGCCTTGCGCATCCGCCAGAACTCCTCCCGTTTCTCCTTCGAGTAGGCCTCCAGGCCGTCGAAGGCGATCTCGCCGACGCGGTCGTCGAGCAGCGCCTCGACCTTCTCGCGGGCCTCGTCCTCGTCGGCGGCGTAAAATTCGACGAGCAGGAACGAGTCGGTGCGCTCGGGGAGGAGTCCCACCACGTCCCTGAACTCCTCCAGGTCCCGGGCCAGGTCGAGCAACACCCCGTCCATCACTTCGAGGGCGGCGGGGTCGTGGGCGAGGATGGGACCGACGTCCTCCATCGCGTCCAGAAGCGAGTCGTAGGTCAACAGTCCGATCGCCGTGGTCGGCGGGATCGGTTCGAGCGCGAGCGTCGCCTCGGTGACGATGGCCAACGTCCCCTCGCTCCCGACGATCAGGCGCCCGAGGTTGACCGTCTCGCGCTCGTGGGCGGGGTCCCGGGCCTGCCGGGCCTCCTCGATCAGCACGTCCAGGTTGTAGCCCGAGGCGTTGCGCTTGATCCCCGGGAAGGCCGCCTCCACCGCCTCGGCCTCCTCCTCGACGATCCGCGCCACTTCGGCGTACAGCCGTTCCTCGACGCTCCCCTCCGGGTCGGCCCGGGCCTGGAGGTCGTCCAGGCCCACGTCGCCGAGCGTCGTGACGGTCCCGTCGGCGAGGACGACCTCCAGTTCCGCCACGTAGGCGTCGGTCTTGCCGTACTGCAGCGAGTGGGCCCCGGTCGTGTTGTTGCCGATGGCGCCGCCCACGGCGCTCCGGTTGGCCGTCGAGGGGTCGGGCGCGAACTTCAGCCCGTGGGGTTCGAGCCGTTCGTTCATCTCGGCGACGACGGTCCCGGACTGGACCCGGACCTCCCGGTCGTCCGGCCGCACGTCGAGAACCGACCCCATGTGGCGGGTGAAATCGAGGACGACGGCCTCGTTGACGGCCTGACCGGCGAGGCTGGTGCCGCCGCCGCGGGGGAGGACCGGAATCTCACGGGCGGCGCAGTACTCGACGACCGCCGAGACGTCCGCGGTGGAGGTGGGGAAGACGACGCCGATGGGCGTGACCTCGTAGGCGGAGGCGTCGGTGGCGTACAGTTGCCGGGTGTAGGTGTCGAAACGCACGTCCCCCTCGACGAGCCTCCGGAGGTCGGCCGTCAGCCCCGGCCGCTCGACCTCCTCGCCCCGGTAGTCGTACGGCGCGCGGTCGTCGGCCGCCGGATCCGGCCCCGCCGTCGCGTCCGCGGGCGCGTCGTCCGACGGTTCGTTCCGTGACATGCGACGAATTGTCCACCAGGTCTGCACGCCGCGAACTAAGGGCTTCGGTTCCCCGGGGTCGACCGGACGCCCGCCGGGAAACGGCCGTCACACGCGCCGGGAGGCGGCGCCGATCCCACGGAGGGCCGGCGGTCCGCCGATCCCCGTTCCGGCCGAACGGCGGCGGCCGCGGACGGAAAGCTTCAGGGGATCGCTCCCCCAGGGGCGCGCATGGCAATCGAGACGGTCGAGGCGATCCCGCTCCGCCGCGACCTCGACGAGCGGTTCGCCATCGCCCAGAAGTGGATTTCGAGCCGGGAGTACTGTCTGATCCGGATCGTCGACGCCGACGGGACCGAGGGCTGGGGCGAGTGCTGGGGGCCGGTGGCGGGCAACCGCGAACTGATCGAGGAGTACGTCGGCCCGTGGCTGGAGGGCAAAGATCCGAGCGACGTGGCGACGATCCACGACGATCTCCGGTTCAAACTCCGGTCGTCGTATCACTCCTACGTCCCCGCGAGCGTCGTCGGGGGCGTCGACATCGCGCTCTGGGACCTGAAGGGCAAGTCGACCGAGGAGTCGGTCGCGTCGCTTCTGGGCGGACGCAACCGCGAGTCCGTCCGGGCGTACGCGACCGGCCACTTCTGGCCGGACGTCGACGACTTCGCGGCGGTGCGCGAGTCGGTCGTCGCGGAGGCGAACGGCCACGTCGACGCCGGCTTCGACGCGCTGAAGAACAAGATCGGGATGGCGCGCCACTTCCCCGACTGCGGCCGGGAGACCGACGTCGAACTCGTCCGGGCGATCCGCGAGGCCGTCGGCGACGACGTCCGCCTGATGACCGACGCCAACCACGCCTACGACGCCGCCGACGCCCGCTGGGTGGGCGAGCGACTGGCCGACCTCGACGTCCACTGGTTCGAGGAGCCGGTGGTCCCCCGCGACCTGGACGCCTACGAGCGGCTGAACGCGGAACTCGACGTCTCGCTCGCCGGCGGCGAGTGCTGGGCCTTCCTCGACCGGTTCGACGAGGTGATCGACCGGGGCTGTGTCGACTTCGTCCAGCCCGACGTGACCAGCGCGGGCGGGATCACCTCGACGCGCCGGGTGGCGGACCTCGCGGCCGCCCGGAACGTCGCCTGCATCCCGCACGTCTTCGGGAGCGCGGTCGCGCTCGGGGCCAGCCTCCAGATGCTCGCCACCCTCCCCGACCTCCCCGCCCCGATGCTGGAGTTCGACCGGACGCCCAACCCGATCCGCGAGGACCTCGTCGTCGACCCCATCACCACCGAGGGGAGCGAGGTGTCGATCCCGGACCGACCCGGGATCGGGGTCGAGATCGACCGCGACGTGCTCGCGTCGTTCCGCGTGGACTGACCGATGGCGACCGAACTGCTCGGGGTCGCGGTCGACGTCTGGCACCCGGACTGCTGGACCCTCCAGGTCACCCGCGACCGCGACGGCGGCCTGCTCGGCCACGGGAGCGCGCCCGACGGCGACCGGTGTCTCGCCCGCTATACGGCCTACGGCCCCGACCGGGACGCGGTGTCGGCGCTCGTCGACGCCGTCGACGCCTCGCCGCTGACGGCGGCCGTCGCCCCCCTGCCGGATTCGAGCGCGGCGACGCACGGTTCGACCGCCACCGAACTGCTCGTCGAGTACGACCCCGGGCCGAGCGTCCGGTCGGCGTTCGCCGACCGGGGATTCCTCCACCACGGCCCGACGCGCCACCAGGGCGGGCGCGAGCGCCGGACGCTCCTGGCGCGGGCCGACCGCGACGCCGTCGGAGGGGCCCTCGACGACCTCGCGGCGGCCTACGACGCCGACGTCGACCTGGTTCGGCTGACCGCCACGCCGGCGGCCGGACGTGGCGACGGCCGCTCGCCCCGCCGACGGCTCTCGCCCCGCCAGCGCCAGTGTCTGACGCTGGCCCGCGAGCGGGGCTACTACGCCTATCCCCGCGAGGTCGACGCCGGCGACCTCGCCGCCGAGGTCGGCGTCACCACGACGACGTTCCTCGAACACCTCCGGAAGGCCGAGGCGAAGGTACTCGGCGACGCGCCCGACGGCTGACGGGGCCACACGCCGGACGGACGGTCGAGAGCCCGCCCTCACATACGAGGTGGGGGGTTGAACCCCCCTCCCCGCCACCCGCGCGCATGGACGGCAACGACCGGGCCATCGCGGCCTTCACCATGCTCGGCCACGCCACGTTCCACACCTACGAGCTGGTGATCCCGCTGTTCGGTGCCGTCTGGCTCGACGCCTTCCGGGTGACGCCGGCGACGCTCGGGCTGATCGTGGGCGCGAGCTACGCGCTGACCGGCGTGGGCGCGCTCCCGGGCGGAATCCTCGCCGACACCTACTCCTCGAAGAGCCTCGTGCTCGGTGGCGTCGCGGGGATGGGCGCCGGGTTCGCGCTCGTGAGCCTCGCTCCCGGCGTCGTCGGGGTGGCCGCGGGCCTGCTCGTCTGGGGGGCGGCCGCGAGCGTCTACCACCCGGCCGGGCTGGCGCTCATCAGTCGCGGCGCCCGCGAGCGCGGGACGACGTTCGCCTACCACGGCGTCGCCGGGAACGTCGGCGTCGCCACCGGGCCGCTCCTGGGGGCCGTGTTGCTCGCGCTGCTCGACTGGCGACTCGTCGCCGCCGTCCTGGTGCTCCCGGCCGCGCTGGCGCTCGTCGTCGCCGTGCGGATCGACTTCGACGAGACGGCGGGCGCCGAAGACCGCGACGCCGCCGCCCGACGCGAGGGTGTGCGAGACCTCTCGACCCTGCTCCGGGACTCGAAACTGCTGTTCACCGGCGGCTTCGCGCTCGTCTTCCTGGTCGGCACCCTCTACGGGCTCTACTACCGCGGCGCCTTCACCTTCCTCCCGGAGGTGCTCGCGGGCTTTGCGCTCTTCGACCCCGTGACCGTCGCCGGCCACGCCCTGAAGCCGAGCCAGTACGTCTACTCGGGACTGCTCGTCCTCGGCGGCGCGGGTCAGTACGTCGGCGGGCGACTGGTCGACCGGGTGCGCGCCGAGTACGCCCTCGTCGGCACCTTCCTCGCCCTGGTCCTCGTGGCACTGCTGTTCGTTCCCGCGGCCGACGCGGGCCTCGGACCGTCGCTCGTCGCGTCGGGCCTGCTCGGCTTCCTCGTGTTCATGGAGGCGCCGATCAACCAGGAGGTGATCTCGCGGCACGTCCCCGCCGGGGCCCGGGGGCTCTCCTTCGGTTACACCTACCTCGCGGTCTTCGGCGTCGGCGCCGCCGGCGCCGCGCTCGCGGGGGCGGTGCTGACCCGCGCCGACGCCGGCGCGCTCTTTGCCCTCCTCGCGGCCGTCGCGGCCCTCGCGCTCGTGCTCGGGGGCGTCCTCGCTCGCCGGCCCGTCACCGAGACCTGATCGCCGGCCCGTCACGGCTCCCGGTCGGCGCTCGCCGCATTCCGGCGGTACTATATGCCCCCCGTCACGTCTAACCGGCATGGCGTACGACGTTGCGACCATTCCCGCCGACGGCATTGGCCCGGAGGTCATCGACGCGGCGCTCCCGCTCGTCGAGGAGGTGGCGAACTCCCACGGGTTCGAACTGGAGTTCACCCGCTTCGACTGGGGCAGTCAGCGCTACCTCGACGAGGGCGCGATGATGCCCGACGACGGCCTCGCGCGGATCGAGGACCGGGACGCGATCCTGCTCGGTGCCGTCGGCCACCCCGAGGTGCCCGACCACGTCACGCTCCACGGCCTCCTGCTCCCCATCCGCCAGTCGTTCGACCAGGCGGTCTGCAAGCGGCCGGCGATCCTGTTCGAGGGGATCGAGAGCCCGCTCGCGGGCTACTCGGGCGGCGACATCGACCTCGTCACCTACCGGGAGAACACCGAGGGCGAGTACGCACACGCCGGCGGGCGCGTCCACACGGGCTTCGACCACGAGGTGGCCGTCCAGTCGGGCGTGTTCACCCGCACCGGCGTCGAGCGCATCGCCCGCGCGGCCTTCGAGGGCGCGAGCGAGCGCGAGGGCCACCTCATCAGCATCACCAAGTCCAACGCCCAGGCCTACAGCATGGTCCTCTGGGACGAGGTGATCGAGGAGGTCGCCGAGGACTACCCCGACGTGGAGGTCGAGCGCCTGCTGGTCGACGCCGCCTCGATGGACCTCATCCGGCGTCCCGAGGAGTTCGACGTCATCGTCACCTCCAACCTCTTTGGCGACATCGTCACCGACATCGCCGCCATCATCACCGGGAGCATGGGGCTGGCGCCGTCGGCGAACGTCAACCCCTCCGGCGAGTACCCGCCGATGTTCGAACCCGTCCACGGGAGCGCCTTCGACATCACCGGCCAGGGGATCGCCAACCCCATCGGGACGGTCCTCTCGGTGTCGATGATGTTCGATCAGTTCGGCGAGGAGGAGGCCGGCGACGTGCTCTGGGACGCCGTCACGGAGCAACTCGCCGACTCGGACGCCCCGCGGACGCCCGACATCGGGGGCGAGGCGGGCACCGCCGACGTGATCGACGACCTGCGCGAGCGGGTGTGACGGCGGGCGATCGACGGCGGCGCGGACGAAAAACGGCTCGGGGCGGTCAGTCGACCCGGTAGTTCTCCAGCGTCTCCTCGTCGATGCGGACGCCGAGGCCGGGGCCCTCCGGCGGGGAGATGGTGCCGCCGTCCTCGACGTAGATGGCGTCTCGGTTCGCGATGTGGGGGCCGCCGACGTAGACGCCGGGGTCGTCGACGCCGTCCTCGAGGACGGCGAACTCGATGAGTTCGCAGGCGCGCGCCGCGGCCGCGACGTGGAGGCTGGCCGCGTAGTTGACCGCGGGCCCGAGCGCGTGGGGGACGAGGCGCTTGTCGAACGCCTCGACCAGCGTCGCCACCCGGCTGGCACCCGTGATCCCGCCCGAGTAGGTGAGCGTCGGCTGATAGATCTCCAGGGCGTTGGCCCGGAGGTGATCGACCGCGGGGTAGTGGGGCGTGTGGGTCTGATAGCCCGAGATGGGCACCGACACCGAGGAGTTCAGTTCGGCCTGCCCCTGGATGTCGGTGTGCGAGATGGGCTCCTCGAACCACTCGCAGCCGTACTCGCTCGCGATCTCGGCCACCCGGAGCGCGTCGTCGAACTGGTAGGAGGTGTTGGCGTCGATGGCCAGGCCGAACTCGTCGGGGATGCGGTCCATCACCGTCCGGATGCGCTCGCCGTCCTCCTCGACGCCGAAGCCGGCGCCGATCTTCATGGCGTAAAAGCCCTTCTCGGCGAGCCACGCGGCCGACTCGACGAGTTCGTCCGGGGTCTTCTCGGCCGGGAAGGTGGCGTAGGCCGAGAGGTCGCCACACTGGCCGCCGAGCAGTTCGTAGACCGGCGCGCCGACGGCCTTGCCCTTCACGTCCCACATCGCCGAGTTGAGCGCGGAGAGCGCGCCGTAGCCGCCGGAGCGTTTGGCGTGCAGATAGATCTCGTGCCAGTGGGCCGTGGCCTGCCGGGGGTCCTCGCCGATCACGTGTCGGCCGAGCGCCTCGATGCTCGCCGCCAGAAAGCGGTTGTCCTCGACCGACCGGTAGAACGATTCGCCGATGCCCGTGATCCCCTCGTCGGTGTGCAGTCTGACGATCACCGAACTGATGTCGACCGACCGGTCGCCGACCTCCGCGGGCAGGGAGGCGGCGCCGACCGGACTCTCGACGATGACCGTCTCGACGTCGGTTATTTCCATCGTGATCCCCCGACACACGGGGGGCGAAATTAAGCGTATGGTTACCGGCGACGGCCCGTCAGGGCCGCGTCTCCGGGTGGCGCTCGACCAGATACTCCCGGCCGTCGAGCATCGCCTCCGGCGTGCCGAACGCGAGCATGTAGTGCCCCCGGTAGCCCGCGTCCGAAAGCAGATCGAACAGCCACGCGAAGTCGAGCGTCCCCTCGCCGGGGGCGAGGTGTTCCTCGACCGTCCCGTCGTTGTCGTTGAGCCGGACCTGTCCGCACCGCTCGACGCCGAGCGCGTCGAGGTAGCCATCGATCCCCTCGGGGAACAGGCGGGCGTGGGGCGGGTTGAACGCCCAGCCCAGGGTTCCCGTCGCCAGGTCGTCGAAATACCGCTCGCACTCCGCGAGCGTCACCGGCATGTAGTGGATCTCCGCGTCGTCGGGTTCGCGGTTGTGGTTCTCCAGCAGGAGGGTCACGTCCCGGTCGGCGGCGTACGCGAGCGTCCGCTCCAGGCGGTCCAGGCTCGCCGCCATCCGGGACTCCCTGTCGCCGAAGTGGTAGCCGCCGTGGACGATCACCCGGTCGGCCGAGAGCGCCGCCGCGACGTCGACGTACGCCCGCATGTACGCGTCGGCCCCCTCGCGCACGTGGGGCGACTTCTCGGCGACGTTCACCCCGGAGAGGGTGTGGAGGCCGAGGCTGACGTCGTGGTCGGCACGGGTCGATCGGATCGCCTCGCGCTCGTCGGGCGCGTACGCGTCGGGGTCCAGGGGGCCGTCGTCGAGGCGGACGTCGACGTACCGCACGTCGTGCTCCGCGGCCCACTCGACGGCCTCCCGCACCGAACGTCGCGCCCCGAGGTCGACGCCGATCCGCTCGCGGACTGTCATGGTCCCCGTTCGACGGGAGGACATATCGCTCCGTCGGTGCCGGCGCCGCCGACCGGACCGGGGATCAGACCTCGAACTCGGCGAGCGCGTCGTCGTCCAGCCCCACGCCGAGTCCGGGACCGTCGGGGACCCGGACGTTCCCGTCGCTCATGTCGAGTGTCGGCTCGAACGGTTCGTCGACGGCCTTGAGCGGACCGACGGCCTCGACGGGCCGGAAGATCTCCGCGTCCCGGCGGGTGGCGACCAGGGCGATCTCGGCGGCGGCGGCCGGCGAGAGGCAGAAGCCGTGGCCGACGATCGGCGCGACGCCCGCGGCGTTGGCGACGTCGATCGCGCTCCGGCAGGTCGTCAGGCCGCCGAGGCGCAGGACCTTGAGCTTCACCCGGTCGGCGACGCCGTGGGCCAGGATCTCGAACAGGCGGGTGCGGTCGGTGACGGGTTCGTCGGCCCCGATCGGGAGGTCCTCGGTCGCGGCGGTCACGCGGGCCAGCCCCTCCAGGTCGTCCTGGGGGACGGGCTGTTCGAGGTTGACCAGCCCCGAGCCGTCGAGTTCGCGGGCGACCTCGACGGCCGCGTCGGGGTCGT